>NZ_CALPCS010000001.1 GCF_943193065.1 Veillonella agrestimuris
ATTTTTTTTGCAAAAAAATAATGTTGGTTGTGCCACCTTGATGGTGACACCCCAACATTTATTATAGAACCATAAAAGAGAGCAGTCATCCTATTGTGGACGCCTGCTCTCTTTTATGTATAAACACAAGATTATATTATTTCTACGTTTCTTCACTTTTATCTGGAACAATCCCTAATCCATATTTAAAGCCTTCTTGTTTAATCCTTTTTTTACCTCAATATATTGGACAGCATCTCTAACTTGTTCTCGATTTATAGGACTATCATGTAATCGTTCAACAAAATGGAAATATTTCTGCTTATTATCATATACCACGATCATAAAGAAAGTACTATCGGCAGTCTCAGCTTCTAGATATAAACCTGGTATACCATCATTCCATACAGTAGCAAACTTAATTGGGCTCTTATTTTCTAAAAATTTTTTATAGGGTAGGAAATCTAACAATACATCCCGAAATACATTCTGCATTTTAGGATTATCCGAATAAAATGGTACTTTGAAAATACCTTCCTTAATAGTATCAGAGGTATACATTTCAGCACTGCTCATATACAGCTCAGCAGTGCTTATCGTATTTAACATGTTCTTATTTCCTCTATAGTTACTATCTTTCAAAACTCTAAAAGTATACGGCCCTTCTGTAACAGGCTTTGTTACATTCAATATGTCACTAGCTGGCTTAATAGAAGGCAATACTATATTAACTAAATGGTCCATAGTTTCTGGAACAACTTTAGAATCGCTCATATTTAGCAAATCTAATAGAGTTGGATCCCAATTATATCCTATGTGGTAAGAACGTGTTGGTGTATTAGGCAATGTAAAGTTAATGCTCCCCATAACAGCACCTTGACTATATTTAATAACATCCCAAGAAGCTTTCTCTAGTACACCATAAGAAAATGGAGCTCCACCTAACCATTTTTTATTAGTTAACTTATCAGATGCATTTCTATTAGCAAATCGTTCTGCTAACACCTCACTAGTAATTGCACTGTAAGGAATATCTGTATTTTCCCAATTATCTCCAGCAGGCTGTTCATGTACTTCATAAGCTAACCGTCGTCCAAGTGAACGTATTTCTCCAACATGTACAACACTATCTACAACTCCTGGACCATCCTCACCAACTATACTTTCATTAGAAGATGTGAATTTTACATCTGCTCCATTTTCTTTCAAAATCACTACAGTTGAAGAGAATCTCATTGCCTGCTGCATTTCAGTATTCACATATACGAGATTATCTAAATCTTCCTCACCTATATTTAGTATTTTGCCAATACGCTCTTTAAACGATACTCTTGCTACCTTCTTTAATTCTTGATCGATTTTGTCATCCGATCGATACTGTTGGTACTTATCAACTGGTATCGTTGGGTCCGCTCCAGGTATATCAATATCTAAAGCTTGTATAGGATTACATCCTATACCTAATGTTATAAGCGATAACGCTATCATTCTTTTAAACATAATTCCCTCTCATAATTCCCTCTCTTTTACAAAACACTATGCTATTTATATTTTACTAAATCATTAATTATCCATCAAACGCATATAATCCAATGCCAAATACAATCAAAGCAAACTAGATATAGATAATAATTCATAAACACAAAAACTGATATATGTTACCCCTATTTTGAAGGCTTTCAATATATATGTTACAATAAATGCCATGTGTATTTTATAAGTTTGAAAGGAGATACATATGATTAGTCAATCTTGGAAAATAGCTTTTGCCTATATTGGCGTTATCATCGGTGCAGGTTTATCTAGTGGTCAAGATTTATTACAATACTTTTTAGCCTTTGGCAGCATCGGTCTTATAGGTGTATTTTTACTAGGAGTGCTTAACGCCTGTTTCGGGAAAATTATGCTTACCTTAGGGTCCTACTATCGTGCTGATAATCATGAAGAGGTTTTTGCACAAATATCCCATCCTATTATTACACGGCTATTAGATATAGTTCTAGTAGCAGGCAGCTTCATTATGGGTTTTGTTATGGTCGCTGGAGCTGGCGCTAATTTAAATCAACAATTTGACTTACCATTTTGGATTGGTGGGGCCCTTTGTTCATTGCTTATTATTATCGTATCCTTTATGGACTTTGATAAAATTACTAATGTATTAGGCATATTTACACCTATCATGATTGCCATGATTGCATTAGTAGCAGGCTATACTTTTATTTTTGAAAGTCCTAACTGGAGTGCTCTTGAGTCTGCCGCAACTACCATTACACCTGCCACTAGCAGCGTTTGGTTATCTGTCATTAATTACTACGCATTATGTGCTATGACAGCTGTATCTATGGCTTTTATCTTAGGTGGCTCTGTTGTACGCATCGGTATTGCTGATAAAGGCGGTACTCGTGGTGGTATACTCATTGGCGTCGTTATCTTAGTAGCCGCGGCAGCTCTATATGCCAACTTAGATAAAGTGAAAGATGCAGATATGCCGATGCTAGCTATCGTTAATAATATTCATCCTATATTATCGACATTATATGCGATTACTGTATTTTCTCTTATCTTTAATACTGCATTTTCGCTATACTATTCCATTGCACGACGCTATTCCAATGGTTCTACCCAACGAATGCGCCTTATTATGATTATTGTAGTTCTTATAGGCTATATTTGTAGCTTCTTTGGTTTTAAAGCACTTATCAGCCTGCTCTATCCAATTTTAGGCTATATGGGATGTTTATTGCTTTGTATCCTCTTCTATGGTTATATCCGAGATCGTAAAGATATCATCATGGAGTCCGTATTCCGAAAAAAAATGCTTCATTTATCAATCAAGAGATTTAGTCCTCATAAAAAATTAACCAAAGAAGATAAAGAACTCTTCCACAAGCTTGGTGATATTAGCACTGCGGATACAGATTCATTAAAAGAAGATATTCATGAAGTAGCAAAAGAAATCATTGAAAACAATGAGTCTGCCGAAGAAATCAAAGACTATATTGATGAACATTTAACAGTAAACGAAGAAGTAATGCATCAAAATATCGAAGAAGTAGAGGCTGCTGTAGAATTGCAAGCCATTGAAGATGCTACTAATTTCGAAACCAAAGCAAATGAATTAGAAGAACAGGCACAACAATTCATGAAAGAAGCCAAAGAACTACGAGCTAAAGCCAAAGAATTGCGCGACTCCATTTCTTCTTAAGAATCGTAATACGAGAAATCAGCAAAAATTAAACAAAACTTGCCAAAATCTAATGTAGTATATGCACGAAAGAGAGAAGCGTTTATCATGTCAGAACTAAAAACCGTCCTCAAAGCTGGACAAATACTCCTATCCAGTGGTGCTGAAATTTACCGTACCGAAGAAACTATGCATTACATTGCTAAAGGTTTAGGCATTCAAACATTAGAAGCCTATGTCACTAATCGAGGCATTTTTGCTACTGCAGAAACTGAAGATGGAACTCGAGAATCTTGTATTATGAATGTTCCTGAAACAGATGTAAATATAGACAAAATCGAATCAATTAATAAATTATCTAGACGTATTACCCAAGAAAAACTCTCTGCCGAAGAAGTAAAACAAGAACTAAGAGCCATCCAGCACGCACAAGATTTTCCAATCACGTACAAACTCTTAGCCTATACATTAGGTGCTGGTGCTTTCAGCTATGCTATAGGGAGTTCCATTGTAGACTCCCTTGCTGCAGCAATTATCGGCTTAGTGCTAGGCGTGTATATGTGTACCATACAACGCGTACTGACATCAACTGTATTAATTACAATTATAGGGAGTATTCTGATTGCTTTATTAGCCAATCTCTCTCTATATATAGGCTTCGGACATAATTTATCAGCTATACTATTGGGAGCTATGATTGATATGGTACCGGGTGTTCCTTTTGTAAATGCTATACGAGAATTTAGTCAAAATAACTATGCCACAGGTAATACACTGATGATGAGTGCCCTTTTAACATGCCTCTCTATGGCTGCCGGCTTGGCTACAGTTCAATCTATCATATTCACCGGACCAATGATTCCTATTTATGCAGGGCAAATAGAAACACCTACTCTTCTCTCTATGTTATCTAGATCTATATTGGCTGGACTAGGAACCGTCGCCTTTGCCATTCTCTTTCACGTCCGAAAAGAACATTTTCTAGACTGCTGTATATTAGGTGCATTAACATGGGCTACCTTTTTAACCCTTTCCACTATTCAAAGTAATACGTTAGTTGCTGTATTTATTAGTGGTTTTATTATAGTTCTTGCATCCCGTTTCTTAGCAGTCAAGCGAAAATGTCCAGTGACAGTATTTCTAATGACCAGCTTATTCCCTCTTTTACCTGGTCTGAGTTTCTATCGTTCGGTCTACTATATGCTAATGGGTGAAACTACCATTTCTATTAACTTTGCAAAGGAATCCTTTTTAATTGCTTTCACCATTGCTATATCTATAGTTGTAGTGCAGCAGTTTGGCAGAAAACCGCAACTAACCACACCGTGTAAGAATAATGATGTATAATATAGGTATACTATAACTATATACAGCTTAGGAGATATTATGAAATATACTACACTTATTTTCGACTGTGACGGCACATTATTAGATACTCTTACAGATCTTGCCAATGCAGTGAATTACGCACTTAAAACCCATCAGTTTCCGATGCGCACTATCGATGAGATCCGCGCTGATGTAGGCAATGGCGTAGCTAATTTAATGCGTCAAAGTTTGCCTCATGATGTATGTGACAACGATTTCAAAACGTATCTCAATACCTTTGAAAGCTATTATAGTGAGCATTTACAGGACTATACGATTCCTTACGAAGGCATCTTAGATGTAGTAGACACATTAAAAGAGCAAGGTTATAAATTGGCTATCGTATCTAACAAAATCCAAGAAGGCGTTACACCTCTTAATAAACAATACTTTGGAGACCGCTTCCCTATCGCTATTGGACACCGACCAGAGATCAATCGAAAACCTGCTCCTGATATGGTTTTTCAAGCACTAGAAGAATTAGGATCCACTCCAGCAGAGTCTATCTATATCGGTGACTCCGAAGTAGACGTAGCAACAGCACGTAATTCAGGTCTTCTCTGTATTGGCGTGACTTGGGGCTTTAGAGACGAATCTGTGCATCAAGAATTAGGTGTACAACACATTGCACGAATGCCAGAGGATATCCTTACGATTATAAATGAACTAAATGTATAATGATAGCTATAATAGCTCAAAAACAATGGCTTCTTTATAATTAAAAGTAACTATAACTGCTCATTACTAGCAGCTATATAAACTTACTGTTCGTTAATGTAATAATTAGGAGACATTATATGAAAAAAATTACCCTTATCAGCGGCCATCCTGACTTAACAATTTCTGTAGGAAATAAAACAATTATAGACGAACTTGCTACTCATTTCGGTGAGAATATTAATATTCGCCAACTAGATAGCCTCTATCCAGACTATCGTTTTGATGTAACAGCCGAGCAATCTGCATTGGTAGAAGCTGATATTGTCGTCTTGCAGTTCCCTATGTATTGGTACAATGTACCAGGATTACTCAAAAAATGGATTGATGATATATTATTACACGATTTTGCCTATGGTAGTAAAGGTGATAAATTGCATGGCAAAAAATTAGTACTATCTTTCACCACAGGTGGTAGTGCTGATGAATACGATGGTAATCACGCTCATACAATTAATTCCTTCTTTCCAGCATTTATTGATACTGCTAAACTATGTGGTATGGATTGGCAAGAACCGGTATATTCACACGGCGTGCTTTATATTGAAGGTGTTAGCAGTCCAGAAAATTTATCAAATACACAAAGGATTGCTAAGGATCATGCAAAACGATTAATTGACTACTTAGAAGGTCTTTGATGCAATACTATACATCTAATCAATATAATATAAATACATAACTCCAGATAAAAGGCTAGTAGATCACACTACTAGCCTTTTTTTGTATACTCCCTAACGCACTTCATTATAACCACCAATTATTACATCTTACGAGTTATGATTTTTTGGAATATTTATTATGACTTATTTGTTGACTGCAATATATAAATTTTGGTAAATTTATGCCATAGAACTTTCATATGATGTGAATAATTACACTATAAAACTTGTATCGATGGAGATAGATAACGGTATAAACCTGTTTGTAATATAGACATATCCCATAATTATGAAAGTATATGTATGGCAGTTTGTATAGTAAAGAAATGAGGATTCTATGGAAATGGAAGTAAGAAAAGTAGAAATGAATGAAAATGTAGCAGACCCAACGGCGCTTGGTTTACTGGGTCTATCTGTAGTGTGTTTTGTAGTATCTACATCTCGTGTCGGTTGGTCCGGCCCTACTACATCCGTTATTATTCCATGGGCTGTACTATTAGGCTCATTAGCCCAAATCATAGCTAGCTATTTTGATTTCAAAAAAAATAATGCCTTTGGTTCCGTTGTATTCGGTGCATATGGCCTCTTTTGGTCTGCTATGGCTGGTGTGTGGCTCATCCAAATGGGCGCTTTTGGCGAAGCATTACAAAAAGGATTTGATGTAACACAATTAGCATTCGCTTTTGTAGGCTTTTTATTCTTCTCTATATTTGGCACTATTGCATCTTTAAAAACAAATAAAGTTGTATTTATGATTATGGTGCTTATCGACTTCTTATTCTTCGGTCTTGCTACCGATCTATTCCTTGGTGGTGGCACAGGATTCTTTAAACTCGCTGCATGGTCTGAACTGTTCATTTCCTTACTAGGCTTCTATGGCGCCGGTGCAGTACTTGTCAATCGCGTATTTGGCAAACAAGTATTTCCTATGGGGAAAAGTATATTATAAGGAATTCCACAATTACAAATAGCTGTAAAGTATAAAAGGACACTACTAGTGACTATGAGGTGACTAGTAGTGTCCTTTATTCTATTAACTGCGGCATGAAAAAAGTCCCGACGTTGAAAATGTTTCTTTCCCTATTTTAGTTATTCTCCCAGTACCTCTTCAATATACCCTACATCATCCGCCTCCTCTTCATCTCTAGTATCGATATACATACTAATAAGATCAAGCGCTCCTTGTTCATTGAGTGCTACGATGAGGCTCATGGGGCCATATGTAAGAATAAGACCTGCTTCTTCATCGCGGATAATGTGTGGTGCATCGTCTACGTAGAAGTTCATGAGTTGATCAAAGTAGTCTTCTACATCAAGACCATTTTCAAGAGTAATAGATTCGCTGTCGCCTTTTTGAAATACGACTTTCGTATGTTCGTCTATGTTCTCATAGAAATCGTCTTCGTCAATATGGGCTGTTTCAAGCCATAAGCTAAGTTGTGTAATCCACTCTTTGACAGTATGTGGGTGGTGAAAGAAAGTATACGGCTTGGTATCGCTTTCACCAGTGAGACGAAGATTTACCCGTTCCAATTGATACGATTCTTGGCTCGATACGATACGCTCAATCCGCCCCTCTTCGTTAAGATCTATAAATAAGATATAAGCAAATGTTTCGCCTACCTCATAGGCTACAGTTAAACCAAATTTACCAGTACCAAATAAGGCATCCTCGTCATCAGCCTCTGTAACTTGAATCAAGTTACAATGCACAGGAACATGATCGGCTTTTACAGACTCTGCCATAGCTGATAAAAATTCTATCACTTCCTTGTGATTCCGACCAATAGTGCCGCGGCCAGTAGATATATAGGAGCAATCAGGGGCCAACAAAGCATCTATGCCATGAAAGTCAGCCGATTCAAAAGCAGATTTTAGTAATAAAAGAGAGTGGATTTCAGTCATAAGAACTCCTGTAATGATATATGAAATATAATACAACTAGTAAAAAGAAACTATAATCAATGAGTCTATTGTATCATTTCATAAACATATGCTCAAAAGATGTTAATATCGCTTTTTGTTGTGTATCCATATATGTTAAGGCAGTGTTACTAATCGTATTAGGTATGCCATAATAAGCGCCCGCCACAGCACCACAAATAGCAGCTACTGTATCGCTATCACCGCCAATAGAGATAGCATTACGAATAGCATCTTCAAAATCGGTAGATTCAAAGAAACACTGTAAGGCTTGTGGTACTGTACCTTGGCACGATTCATCAAATCCATAGCTCATACGTAAGCTAGCACAATCAAAATCAATTGTATAATAGCGGTCCTCTATATGTTGACGAATAGACTCCATACTTTCACCAGTGCGTGCCATGTAGGTAGCAACAGCAGTGGCCTCAGCACCTTTAATACCTTCTGGATGATTATGAGTTACTGCTGTCGCCACATGAGACAGAGACTTTACTTCCTCTATGCTATTGGCCACATAAGCCACTGGGCTCACACGCATAGCTGCACCATTGCCGTAACTATTATAGGGTTCTTCGTTACGCGAAAAAATCCATGCCTCAAAACGCGTTCCATATCCTGCACTCGGATACAACCGTCCTAGACCTTTCATGGAGAGAATTAGAGTCTCCTTCAGCCTATCATAAGTAGGCGCTGCTTCTGCAAGAGCTTTCGCTACTGCCAAGGTCATAATCGTATCATCAGTGACATGACTACGAGGTACAAATAAATCAAAATCCTTGCGCCGGATATTATTAAACTCATAAATAGAACCTACAATATCTCCCACAATAGCACCAAGCATAAACCTACCTCCTTCAATTACAAAGAAAAAGAACCATATTACTGATATTGTAACATGGTTCTTTTTTTACTTGGTATATGAGTAGTTATTTGAATTTTCTCTCATCTAATTATGCATGACCACACTCTATTTACTTATGCATAGGGTCAATTTATTTTAATACATGCATAATTGGAATAGTGAAAGTAGGCTTATTTATGCGATTTTTATGATATGCGTTTTATATGATATAGTATTCAATTTACCTATTCTATACTAAAATCCCTGCTAGGTCCATTCACAAGAAAGGAGCTATTGCTATGCGTCAATCTACTAAATTATTTTGTGACTATTATGAAAGCTGGATTCGACTCTATAAAGAAGGTGCTATTCGTGATGTTACTATGAATAAATATCGTTGCACATTGCATTGGTTGCGTAAACTTATTCCTGATGTGAAACTAGCCGATATGACACGTTTAGTGTATCAACAATTACTCAATGACTATGCCTTACAACATGAACGGCAAACTACGATGGATTTCCACCATCAACTAAAAGGTGCTATTTTAGATGCCGTTGACGAAGGATTAATTCCACGCGATCCTACACGCAAAGCAATTATTAAAGGAAAAGACTCTCGTCAAAAGAAACCTAAATATTTGAGTCAATACGAGTTGCATACTTTGTTAATTAATTTAGACCTATCCCCTACTATTTCTTGGGATTGGTTTATCTTTTTAATCGCTAAAACGGGAATGAGATTTTCTGAAGCTTTAGGCATTACACCTAATGACTTTGATTTCTCCAATCAAACACTCATTGTCAATAAAACATGGGATTACAAAACAGGGATAGGATTTAGCCCTACTAAAAACCGTTCCTCTGTGAGACGAATCGCTTTGGACTGGCAAACAATTATTAAATTTTCAGAACTCATCAAATCACATCCGCCAGAGAAACCATTATTTGTGAAAGAAAAAGTATTTAACTCAACTGTTAATAATGTATTAAGCAGGCATTGTCGAAAACTTAATTTACCCATTATCTCCATTCATGGATTACGCCATACGCACGCATCTATTTTGCTATTTGCAGGTGTATCTCTCGCTAGTGTTGCTAGACGCTTAGGTCATGCTAGTATGACCACAACACAGAAAACATATATCCATATCATTCAAGAATTGGAAAATCGAGATATTGATATCGTTATGCGTGCATTATCTGGACTGGCTTAAAATAACCAAGGACTTAGCAGGATTAAAAATTTGAATCGCATTAACTTGGAAACAGTGTAAGTTGGGTGAATTAGGTTATACATATAATGGATTAAGCGGTAAATCAAAAGGTGACTTTGGTCATGGTGAGGCAAAATATATTACATATATTAATATATTTGAAAATCCATTAGCCCAAACAAACGGGGTTGAATCAATTGAAATTGACCAATCTCAAAATGAAGTTAAATATGGAGATGTATTTTTCACTACATCATCAGAAACTCCAGAAGAAGTTGGTATGAGTTCGGTTTGGCTTGGGAATGAGAAAGATATTTATCTTAATAGCTTTTGCTTTGGCTATAGATTAATAGAACCAATAAATTATATTTTCTTTGCATATTTATTGAGATCACCTAGTTTTAGATCACAAATCATAATTTTAGCTCAAGGTATTTCTAGATATAATATATCTAAAAATAAAGTAATGGAACTGATTACTCATATCCCATCATTAGAAGAACAGAGTAAGCTTGAAGGGGCTTTTTTATTAATTGAAAAGCTTATTACCCTTCATCAGTGTAAGTGTTTTTGAGTGATTTAATATAGTCTAATATTGCTTACGCTGATGAAGGGTAATAAAATCATCAAACTTTTCAAATAAATTGCCAATCTCCTTTTGTTCTTCTAAAGTTGGTAAGAATAGTGGCATCTTCTCCATTTGTTTTCCTGACACCTCTACAAATGTAGATCCTGCACCAGTAATTTCTCCATATCTTTTCAATTTAGGGGTAATAGAAAATAAAAAGTATGTATCTAAAAATATTTTATTTGGTATTATCGATTGAAAACCTTGGTTAGTACACCCCTCAAACTTTAGTATAGCTGTGTTCCCAATCCCTGCCCTTGACGTAAATAGAATCGTTCCAATTGGAAGTATTTTTGCTGAACTTTTTTCTAATCCAAGTTTTGTAATTTTTCGTACACTATGGAATTTATACCTATCTTCACCTATTTCAACAGGAGAATACCAGTCAATCTCTCCATTCCAATATTTAGAATTAGACGTATCAGGTGTTCCTCCTCCTACTATTTTAGATACCTCCCCCAACTTACACTGTTTCCAAGTTAATGTTACATAAACCAAAAGGTAGAAATGTCATCCTGACATTTCTACCTTTTTTGCTTAAAATTTAACACCTAATAAAGCTAATTGTTCCGCAATTTCTTTTTCTAACTTCTCAATTTCTTCATTGTCTTGTTTAATCAAACGATTAATTTCTTCAAGATCAATTTCTTCTTCTTCCTCAAATGTGTCAACATATCTAGGGATATTAAGGTTATAATCATTTTCTTTAATTTCTTCGATAGTTGCTACGTGTGCATATTTTTCAACATCTTTACGATTACGGTAGGTTTCAATAATTTTAGAAATATTAGCTTCACTTAAATTATTTTGGTTCTTACCTTTTTCAAATTCATTACTTGCATCAATGAACAGTACATCTCTTGTAGTACGATTCTTTTTAAATACAAGAATTGTCGTAGGAATACTAGTACCATAGAAAAGATTGGCTGGTAAACCAATAACCGCATCAAGATAATTTTTCTCTAATAAAGTCTGACGAATTTTACCTTCTGCAGCGCCTCGGAATAATACACCATGAGGCAATACGATTGCCATTGTACCTTCATTATTTAGATGATACAAGCTATGTAAAATAAATGCATAGTCTGCTTTAGATGCAGGCGCTAATTTACCATATTCAGAATACCGAGGGTCTTTTAATTTACTTTCATTGTTATCCCACTTCGCAGAATATGGTGGATTAGCAACTACCGCATCAAAAGAACGAGGGCGATCAATGCCATCAGCATCAATACCATCAGGCCAATCTGCTCCTAGTGTGTCTGCATTACTTAAGGTCATATTATTATATGTAACACCATGCATCATAAGATTCATACGAGCCAAGTTATATGTAATTGTATTCAGCTCTTGCCCATGAAAGTGAATAGCGCCTTGACGATTCCCATTAGGCACTTCATTGCGAACCGTCAATAGAAGAGAGCCAGAACCCATTGTAGGGTCATATACAGTGAAAGTACTACCATCATCCTTAATATTTTGCGTTACTAATTTAGCCAAAATAATACTTACTTCATGGGGTGTATAAAACTCTCCACCTTTTTTCCCTGCATTAGCAGCAAATTTACCAATTAAGTATTCGTAAATTTCACCTAAAATATCTTTGCCACTTTCATCTTTAAATTCAATCTCATCAATTTTCGTAACAACAGCATTAAGTGTTTTCGTTCTACCTGTAATAGAAGATCCCAATCCAGAATCACCTAAATTAACACTATTAAAAACACCTCTAAAATCTGCCTCTGCTTCTTTATTAATCGAAGCATTAGCATTGAAATTCTCAAATAAGCGTTGATAATCACTCGGTACAACTGTACCATTATTGATATTCTCTGTTAAGGTAGCCCATGTATCTTCTGGATTAATAGCATATCCTAATGTGCCTGCAATATCCAATAAACACTCTTCCAAGCCATTTTCTTCTACCGCCTGTTTATAGAATTCATTAACCGTTAATCCATCATTCTCATCATATCCCCAATTATCAATGATGTATGACTCTTGATGAATAGAAAGATACTTATAGAATAAGAAGGATAAAATATAATCTTTAAAAGAACTAGCATCCATAGTTCCTCGTAAATCATTAGCAATAGCCCATAATTGACTAGACACATTTTGTGCTTTCGATTCTGCCATTTTCTTCTCCTTTATTTATACAAACATCTGCTGCAATAATGCTTTTTTCTGTAACTGTAAATGTTCCAACTTACGCTGATGAAGGGTAATCAAATTATCACAGATAACAAACATATTTCCTATAGTCTTCTGTTCCATTTTATTTGACGGTAATATGATTGGTGTCAGTTTACCATTTTCGATTGTATAAGTTCCCACGGTGCCAGTGCCAGATGATTTTCTAATAAAATTCTGTACTGTTTGAGAGTGAAATAAATAATAAAAAAAGTTTCCATTAATTATATTTTTATTTTTGAACCAAATAATATTACCATCTTTAAAATATAAAGGATCATCAGTTTTTATAAGCTTTGGAATTCCAATTGTACCGACTCCAGTAACAAGTAAATCCCCATTTTCCACTTTACCAGAAAATTCAGTATGTTTTTCATATAACTCTTTATCTATATATAGATAATCATTTAATTCTTCATTTTTATATTCTGCAACAATATCTCGTGCCCTTAAAAATCTAATTCCTATATTTTTCCAATCAGATTGATGAACTCTCTTTACTGAAGTAACTTCCATTACCTCCCCCAACTTACACTGTTTCCAATCGTCAGTGAAGCCTGGAAAACGTAGTTCTGGTGTAGTCTCTCCATTTTTAGGAAAAAGTTTCTGAAGTAGTCCTTTTTTTAGATTTTTAAGGTTTTCTAACTTACGCTGATGAAGGGTAATATAGTTATCTAATTTAGAAAGAAAAGCACTTATATTTTTTTGCTCCTCTATATCTGGCATATTTAAAATATATTTTTTAAAATCTACCGTAGTAAAACTTGATTGATTAACAGCTGGTTTGGTAATCATTTTTATGAAATGTTTATATCTTAATGTCATCATAATATAATAAACAAATTTACTATCAATATTATTTTTAGTACGACATCTTAATATATTAGTAGTAAAAATGGTCTCTCGTTTTGGTGGATTTTCTACATATGCAGCGGTACCCATTTTAGATTCACTATTAATGAAATTGACTAATATATCATATTGATTTAAATGA
The DNA here is from genome assembly GCF_943193065.1 of Veillonella agrestimuris. GTDB lineage: Bacteria > Bacillota > Negativicutes > Veillonellales > Veillonellaceae > Veillonella > Veillonella agrestimuris. The sequence continues at coordinate 13,707 of NZ_CALPCS010000001.1, forward strand.
TATAATTCAGTCTTAGCACCTTGAGGATCTTTTTTATACCAGTATTTTAAATTATCATTTAAATTTAATCTTCCATCCTCTATATTATTAGCACGTACAACTGGCAATCCAATATCCTGTTGTGATAATTCTCTTGATAATCCACTTTTAACGTCTAATAATACCTCCCCCAACTTACACTGTTTCCAATCTTCAGTGAATCCAGGGAACCTTAATTTAGGTACTTTTCGTTTCTCTTCGCTCATTGCAACCTCCTTTTATATAGATAACAACCTACTTCTCACTAATATAAGTATCAGCAAAGTCATATAATGCCAAAACCAATTCATTACCATATTTGATTTTATTAAGTGCTACTACATCTTTATTTTGTGCTTTTGCTTGATACTCACTTCGTGCATCTTTCTTAAGCTGACTAATACGACCTGTATCATCGAGGTCTTGTTTGCCATATGTATGACGCTCAAATAACTCAAGAAGTTCTTCATTACTAATGACATCAATAATCCCCCATTGTAGACGGAAGTCAAAAATTTGATCTTTCACAATCATCGTATTAGCTGCGTCGATAATGGTCTTACTAGATTTCAATTTTACAGGATAAGCTATGTCTTCTCCTGCCGCTGGGAATTCCCCTGTATAAATTGCATCTGCGGCTTTATTAATATGTTTAGCATATTGTCTATCGTCTAACGAAAGAGCAAAATCACTAATCTTTTTGCGCACTGCTTCTGCTTCTTCCATTCGTTTCTCATGAACAGCATTCATCAATGCTTCAATAAGTTCAGTTAAATAATCGTAATTAACACTAACATCTTTTACATGGGACATTCGTAATTCAATTTGAAATACCGGAACATCACGTCTTTTCGCCATTCGTTCTATTAATTCATTTTTAATAGATGTGTTAAGTCGTTGCTCTTCTTCTACAGTCATACCTAATCTTAGAATGAGAGCCTCTGGATGGTCATAATCAAAACCAATATCTTCTCCATTTACTTTCTCTGGGTCGTATTGTTTTAACTTAGATATGCCCATACTATATTTACGCATGAGAGAAAAGAGCTCTTCTTGTTGAGCTTCACTATTTGGTACGCTAACGAATTCTTCTGTCAAATCTGCTATTTGAGTTACGATATGTTGTACTTCTTCAAACTGTTTCACAAAACTTTTAGCTAATATACCATCTTTTTCTAACTCAGATTTTGAATCCACAAGTATTTCCTGCACATTAGCAGATGCTTTATTAGCATAGATACTCAATGCATAATTCATAAGTCGCTCGTTATGTACAGGCCATCTGTAATTAACGATACGCCCCCATGGTTTGCCTTGATTATCTGCAATTCGATTAGTCCTAGAATATGCTTGAATCAACAACGCATTCTTTAATGTTCTATCTACATATAATGTATTTAATTGAGGTGCATCGAATCCTGTCAACAGTTGATCAATAACAATGAGTAAGTCTAAGTACTGACCATCTTGAGCACTACGATTAATACGAGATGTTAAGTCCTGCGTATATCCAGACACATCATCGAGGCCAAAGCTAGTTCCAAACATAGCATTATAATGTTGCATAGCCCGAAATAAACCATTATTATTCATTCTTTGACCATCACTATTATCTGTCATCATGCTGAAACTGATGCCTACCTTAAGAGTTGGTAATCCATTTTTGGCTCGTTCTTGGTTAACTCGTTCAAATTCATCAAAATACATCATTGCCATTGGTGTACTTGCTTTATTGCCGCCTACGCGAGTCGTTAGCATCGCATTATAGGCACCATTATTAGATCGATTGCGCCAGTTTTTGAAAATATCTTCTACAACTAATCGCACATGGTCTGGATTTTCATCATAAAAACTAGGCGCCACTTCATCATCCATATCATCAGGTGTTAAGTTATCTATTTTATGTTTAATCTTCTCATCTGACCAATCAGGATATTTACTTCTATAAAAGGCTGGTAAGTAATCTTCTTTCATCGCCCTCTCGTCAATAGTCGTTTCAAAATCTACTTTAAAACCTAATACATTACGATCAGCAATAGCCTCGCGAATCGTGTAGCAGTGAAGCAAATCACCAAATACGTCATGTGTTTTAGTACCTTTTGAACCTACTGTTTCTTCAAATTGTGGCGTTCCCGTATAGCCTACCCATGCAGCACCTTTAAATATTTCTTGTAAATCTGCAAAACTTTCACCACCGGTAGAACGATGTGCTTCGTCAACAATGAAAATAATACGTTTATTAGGCACCACAAAGTCTTTACGTTTGACTAAAGTATTTAACTTTTGTACAGAAGTAACAATAATGCCATACCCTTTTTCATTAAGCCTCCGTTTTAAGGCTGTCGTATTTTCTGTACCACTAACCGAATCAAATTGTTTTCCATCAACATCGATGGTACCTTCTGGATCATATGCTTTATAGGCTTCTTCTGTTTGTTTAGTTAATGCAACGCGGTCTACAACGAATACAACTTTGTCGACATTTGGCATACGACTAGCAAGCCATGCCGTTTTAAAACTGGTAATCGTTTTCCCTGACCCTGTTGTGTGCCAAATATAGCCTACTTTATTAACGGCTAAATCAAAGTCTACCTGCTTAAGCTTATTTAGTACAGCTTGTGTCGCATATACCTGATATGGCCGCATAACTTTAAGCATTTGTTTGTTTTTACTACCGTCTAAAATAGTAAATTGTGTCGACATTTGATGTGCCATAGGAATGCTGAGGAACATATCCGCAAAAGTAGCCCAATGTCGTATTATTTTATTGTCTGAAGGATTTTGCCATTCAAAGGCAAAATCCTTATTAAAGGCATCTACAGTTGTATTAGCCATATATTTAATACGTGATGGCGTCATAGCAACTAAGATTTGTACTGTTGAAAATATATCGGAGTACTGATTTTCTTCGATATATTGATGCATTTGGTTTAATGCTTCATCAACTGGATGAGCATCTGTTTTCTCTTCAATTTGAATAACTGGCAATCCATTAATCAATAATGTCGTATCAAATCGTCTATCTTGCCGTCCAGCAATTTTAGCAGGACGATGGATTTGACTTACCACTTGATATACAGTGTTGCCTGCACCAATTTGTTTTTGATCAAATACAGTTAAAAACACATGTTTCCCATTATCTAAATCTACTTCTACTTGAGATACACCATTTAGACCATATAGAAATTGACCCGCTTGGTATGGAGTATAAAGCTCATTGATAACCTTTTGTACTTGATTAAATTCCGTGTCGCTTAATGGCTTTTCTAATATATGTTGATTCAATTGATACAGAATGTTACGGAAATTCTCCCATAACGCTTCTGTCGTTTTAATATGAGGCTCGTATTTCCAGAGCTTGCTTTTATATACATTTAAAACTCCATATGCACTACCCTCTCGAACTGTATTTGATTCGCTAGATATAACACCCGATGAAAGCTGCTCAATCAGCTTACTTTCAAATTCCAACTCAGTCATCATCTCAATATCCTCCCTTTAATAAAGTTATATCCCTCATATATTCATAATCTGCTACTTGATATTTTAATGCTTTCAGTTTTTGCTGTTTATAATATATATCGCCAATCAATCGTTGGATTTCTATATTAGGTAGTTTAGGTAACTGTATCTCCTTTAACATGCTCAAGCTATATCGTATAACTTTAGTGCCTTGTAGATTTTGTTGAAATTGCTTTTTAATGTCTGTATTTTCATTAATTAAGAAAGCTATATATCTATTGTCTACTTCTTTTCGTTTTAACGGCACCATCCGTACATAATTCTGTGTAAAAATATAGCCTTCATGACTAGGATTAACCACCGTTGCTTTACCAGAAATCGTACTGAATATCAAATCTCCTGCCTCTAATTTACTATTACTCTTTACCAACTTAATTTGTTTACGTTCCGCATTACTATCAGCAACACCCGTAAGATCCTCTTCTAATTCAATTTGACCATAAAAGGTATGCAACGTAGCATTATCTGCTGTTGATTCCTCTAATCGAAACTGTGAAATCCCTGTATTGCTATGGAATAACTCTTTAATATAATACATATGTAGCACCTCTTTTCTTATCACTACCAATAAAATCATCTGTCTAATATAAACTCTTAAATTTGCATGTAAAAAAATTACACTGTGTTCTCTTTCTATTTTAAGAATACAGTGTAATTATATAAATGTCAAATTATTTTTGTAATTTTTTAAAATTACTTTTATATCTATGTTCTTTTAATGTAATCCCTTTTTTAGTTTTCCACGCAATAAGTCCATTCGTACTCTGCCCCGTGAGGAACATAGCGGCTGCAGAAGGACTAGTAAACATAATATCTTCCAATATACAGTTATTTTTATCTTTAGGCACCGCATCTCTTTTAGACTTTAATACTTCAGAAAGTTTAGGTGCCCACTTGCGGGACACCTTGCTCCCTTTCAATAATAAAAAACCCTCATTCGTTTCTCTCGCAAAACCTTTGATATCTTCTACCCCAACACGTTGAGATAAATATAATCTACGATCAACTTTTGATAAGTCTTCAGTGGTTTCATCAATCGGTGTCAAGAACTTCTTACCTAACAAGCCAATCGGCAAATTTGAAAACTCGATATAACCTTCCAATTCACTAACTTTTTCCTCTGTTACATTCCCTTTATTAGGTTCAGCATTATTAAATAGTTTATATCGTTTAGTTTCTAGCGCTAAGTTGAAATATCGATTTTCTAAATAATTCAAATCAGTAGGACCAAAGCTATCATTGGAAGTAGTTAAAACAATGGCTTCATTCCAGAAATCTTTATCCCCATCTGTATCATGTTCCATTAAACAGCGCAAAGCACCATCTTCATTTTTTCTAACACCTGCTTGTCCAATATAGACTAAAGGTTCATTGTTATCATTAGTACCAAATAACATGTAAATAGCACTTTGCTGCAATGCAGCAATAGATTTAGACTCAGCTAACAATGATCGGGGAATTTTATATACTACCCCCGTCCAATTGGCAAGAGTACATTTAATTCTGCCTGTAACTTCCCCGTCAATTAAAAATAAGTTTACACTCTTTCCTTTTACCATTTTCAACCTCGCAGATAATCCTCTCTAATAATTCTAAAAGCCAGTTCTATTTACTTTTATTGTACTACAAAATTTTATTTTTCCTTGTTTTCTTCTGTATTTCGCATATAATTTATATAGAACTTACCTATTAGTAAATGTTCATCAGTAAATGAAAGGAGTAATAGCGTATGACACTTACTATATGTATCCTTGTTATTATTTTAATCGGTGTATATCTAAATCTTTATATAACTTGGAGAAATAATTATCAATCAAATAAAATAAAGACTCAATCCCCTCATAATCAAGTATTATATAATACTAGTGATAATACTAGTGATAGTTTAGCTAAATGCGAGATATCCTCAAAAACTGAAAACACTAACAAATCTAAAAAAAGGATTGCAAAAGAAAAAGAGAACCATTCCCCATATAAACCTATTGCTGAATATGCTGAATATTATGAACCTTGGTATATTCAAACACTCAGCGAAAAAAATGTATTCAACAGGCTCATCCGCATTCTTTCTCCTTATAATGTATATATATTTCCACAAGTTTCCTTTTCTTGTATTGTAACCGGAGAGGGAGAAGGAAAAGAGGCATATACATTTGCTAATTTCAATAGGATTGCAAAAAAAAGAGTCGACTACGCCATAGTTAATCATTATGGAAAAACATTATTTATCATAGAGCTAGATGGTGCAAGCCATAATCCTAATGCTAAAGAATTATATACTGAAGATGGATTTTTACAAGAACTTAAAGATCAAGATCGGGACGAATTTTGGAAAATCTGCAAAATACCGAGTATTAGAATTCCCCTTGCAGAAATTATGGACCTTGAGAAAAGCACCATAAATAAAAAAACAGACCAGTTAAGTCCGTATATAATAGATGAAAAATTATTTAATCAGATTAAACAAAACCATAACATATTTGAATTATTGGAGGAGCACAGAAAATAAAAACTATTTATGCCAATATCTTCCTTCTAATAATTGAATAACACTAATAGAGTCATCACGTCACCAATAATGTCATCTATTCTATATACTTTTATCACCACCAACTTTATACTAATCTTAAGGACTTTAAATGGATCTAGCCTTTGCTAATCACTCGAAGATTGGTGGTGGATCGATATGAGTACATATAAAGTATTAACTTTAATGATCTCCTTCGGGATACTTGTGGCGACTATTATCATAGCTGCAAAGTAATTGACTTCTAGCAGACGTTAGCTTTTAAACCGTGGCATGAAAAAAGGCCCGACGTTGAGAGTCAGACCGTTTCTTCAAATAAACTTTTCGAGAAGCGAGAGCTGGCATTCGACAACCATTTATGCCTCACTTTGATATAAATTATATCATATATAAAGGGAGAAAGAAATTACAGAATTTCTTTCTCCCTTTTTTATGTAAGCTAAATTACTACATTTAAAATAAGCTTTCACTAATCCATAAAGTGCGTATGTTTTGTACGCCAATGTGTCATTTTATTGAACAACCAGAATCCGTAGATACCTAATGTAATGATGGTTAAGATCCACCATTTAATATAGCTGCCAAATAATTGTGTGCCTGTACCATCAAAGTACAAACGGCGGCCGTCAATGATTGTATTACGGCAAATCCATTTTTGCATCATTACTTCAGCCCATGGATAGGCAATGCCTAATGAAAACGTCACGATAATGGCCGCAATAATGCTATAGCCAATAAATTCAATGACAGTACCTTCAAATTTTGATTCTTTCCCCATGTAATTCATTCCCCTTTTCTGTTAACTGAAAGAATACAACATATATGTATTATACAATATATTATCATTCCATTCATCTCATAGCTACTAACAATTAATTTACATGACCCCTGTCGTTCCTGCTAATTGTGCTTTCCGTACTTCAATCGTAACTATTCGATTACCAGCGTCTACCGTAACATCGTTGAGGAATTCTTCAAAAATCTTGGCAGGTACATAGGTGACACCATTTATTAATACCGGTGCATCGTCCATAGGGTAATCCATGTCTAAATTAATAATTTGCAACTTCCCTTTTCGGTAATACGTCGATTGCCCTACTGGAAATTCCATACTAGCAATACTCATCTCTAAATGTGCAGCTTTTCGATCTGGTTGCCACGTAATATCATAGTTCAAAGCTTCCCCTACGGCACGAAGAGGGATAAGTACGTCACTTTTACCTCGTAATGCTGGAACAACTCCCTTCGGTAATGCCACTGTTTTGCCTTCTACTACGATCTGATACTCCAATGGAGCTATTTGTTCTAACCCGCTGTGCATTGCTATAGGCGTTTCAATATTGGTTGGTTTAATAGACTCTGCTGCAACTATAGAACCGAGTAATATAGTTAATGTAATAGCTGTACATAATAATCGTTTTAATTTCATTTCTTGTTATATTCCTTCAAAATATCTAAAGCGATATACATATCTTGTATATCGCTTTATTATCTCTTTTAGTAACCATTCTAAACATATTTATGTGTTAACGAAAAATGCCTAACGTTTAAAGCGTATGCTTTCACGTTAGGCATCATCTTTTCAACTCTTTTTAGATGAGCCTAACGCTACCACACGTTAATGACTCTTCTTTATATTCAGTATACCATAGTTTCAGAAAATACAAAACCCTCTTTCACATAATTGGAAAGAGGGTTATATTGCGATTAAGCGTTTTTAGCTACTTCTACTAATTTAGTGAAAGCTGCTGCGTCGTTAACTGCGATGTCAGCCAACATTTTGCGGTTTACTTCAACGCCTGCTTTAGTTAAGCCAGCAATGAAACGGCTGTAAGTCATGCCGTTGATGCGAGCTGCCGCGTTGATACGAGCAATCCATAATTTACGGAATTCGCGTTTTTTCGCACGACGGTCACGACGAGCGTAGTACAACGCTTTCATTACGGATTCGTTAGCTTTTTTGAATAAACGAGAACGAGTACCACGGTAACCTTTAGCTAATTTTAAAATCTTTTTATGACGTGCATGAGCTGTAACGCCCTTTTTCACTCTTGCCATTGTAAATTCCTCCTAAAAATCTATAGTAATGCGATTAATTCGTAACGATTACGCGTATGGTAAGCATTTAAGTACGCGTTTGTAATCGGATTTGCTAACCAATGTAGCTTTACGTAAATTACGTTTACGAGCTGGAGATTTTTTCTCAAGAATGTGGCTTTTGAAAGCTTTTGCACGCTTGAATTCACCAGTACCAGTTACTCTGAAACGTTTAGCCGCTGCGCGACGTGTTTTAATTTTTGGCATAATTCGAATCCTCCAAAATTACTTACTCACTAAAATCATGGTCATATTGCGACCTTCTAATTTAGCTGCTTTTTCAACAGCAGCACTTTCTTTTAACTCTTCTGCAAAACGAGTCAATACTGCCATACCAAGTTCCGGATGGGATAATTCACGACCGCGGAACATGATAGTTACTTTTACCTTATTACCTTCTGCTAAAAATTTAGCAGCATTTTTCATTTTAACGTAAAAGTCATGGTCTTCGATATGTGGACGTAGTTTTACTTCTTTCAAAGTTACTACTTTTTGTTTTTTCTTAGCTTCTTTGTCACGTTTTTGTTGTTCGTAACGATATTTACCATAGTTCATGATACGAGCTACTGGTGGTTTTGCATTCGGTGCAATTTCCACAAGATCAAGATTTTGTTCTTCCGCTAACGCTAATGCTTCACGGCTAGACATAATACCGATTTGCTCGTTTTCAGGGCCCACAACGCGAAGTTCACGGGCACGAATCTCTTCGTTAATACGTGGTGTATCCTTGCTGATAGCATTCACCTCCAAGAGAATAAAAAAGACGGATGGCATACGCCATCCGTAATACGTTCATCAAGTATATAACCTACTGCTTCTTGGCATTAGGTGAGTGGCGGATGGCCTCTGCTTCATAAGTACTTAGTTATAATAACAAATATTGCCGTTATATGTCAAGAACAAAGAATATAAAAAATACAAAATTTGTATTATAAACACCCAAATATAAGGGTTAAGTACAAAAGATACTCAGCTTTTTGTTATAACAAGACAATCTCTACTAGCTCCCCTATTTGCAATGGTCCCGTTCCTGGTGGCACATCAATCAGTGCATTACAATTAATGGCCGATAGCAAACTAGATGGAGAGTTCTGTTCAGGCACAGTTACACATTGACCATCGTAATAAGCCCTAATAAACCTGCGACCTTTACTAAGTTTTGTAAATTCATTAGCCATTGTAGCTGATGTACGTTTATACATCACAGTCATATTACGACTAGCATGGGCTAATATAGGTCGTACTAATAATTCAAAGGTTGCCAATGCAGCAAATGGATTGCCTGACAAAGCAATACCTAATGCATGAGGACACCGATATCCTAACACAGGAGATCCCGGTTTCAATTGTAAGCGCCAAAATAGTTTTTCTCCTACAAGAGGCACTACATCGTGCATAATGTCTTTTTTCCCAACAGACACCGCACCAGTAGTAATGACAACATCATAGTCACCCTCGATACTTCGCAATGCATTGGCTACATAGTCTACATCATCTGACAAAATACCAATGGACGTTACATGACAGCCCAATTCTTGTAATCGCCCCTGCAACATATACATATTGCTATTGTATACCTTCCCCGCTTCCAGTGGAGCTCCCATAGGCAACAACTCTTCGCCAATACTCGCTAACGCTACTTTCAAACGTCGATAAACAGGTACTGTCATATGCCCCAATGTAGCTAATACACCAATATGAGCTACTGTGAGGGTCTCTCCTTGACGAATCACAATAGTCCCACGCTTGATATCTTCACCAGCAATACAGTAGTTTTCATAGGCTTTCAAAGGTTTACATAGTGTAATGGTATTCCCTTCTAGCTCTACTAATTCTTGTGGCACTACCGCATCACATCCATTTGGTATAGGCGCACCAGTCATAATACGAATAGCTTCGCCGTTATGTACAGGATGTTCAAATACGGCACCTGCACAGATTTCGCCAACTACGGTGAGCAAAACTGGACTTTCATCACCAGCGCTGATTGTATCTACAGAGCGAAGTGCATATCCGTCTACAGGGGAGCGATGAAAAGGCGGATTATCTATATGAGCCGTAATATCTTCCCCTGCGACGCGATGCAACGCGTCGCTCAGTGCTACATGCTCTATCTCAGTTATAGGAGAAATCGCCTCTTGTAAAATGCGAATCCCTACTTCTAAAGAAACTGCTACGTCACTTGTATAAACAGTCATCTTAGTCAATCCAATGAACACGACTCATATCTACATCGTTCATCGTTTTCGGTTTCATTGCGAAAGCATTATAACCTACACCAAGAACACCAACAATACGCTGTTCACTAGATACACCTAGCATACGTCGCACATTATCTTCTGCATCAACGCCATTAGCGTCGCTACGCAAATGCATTTGCACCCAGCAGCTCCCTAATCCTAGTGACTCAGCTTGAAGCATAATAAACGACATAGCAATGGACACATCTTCTACCCATACATCACTAACAGTCTCATCTCCTGTTACGACGATGGCCGCAGGCGCTTCCGCTAAGAAGGTTGCACCGGACGCTTTCGCTTGTGATAATTGGACTAAGGCATCGCGGTTTTGTACCACATGAAATTGCCAAGGGCGTCTATTTTTGCTAGTCGGAGCCAATAAGCCAGCTGCTACCACTTGTTCTAATATCTCTTTCGTTACTTCTTTATCGCTATATTTACGCACACTGCGACGTTGTAATAACAAAGACATAATGTCCATATGTTCCCTCCTATGTACAAAGAGGCTATGTAGAAATAACCTACCATAGCCTCTTCATGATTGATCAAGTAATGTATAATTCTTATTATCTCATATTATAAGTTGTTTCTACGCTCTTTAATCTCTGCTTTAATATCACTTACAAATTGATCAAATGCCATAGTATTAGATTCATCAGAACCGTAGCGGCGTACTGCTACTTCACCATTTTCCATTTCTTTGTCGCCTACAACGAGCATGTATGGTGTTTTGGACATTTGGGCTTGGCGGATTTTGTAACCCATTTTTTCGTTACGATCATCTACTTCTACGCGGATATAGTCGCCATGCATTTGTTTTGCTAGTTGTTTAGCATATTCTACGTGTTTTTCGCTAATTGGCAATACTTTCACTTGTACTGGTGCCATCCAAGTTGGGAAAGCCCCTGCATAGTGTTCAGTTAGGATACCGATAAAGCGTTCCATAGAGCCGAAGCAAGCGCGGTGAATCATGATTGGACGATGTTTTTGACCATCTTCACCAGTGTATTCGATTTGGAATCGTTCTGGTAAATTCATATCCAATTGGATAGTACCGCATTGCCATGTACGGCCAAGGGAATCTTCAATGTGGTAGTCCAATTTAGGACCATAGAAAGCGCCATCACCAGGGTTGATAATATATGGAATCCCTTTTGCTTCGATAGCATTGCGAAGAGCTTCTGTAGCCATTTCCCAAATGGCATCGTCACCCATAGCATTATCTGGTTTTGTAGACAATTCTACATGGTATTTCAAACCAAATTTGCTGTAAATGCGATCGAACAATTCGATGACTTTCATCAATTCTTCTTGCATTTGAGATGGCAACATATATACGTGCGCATCATCTTGTGTAAAGCTACGTACGCGGAATAAGCCATGTAAAGCGCCGCTCAATTCGTGGCGGTGTACGAGACCCAATTCAGCATAACGCAATGGTAAATCGCGGTAAGAATGCGGCTCGTTTTGGTACACCAAGATACTACCTGGGCAGTTCATTGGCTTAATAGCATATTCTTCTTCGTCAATGATTGTAGTGTACATATTTTCACGGTAATGGAACCAGTGACCAGAAGTTTCCCACAATTGTTTGTTCAAAATGATTGGTGTACGAATTTCATCGTATTCAAAATCATGGTGAACTTCGCGCCAGAAATCTTCTAACGCATTGCGAAGAGCCATCCCTTTTGGCAAGAAGAATGGGAAGCCAGGACCTTCTTCTTTAATCACGAAGAGCCCTAATTCTTTACCTAATTTGCGGTGATCTCGTTTCGCCGCTTCTTCTAATAAGTGAAGGTATGCATCGAGGTCTTCTTTTTTCTCGAACGCAGTACCGTACACGCGTTGTAACATTTTATTGTTTTCGTCACCACGCCAGTAAGCGCCCGCAATGCTTTGCAATTTGAAAGCTTTCACTTTGCCAGTAGATGCTACATGAGGACCTGCGCAAAGGTCTGTAAATTCACCTTGACTATAGCTAGAAATGATAGCATCTTCAGGAAGTTCTTGAATCAATTCTACTTTGTAATCTTCTTTTTTATCTTGGAAGAATTTGATTGCTTCTTCGCGGGACATCACTTGTTTTACAATAGGCAAATTTTCTTTGACGATGCGACTCATTTCTTTTTCGATATTTGGTAAATCTTCAGGAACGAGTACGTGTTCCATATCGATATCATAGTAGAAGCCTTTGTCGATAGCTGGACCGATAGCGAGTTTTGCATCTGGCCATAAGCGTTTGATAGCTTGTGCCATTACATGAGATGCAGTGTGGCGCAACGCGTGTTTACCACCTTCGTCATCAAATGTTAAGAATGCTACTTCACTGCCATCTACTAATTCTTCGCGAAGATCAGTTAATTCACCATTTACATTAGCGGCCAATACTTTTTTCGCTAAGCTGTTAGATAATTGTTTCACTGCTTCCCCTAAAGTAGTGCCTGCTGCATATTCTTTTGCACTACCATCAGGAAGAATGATTTTTACATTTGCCATACTAATAACCTCCAAATTTGAACTTTCACATCATAGATAATACTGGGGATGGTTTCCATTGACTAAGGCTAGAACTAAACAGTACAGATTGTTTACAGATTCTAGAGACAATAAAAAAGACCTTCTATCCCCTACAACAAGGGACGAAGATCATTCGCGGTTCCACCCTAGTTAATTATCTATACCTCTATATAGTATAGTTAATTCACTTCATTAAGCCGATAACGGGGCATACCGTATTCACCTACTATAAGTTCGGCGAATCAGTTTGAAGGGGGTAACTCTAATATATGTGTAAGGTGTTTCCAGCATCCACCTCTCTCTGGTACACAGGGATATGAGAATCATGTCCTTCGCATCACTTTTACTCGTTTATCTTATCATAGGATTTTCTAAAATGCAATACATCGAAAAAAACTGTTACAACTAATAAAAGCTGTAACAGTTTTTCTAAGTATACATTATTTTGTTTACATCTGTTTGTCTACGTTGACTTATATGTAATTACGATTCCACGGTGCTTTTATTTACGTTCAAAATGAGCAGACAACATAGATCCAATTACTTTTTCAATCGTAGAATTAGTAATGTCCGGGCCTTTGAAAAGAACGAGCATGACATCATCAGAACTATCTTGTTTAGATACCATCAACACACCGCTACCACGAGCACCGTTATCGTCATAATCTTTTGCAACGATAATCATATTGAGGTAATGGTCTTTCATATATGTATAGACTTTACTTTGTTTAGCTGAGTTACCAATGCTACTAGCCATCCCCATAGCACGGTTAAATACAATAGCGTTAGCATTATTTGGATTGTCTGCTAATTGTTGTTTTTCTTCATCATTCAATGGCAATAAGTTGACCATCAAAGATTGTCCCATTTTGCCACGGAACATAGCAGGCATCGTTTCTCGAGCCTCGTCCGGAATATCTGTACGAGCTTCCAATTTCAATGCTTTAGGTACGGTCATGTAAAGTGTACCTTTGCTATTCGTACCTTGCGGTGTCACACTATTATCGATAGCGCCACTCATGAACGTATCTTTAATAATTTCTACTTGCACGCCTAATGGTTTTTCAGGAATACCACGGGTAGCTAATTGGATAGGTTGGCCTTTTACATTGCGGATTGTTTCTACTGTCCATTGCTCACCTGGTTTGCCAGCATCGCTCTCTTTTGTTAAAGCTGCAGGCACTTCTTTAGGACCTACGAATACGTAGGATTCAGCAGGAATCACTGTATCAGGTGCGCCAGCGCGATTGAACGCAGCCCCATATAGCACATTAGGTACTACTTCATTGCCAATGCGCAAATTATTATCTGTTTGGTTTTCAATATCGAAATTAATATTGCCCAAAAATGTTACGTCTGGATTGTGATTGATCACAACTACTGTGCCAGGTTGTGGAATCACAACTGGTCCATTAGGTGCTGCCAATGCAGTCACTGCCATAGTAGCACCTACTACAGCCATCGTCAAAGCTCGTTTCAACACATTATGTTTCATAGAATTCCCCTTACTCTTCTAATGTAACCATCGGTAAACTAGATAGTATTTCTATTGCTAGTGGTTTAGTATCTTCTGTGCTACGCACCATACATCGTCCGGTACTATCTACGGTAGTCATAACACCTACATATTCATAGCCTTCTAAAACACGATTCACATAGTTCGTGTATTTCGGTTCAATGTGAAAGTACACATAACTTTCTTCGCCACTACGTTCTATGCTATCACTATCATAAGCTTGTATATCTGCCTTTTGTATCGTAGTCATAACATTAAGCCTCTTTTGATTTTGCCTCGCGGCGCATCATAGAATATGGTTCTAACTTATTAGACGTGTAGATGCGTACTTTCATTTGTGCATGTGGGGCTACATCGATAGCATTGCCCTCTTCATCAGTCATTTTCTCAATCACCATTTCTACTAAATCGCCCGTTGGTTGGCAAAACTCGACTTTGTCACCTACTTTAAAATTATTGCGTTGTTCTAAGTCGATATATTGTTCTTCGTCGTTATAGTCTAATACTAAACCGATAAAATCATGCGTTTGCGTATTCGTCGATTTGCCATAATTTTGCGCACTTTCATCAGGGCGACCTTCCGCAAAGCCGTCTGTGTATGGACGGTGCGAGATTTTTTCAAGCTCTGCAATCCATTCAGGACGAACGTACCAGTCTTTGCCTTCTTTTAAGTACGCATCAATAGCTGTACGATACACTTTCGCTACAGTAGCAGCGTAGTGTACAGATTTCATGCGCCCTTCGATTTTAAGGCTATCTACGCCAGCTTCGTATAAATCTGGAATGCGATGAATGAGGCATAGATCTTTAGAGTTAAAAATATAAGTGCCATGTTCATCTTCTTCGATAGGATAATATTCGCCAGGTCGATTCGATTCTACTAGGCTATATTTCCAGCGACACGCTTGAGAACATTGACCGCGGTTTGCATCGCGCGTGCCTGTCATATAGTTAGACAACAAGCAACGACCAGAGTAAGAAATACACATAGAGCCGTGAACGAAAGATTCAATTTCAATATCTACATTGTCTTTCATTTCTTTTAAATCTGCTAGCGACACTTCTCGCGCTGCTACGACGCGCGTCGCCCCTAATTCTTTCCACATTTGCACGGTGTGCCAGTTTGTCGTGGACGCCTGTGTACTTACGTGAAGCTCAAGACCTGGGGCCACTCGTTTAGCTAGGCTAAAAATTCCCATATCAGCTACGATGATAGCATCGACGCCAATGCTTTCGAGGAATTTTAAATAGTCCTCAAGGCCTTCAAAGTCTTCATTATGAGGAATGATATTACATGTAACATGGATTTTTTTACCATGGGCATGTACAAATTCTACTGCTTCTTTCAATTCTTCGTCAGAGAAATTAGAATTCCCTGCCCGTAAGCCAAATCGCTTGCCTGCACAATATACAGCGTCAGCACCGTAGCGAATGGCCATTTTCAATTTATCCATATTCCCTGCAGGACATAGGAGTTCCATAAAATGTTCTGCCATTATTCTTTATTGCGTCCTTTCCACACGCTTACACTCATGCCATCCCCCATTGGGTAAATGGTAGTGTTAAATAATTCTTTATTTTCTACATACTGTAAATATTCTTCTAATCGTTTCACAATGGTTTTGAACCGGCGTGGCGCTTCTTTTTTACCCCGCACATAGCCTCTAAAGAGGACATTGTCCGCTAAAATGACGCCCCCTTCTTTAACATGAGGCAAAATGAGTTCTAGTTGGTTTAAATATTGGCCTTTAGGCCCATCTAAAAAAACTAAATCATATTCTCCAGTAATCGTTTCTAATACATCTTTTGCATCACCATTGAGCAATGTGATTTTATCAGAATAGTCCGATTGATTGATGTAATATTTAGCCATTTCATGACGCACTGGATCCAGTTCAATAGACGTAATATGTCCCTCCTCTTTATCTACAAGAGGTGCCATTAGCAATGTAGAGTAACCAATGGCGGTGCCCACCTCTAAGACTGAGGTGGGCCGGTATAATCCTATTAATTCTTCAAATAAATGTACTTCTGATTCTCTCAAAATCGGTACATCATGTATCATCGCATAAATACGCTGTTCATTTAAAATATCATTAAGTTCCATCTGTAATAGTAGACGTCCTATGAAAGTAAAATAACATTAATTACTACCTGTAGTACCATCTGTAGATGCCCCTGCAGGAGTTGGAATCGGTATGTAAATCGGCTGTGTTGCAGTCGGTACCTCTGTCTCTATAGGCTGCGCCGGTGCTGGTGTTGGTTCAGCCACCTCTGGTGCAGCTTGTGTAATAGGAATCGATACAGATTCCGACACTCTAGCAGGAGCTGTAGGTGCTGCACTTGATGTATAGTTTGGCGCGTAACTATACGACGGTTCTACTTCAACATATTGAGAATCTGCTTCTATCGCTTCTTGCGAACTATAGTTATAATTTGGTTCACTTGTTGCCGCTACATCATAGTTAGGACCGGCTTGGGCCGTCACTTGCGAAGACGCATCTGGCGTAGTACCTTGGCTTTCACCATAAATGCGCTCTACTGCGGCCAAATGTTCCGCATACGTTTTGGAGAAGTGATTGTGCCCTTCTTTGTCGGCTACGAAATATAAATACTCTGTATTTTCCGAATATAATACAGCATCTAAAGCCTTTTTACCAGGGTTGGAAATCGGTCCTGGTGGCAATCCTTTCACCACATATGTATTATAAGGACTCTGTAATTGTGTATCGCTGATTGTTACGTTTTCCTTGGCATACCCTAACACATAGGAAATCGTCGCATCAGACTGCAATGGAATACCGTGAGCTAAGCGTCGTTTCAATACGCCAGCAATAATAGGCCGATCCGCATCAAACAAGGCTTCTCGTTCCACTAGAGAAGCGAGCGTCACAAAGTCATGAATACTCATATGTTGCGCCTGAATCTGTTTTTTCACAGCTGGCGTCAAATAGCGATTCATTTCTTCGCTCATCATGATAATTACATCTTGTGCTGTAGCATTTACAGGCACTTCATAAGTGCTTGGGAATAAGAATCCTTCCACAGGATATGTAGTAGGACGAGTTCCTTTCATATATGGGTATGGCGTAAAGCGTTTCGCTTCCGCTAAAAACTCTGCAGCAGGCATAATTTTAGCCCGTTCTAACGCAATGGCAATATCCCCTACCGTATAGCCTTCAGGTATGGTTAATCGAATGGATTCTACATGACCTTCTTGCAACAAATCAATGAGTTCACGAACCGTCACTTTACTAGGAATTTGATAATGACCAGATTGCAATTTATCACTTGTCCCGCTAAGAGCTAACCACATTCTAAATCCCAATGGCGAACGAATCAAGCCTTGTTCAAACAACATATCTGCAATTTCAGCACCTGTCGCATTTTGATCGATAACGAGGACTTTTGAGGTACCATCATCTTCAAAGGTATTAGGTACCATGTAGAGGGCTCCTAATGCACCTACAACTAAAACAGCAAGAATCATAAATATAGCCAATATATATGGGAAGGATTTTCTCATAAATTATCCTTTCTAATAGAAACAATTGTACACCTTATTATAGCACATTTAAGGCTTTCAATGTAAAAAACTCCTTTGCAGTCTCTGCAAAGGAGTTCTCATACTAGGAATTATTATTCTTCTTCACCCATAGTTTCATATAAGTGTACAAGTGTTTCGAAATGTTCATCTTCTTCATCAAGAGGAACGTATTCTTCTTCGCCGGCTTCATTTGTTTCAATACGAGCTAGAATCATGTACGTATCTTCTTGTACTTGATGTTCTTCGTCTTGCACATGAACAAGTACAGCGTATTCTTCACCTTCATGTTGTAATACTACATCTTCAGTAAAGTATTGTTTGTTGCCATCTTCGTCTTCGAATTCTAAGTAAAATACTTCGCCTTCGTAATTTTGGTCCACCATTGGAAACCCTCCTCTACTTAAACTGTAATCTATCTAAATAGCCTTGCAAAATAACAACCGCTGCCATCTTGTCGATTACCTCTTTCCGCTTTTTACGGCTCACATCGGCAGCAATAAGCTGCTTCTCAGCCATAACGGTAGATAATCGCTCGTCCCAAAACGAAACAGGTAGATGGATGACTTCTTTCATTTGTGCTACAAATTCTTCCGTCTTTTCTGCCCGTTCCCCTTTAGTACCATTCATATGTTTCGGCATCCCTACAACGATTTCATGCACTTCGTATTGGTCAATCAATTCTTGTAACCGCTGAAAGTCTTTTTCTAAAGAGGTTCGGCGAATCGTTTCAATACCTTGAGCAGTCATCAACAATGCATCGCTACAAGCAATGCCGATAGTACGACTCCCCACATCTAATGCCATGATTCTCATTATAGTTGTTTAGCCTTCGCGTATTCTTTTAATAATTCTTCAATCAATACATCTCGTTCAAGGCGGCGCACATCATTACGAGCATTATTATAACTAGTAATATACGCAGGGTCGCCAGATGTTAAATAACCGAGAATTTGATTAACTGGATTATATCCTTTTTCTTGGATTGATTTATATACCCGAGTGAGAACCTCTTCAGCAGTCATCGGTTTATCTTCCACTTTAGGGAATAACATAGTTTCATCAGAAACACTCATGGATATACCTCCTTTTTATGAAAGGACCACCGCAGTGGTCCTCCATGATATCTTGCATATCTATTATATCATATTGTATGAAAATCAATTATGCATATTAGTTCTTATTCAGCTTCTGCGCCAATCATTTCACGGAATGCGGCAGCACCAGCTTTTAATGCAGGCAATAATTGTTCTGGATTTTTACCACCCGCTTGTGCCATATCTGGACGGCCACCGCCATTACCACCGGCCACTTGCGCTGCGGCTTTGACAATATTACCAGCGTGAACACCTTGTGCCACTACATCTTTAGAGGCTTTGCAGACGAAGCTTACTTTATCTTCACCTGTAACTGAACCAACTAATACAACGCCAGAACCGTTGAGCATATCGATAATTTTATCTGCAAAAGAACGCAATTCATCAATGGATGTTGCTTTTACAGTAGACATAACAGCATCAATGCCTTTTACTGTTACTTTTGCAGATACTGCATCAGCTGCGCCAGAACCAGCTAATTCTTCTTGTAATTGACCTAATTGTTGTTCCACTGCTTTAGCTTCGACTAATACTTGTGCCAAGCGCTCTTCAATTTGTGCTGGTTTTGTTTTTAATTCGCCAGACAAACGAATTAACGTATCTCTATCTGCTTTCGATGCATTCATAGCAGCGCGGCCAGTAATCGCTTCAATACGACGTACACCAGATCCGATACCAGATTCGCTAGTAATACGGAAAGAACTAATAAAAGCCGTATTGCCTACGTGAGAACCACCACACAACTCCACAGAAAAGCCTGGTACTTCTACAACGCGTACAGTATCGCCATATTTATCGCCAAATAAAGCTACTGCTCCTTTGGCTTTTGCTTCATCCATAGACATTTCAGCAACAGCTAAATCGGAAGCTTTCAAAATCTCTTCGTTCACAAGATCTTCCAAAGTTTGTAACTCTTCTTGTGTTACAGGAGAGAAGTGAGTGAAGTCAAAGCGCAAGTAATCTGGTGTTACTAAGGAACCAGCTTGGTTAACGTGATCACCTAATACTTGTTTCAACGCGGCATGTAACAAATGCGTCGCCGTATGGTTACGAGCCATAGAGCTGCGACGGTTTACATCTACGTCAAATGTTACATCATCGCCATCGGAGATAGAACCTTCTACAACAGTCCCGATATGGTATACAGTACCTTCTGGTAAGCGTTTTGTATTGTGAATTTCTACTTTCCCCATTGGACCAACGATGAAGCCTGTATCGCCTAATTGGCCGCCCCCTTCTGCATGGAATGGCGTATGGCGAACAATAATCGTCACTTCGTCACCGTCAGTAGCTTCTGTAACGCGATCCGCCCCTTTTCCAATAACAAGGATGGTAGATGCTGTAACGGATTCGTTTTCTTCTAATACTTCGTCTTTTAAGAATGTAATATCTGGTGTAGCTACTTTTGCATCTTCTTTAACGCGCGCTTCACGAGCACGTTCACGTTGCTCTTGCATAGCCGCTTCAAAGCCTTCATGGTCGATAGTAAAGCCTCGTTCATGAGCGATTTCTTCTGTCAACTCCCATGGGAATCCATAAGTATCATATAATTTAAATACTTCTGTACCAGGTACAATAGTCACTTTCTTTGTTTCTAAATCGTCAATTAAGGAGTTAAGCAAATCAAGACCTTGTTCCAAGGTTTGATTGAAGCGCTCTTCTTCATTTAATACGACACGTTTAACGAATTCTTTATTATCTGCAATAGATTGAATGCCAGGGCCAAGGATATCTACCACAACATCTACAAGAGGTGTTAAGAAAATACCTTCAATACCCAGCAAACGACCGTGACGAACAGCGCGACGTAAAATACGACGCAATACGTAACCGCGGCCTTCATTAGATGGCAATACGCCATCAGAGATTAATGCAGTGACAGCACGAGCGTGGTCAGCAATAACTTTCAAAGATACATCCGTGCTTTCATTCTCGTTATATGTGACATCAGCTTTTGCTGCTGTCGCTTCAATGATAGGGAAAATCAAATCTGTTTCAAAGTTTGTTTTGCAGCCTTGCAACACGGAAGCCAAGCGCTCAAGACCAGCACCAGTATCGATGTTTTTATGTTGCAATGGCTCATAGGTGCCATCTGGCATTTTATTAAATTGTGTGAACACGAGGTTCCAAATTTCAAGATACCGATCGCAATCGCAACCAGGTGCACAGTTAGGATCATCACAACCGTGCTCTGGACCTTGGTCGTAGAAAATTTCACTATCTGGACCGCATGGACCTTCCCCAATTTCCCAGAAGTTATCTTCTAAACGAGAAATATGAGATTCTGGAACACCACAATCTTTATACCATGTATCATATGCTTCTTGGTCATCTGGATATACTGTTACATATAAACGGTCTTTATCGAGTCTAATAACTTCTGTTAAAAACTCCCATGCCCAATGAATAGCTTCTTTTTTAAAGTAATCGCCAAAAGAGAAATTACCTAACATTTCAAAGAATGTATGGTGACGTGCTGTGCGACCTACATTTTCAAGGTCACCTGTACGCATGCATTTTTGAGCAGTTGTAATACGGCGGCGAGGAGGTACCAATTTACCTGTAAAGAAAGGCTTCAATGGCGCCATGCCGGCCCCGATTAATAACAGGGATGGATCGTTTTCTGGAATGAGAGAAAAACTATCTAATTTTAAATGCTCTTTACTTTCAAAAAACTGCAAGTACGCTTGACGCAGTTCATTACCTTTCATATCTATATTCCTCCTAAAATTATTTACTCTTAATTATACCTTATAACCAGTAGAAAAGCTAATAACTATATAAAAAGTAGGCCTATGTAAACTCCACTATTGTACAAGAAAAAGAGGTTATACAAACCAATGAAATTCAATTGATTCGTATAGCCTCTTTTTCTAATGCTATGACTATTATATCATGACTGTCTATAGTTGTATGATAACCGTCGTATTACATAACGCGTTTAGCGCCTAAGTAACGTTCACCCCAGTAACCCGTATCAAGATCTGCTACGGCTACACCACGGCTAGATGTGGCACTAATAAATTGACCATTGCCAATGTAGATACCAGAATGAGATGGACCTGGTTCATAAGTTTCGAAGAATACTAAATCACCAGCTTTTAAGTTTGCTCGAGATACAGATACGCCTACATTGTATTGCTCATCTGCTAAACGAGGTAAACTGATACCTTGTTTCGCAAATACGTAGCGCACA
The DNA here is from genome assembly GCF_943193065.1 of Veillonella agrestimuris. Taxonomy (GTDB): domain Bacteria; phylum Bacillota; class Negativicutes; order Veillonellales; family Veillonellaceae; genus Veillonella; species Veillonella agrestimuris. The sequence continues at coordinate 35,981 of NZ_CALPCS010000001.1, forward strand.
TAACCGGAGCAGTCGAAACCGCTTGGTGTAGTACCACCAAATACGTAAGGAACACCGCGGTATTTATCAGCTTCTGCTAATACACCTGTTACATTTTTAGATGGTTCAGATTTTTTTAAATTATCTAATTTAACAGCTTTACCGTTAATCGTTTGGCCTTCCATGCGAGGTGCTTGGGCTTTCTTTTGTTTTGTGAAAGCAGATTTTGTAGCTACCGCTTTTGTAGCTGCATTTTTCGTCAATGTTGCTTTCGCAGTTTGAGGAGTCCCCATCAACGCTTTATACGTAGCAGGACCTACGATGCCATCAACAGGCAAACCGTTGTCTTGTTGGAACAAGCGCACTGCCCATTTTGTTTCTTTACCGTATACACCGTTTTTATCTTTGGCATTATAGCCATTTTTGATCAATTGTTGTTGTATAGCTGTTACACTTTTACCTTTATCGCCATACTGTAATGTCGTGGCGCCTACCATTGTAGTTGCCATAAATGTAAGCGTGATTGCCGCTAATGTAATCTTACTATATTTTGACTTCATATTCTTCCTCTCTAAAACTTATAAAGTAAGTTTATTTATTCAAAATATACTAACCGTCAGTCTCTATTTGTATTCCAACAAATTACAGCTAGTCTTGCTTGTCAGGGCCAGCTACTTGATGGGCTATAAATATATCAGTTTTTGATGGTTCATGTAAGAACATGTTGTTCTCTTCTCCATCAAAGTTTATAGCAGCTTTCACCCAATACAGTGGTCGTTGTTTCACTTCTTGGAATACGCGTCCTACATATTCGCCGATAATGCCAAGGCCCACTAACTGGATACCTCCGATAAATAATATGGATACCCCTAATGTGGTCCATCCATTTAATGCTTGACCTGTTAAATATACGTAAATGAGGTGAAGGATAATGAGAAAACTCAATCCCCCGCAAAATACGCCTACATAAAGGGCTGCGCGCAAAGGAACGCGTGAAAAGGCCGTTACTCCATCAAGAGCGAAACGAATCATTTTTCGTACACTGAATTTAGAAGCTCCTGCGAAACGAGGTGGTGCCACAAAATGAAGTTCTGCTTGGCGGTATCCAAGAGCACCTACTATGCCGCGCAAAAAGCGGCCATGTTCACGAAACTGTTTCAATGTTTCTAGCGCTTTGCGATTCATTAAACGGAAATCAGATCCTCCTTCTAAAATAGGAACATCTGCCATTTTATTCATCAGTTTATAATAATATTTGGAGGTAAAGGATTTTGCCCAACTGGCATCTTCCGTCGAATCTCTTATGGTTCGCACCACATCATACCCAGACTCCCAAATCTTTACGAGGTCAGGAATCAAAGTCGGCGGATGTTGCATATCGCCGTCCATTGTAATAACTGCATCACCTTTAGCGTAATCAAGCCCGCAAGTCAATGCGAGTTGGTGACCAAAGTTACGAGCTAAGAATATAACCTTTACGTGCTCATCGTCCTTAGCCAATTTGTGTAATATAATTGGCGACAAATCCGATGACCCATCATCAACGTAAATCAATTCATATTCATATGGTAAACCTGTCATAACAGTTGTAACGGCTTGATAAAACGTTTCAATATTTTCTTCTTCGTTATATACAGGCACTACAATAGAAAGCAACATAGATCCTCCAAAGATTTCTTCGTATATTTTATGTAAAATCGTCAATACAAGCAAATTCACAAGGTTAACAATAGGGTAATTTTTTTCTATTAATCCAGTAATGACGGTGCTGTTGAAAATTTCCACACCTTTTTCTAGCCCATTCATTGTATATTAGCTTTGATTATTAGTAAATACACCTTTAATTAATTTTAATGAAATTGTAAGATTTTTCTTCATCTTTGTTATATATTTTATAATCGAAATCAAAAGAAATAGACTATAGTAGCCCCTCTTTTTAGAAGCTACTATAGTCTATGTTACTCTACATTATATAAACCTATTACATATAGGGCTGTTATATATCGATTATATGGATTCATTGTATGTAATCCCATACGCCATGCCATCACTTATAGGCCTGCTGCATCAATCCAGGTACCTAGATCTTCTTCAGCCATGATAATATCTTCGTCAAAAGCTCCCACTACATCAGGATAACGAGCTACTTCCACAGTGTGAAGAATAGAATCATCGCGGCCATTTTTATAAGTGCCAATCCAAATACCAGAAAATTGCGACTCATACCACTCTACTGGTTGATCTGTTTCAGTAAAGTTAATCGTAATGTGTCCTCGCCCCAATGTTTCGAGCACTTCTACTTGTTCTTCGTCAGACAAGCCTGTTTTTTCAATGTAAATGGAATAGGTTTCCCCTGTTTCGCGCAATTGCTTTAACGCTTGCCGCAATTCATTGAGAACAGCTCTCACATTATTATAGTTTTCTAACATTGTTACCTCTTATACATATATAGAAGTATGTATTATCCCCATATCGGGAATCTATTACAAATTAGGCGTACATGTAATACCCCAAGACTCTAAGGTTTTGATAACCCGTGCTTTCACCTCTGGTAACGCCTTTACAACTACTTCGCTAGGTTCAAACCCTACCTTCAAGGATAGAGGTTCAACACCAATTACAACGGCGTCTTCTAGAGGATCTTCTTGAATGGCACGAATGCGCAAAATATCTTGCATTCCCACTTCATGAACAGATATATATTCCGTAAAATATTGTTCCAGTTCTTTATGAGGAAACTCATAAACTGTCCCAGGTTCCTCGCCTCCATTAATAGCATCAATGAGAAGAATTTTCTTCATACCTCGCATGTAAGTTAATAATTCCATTCCCATCGTACCACCGTCTACAAGACTAATCGCAGGTGTGAAAGTATAATCTCGTCTCAAATCATTAATGACATGTACACCGAGCCCCTCATCGGTAAGCAAAATATTACCTACCCCTAAAAGGACTACCGCATTATCAGAATCATCATAAAGGGCATTTAAATCAATACGCGGGCCCTCAGAGCCCGCGTATTCTACCCTACTGAGATTTTCAGTAGATTGATTACTCATCTTGTAATTCCTTTTCTCTTGGATCATTAGGATTGCTTGGCCTATAGTTTGAAGCAGTTGGTACGTCAATACGTTCACCTCGACGGCGTTTACCATTTAAATCTTCAATATCGATAGGGTCATAAGCATAATATTTCATCCCTGAAACCATAGAGGAAACCTCTCCGGATTCCTCCATAACATCTTCCCTAAAGGCCATGTAAACATGGATAATTGTAAAAAATAAGAAACACCATGCAATATAGTGATGAATTACATGTACATTATATTCGCCACCAAGAAGAGTCACAACAGGGGCGAAAATCGTTCCCAATATCCCATTAGGGTCAATCATAGCATACATAGTAAAACCAGTAACGATTTCACAGAAGAATAAAATATAAACCGCTGCATATGCCGTTCTTGCCAGAGAGTTACGCAACCAATGATGTTCATGTTTTTGTGGAATCATGAGGTAATGCAAAGTCGTTTCCCTCAAACCGTACCAATAACGCTTTTGTTTGAAACGAGGCAATAATCTGTCTCCACGATTCCAAATAGCTCCAGCGATACGGAAGATAAAGGAAAATGTTAATATAAACCCAGCATAGAAATGAATGCGGCGCATCATTTCCATAGAGAACCAGCCATCAATAGCAAATGTCGGTTCTACTTTTCCTGTAATAGCGGCAAAACCTGGATCACCAATATATAACCCGGTCCAGAACAATGCAGTTACGCTCAATACCATTGTCCAATGGAATATGCGTAGCCATAAACTAAATACGACGTACGCCTTTTTATCAGTATGTATTAACATAGGCCCCTCCCTTATTTACACAATGCATCGGTATTAATGGAAACGATTTCCTCACCTTTTTTATTGTATAAATGTGTGGCACATGCTAAACATGGGTCAAAGGAGTGAATCACTTTTAAAATCTCCAATGGTTTGTCTGCTATTTTTACATTTGTATCAATCATAGCATCTTCATAAGCACCATGCTCATTAGAGGCTGTTTTTGGACAAGCATTCCAAGTAGATGGAACGATACATTGGTAGTTAGCAGAACGACCGTCTTTGATGTGAATCCAATGGCCTAAACCACCGCGAGGTGCGTCTACAAGTCCTACGCCTTTTGCATCTGGCTCCCATGTATTAGGGTCGAATTTAGTTGTATCTGCTACAGCTGTGTCGCCATTTTTAATATTAGCTACTAATTTATTATAGAAATATTGGCTAATATTCGCTGCTAATTGAGCATCTAAACCACGACATGCAGTACGACCAACCATAGTTGTCATCCATACGTGAGCAGGTACACCTAACACTTGGCTTACTGTATCAATTTGCCGAACAATCATCGATTCTGCCCATGTTGGATCTGCAATGATACCTTGTTTTACTTTAGTATACACAACGATGTATTTTGCCAAAGGACCAACTTCAGCAGTTTTACCTTTAAACGTTGGCGACTTAATCCAAGAATATTTTTTATCTTCGTCAAGGTATTCCCATTTCTCTTTCGTACCTGTTTTAGGCCCTGTGAAATCAGGTTCAGTTATACCATCGATAGGATGCAAAGATTTTTCCCCATTTGGATACGCAAACCAAGAGTGGTCAACTTCTTCACTAAGGTATTGAGGATCCATGAAATCTTTACCTTCCAATGGAATAAAAGTAGCTTGTTCTACACCAAGACCAAAATTCTCTACTACCCCATTAGAGCGAACAATAACTTTTTTGTGGTAATCTCCATCAGAAATACCGCTATATGGCTCATCCGGATAGTCCCCATAGGACATAACACGTTTTTTAGCCAAACCGCCACCGTCAATCATACCGCTATCTACATAGATTTTACCAATTGCTAACAAATCTGGTAAATAGAAATAATTTACCAAATCTTTTGTTAAGGCAATAGATTGTTCTACTGCAGCCAATCGTTGTGTATTAACCGGTGCATTCATATCATCCATGGAGATGGAGCATGGCATCCCGCCAACAATATAATGTGGGTGCGGGTTTTTACCGCCAAAAATAACATGTGGCACTACGATATCGCGTTGGCGATCCAAAATATTTAAGTAATGTGATACAGCCATCAAGTGAACTTCTGGTGGTAACAATTGATAATCTGGATGATCCCACCATTGAGCAGAGAAAATACCTAATTGTCCAGATTCAACGATTTTTCTCACTTTTTGTTGTACTGCTGTATAGTAAGCAGTCGTCGCTTTTGGGAATTCTTTTGGATATGCAGAATCAACAGCTTGTGTTTCTGCTGGCTCCAAACCACCTACATTATAAGCTGCCAATACATCGTTTTGTAATTGCGCCGTTTTTGCAGGGTCTGCATTTAATGCTGCTACTGGACTAACCCAGTCTAAAGCATGTAAATGATAGAAATGCACGATATGGTCATGTACATCAAGAGCACTGTGCATAATATTGCGGATATAGTTGGCGTTTTTAGGGATTTGAATACCCAATGCATCTTCTACAGCGCGCAAAGAAGCTAAGGCGTGTGTCGTTGTACAAACGCCACAAATACGTTGTACGAAAGCCCATAAATCACGAGGGTCTCGATTTTTAGCAACTAATTCAATACCGCGCCATGCCGTACCAGATGATAAAGCATCTTCTACTTTACCACTTGCTTCATCTACTTTTATTTCTACTCGTAAGTGACCTTCTATACGGGACACCGGATCTACTACTACACGTTTCATTAGTGACGTCCTCCATTGTTATGCTTTGTTTCATCCCACAAGCCTTCTTCTCGCAAGCGTTTTTCTTCTTGAATATCAATATATTTATTACGCGCAAGAGTAGCTGCACCATGGGCAATAACTGCACCAGTTGCGGTGAAAGCTGCCACAGTACCTACTGTATCAGCCGTTGTAATGGTGTTAGCTAATGGAATATCTGGTAAGCGTTTATAGAATACATCATTATCCCAAAATCCTTTTTCGGAACAACCAATACAGCCGTGACCAGATTGGATTGGATAGGATAAACCGTTCCACCAACGCAAGTTACCACAAGAGTTATATGTTTCAGGTCCACGGCACCCTACTTTATATAAGCACCAACCTGCTTTCGATGCATCGTCGTCAAATTTTTCAACGAATAAACCGGAATCAAAGAACGCACGACGGTAGCATGTATCGTGAATACGATTACCATAGAATTGCTTAGGACGACCTTGAGAATCCAATGGTGGGATTTGACCGAACAATGCATAGTGCATAACGACACCAGTCATTACTTCAGGAATTGGCGGACAACCTGGTACTTTAATAATTGGTTTACCAGACACTACGCTAGATACAGACACTGTATTTGTAGGATTTGGTTTTGCCGCTTGAATACCGCCCCAAGATGCACAAGAACCGTATTCAATAATAGCTGCTGCACCTTTAGCGCATTCTTTCAACGATTCTTTGAAAGTACGACCACCTACAGTACAGTAAATACCATCATCATCTAATGGCACCCCACCTTCAACAGCCAAAATATATTTGCCTGCTTTTTCAGTAATAATTTTGTGAAGGTGTTCTTCCAATGGTTCCCCTGCAGCAGCTGCCAATGTGTCATCATACTCTAAAGAAATCATGTTCAAAATAACGTCAGATGTGAACGGAGAGGAAGAACGAATAAAAGCTTCACTACAACCCGTACATTCATGTCCATGAAGCCAAATTACAGTAGGTAATTCTGTCGTTTCTGCAGCTTTTACTACAGTATCGAGCATAGTTGGGGGCAATCCTAAGATCGCTGTTAACGCCACGCAAGATTTCATAAACGTACGACGGCTAAGACGTCGCTCTTGGAAAAGCGTCCATAAACTGTTCACACGGTTTTTCACGGAATACAGCCTCCTTACAACAACTTTGAAGTAATATGTATCACTACTTTACTACATGAGAATTTTATTCAAATGAATATATATCATCAATTTATTATATCATTTTATATGATATAAAACTATAAAAAATGCATAATTCCTATATATAATATTTCTATCTATAAAAAGAAATAAAGCTGATAGTTAGTAAATGAAAGTGATTTTCTAAACATTATATTTATAAAAATTTTTGATAACTAATCCATAATGACAAAAAAGACCCCTCACAACTATATCATCCAAAATATATGTTATGAGGGTTCTTTGTGCATTATTATGTCTTACTCTATTATGTGTACATTAGTTATATCCAAATTGATGTTCATATTCGTTGTTTATACAGATGTTATCAATGCATCACTAATAAACTCAATTATTTAATGACTTCTTTAATCAGCGCTTCTAGGACATCAGCTTTTTTATAACCTGCAATTCGGTCAAGCATTTTACCATCTTTAAAGAATACCATAGAAGGAATTCCTTCTACATCTTCTTTCAATAAAATGGGCCGCAATGTTTTGTCTTCCGCATCAACACTGAAGAATTTAACTTTACCTTCCAATTTTTCTGCCACCGCTTCTACTTCTGGACGCATCACAGTGCAAGGTTCGCACCAACCCGCCCAGAAATCAACAATGGCCAAATCGTTAGAACCAAGTACTAATTGATCAAATTCCTCTACGCTTTTAATTGCAGTAATAGCCATGAAGTTCTCCTTTATCTATACCTACTAGGTTTAATTAACAAACTAAGAAGCAAGCAATCATTAAGCCGAGTTCTGTTCCGCTTACGCGGCGACGATTATCTTTCTAGGCGTACAGTCACCTGCACGCTCAAGCGACACAACCCGAAAGGTAGGCGGGACCACCCTTAACCCTTTCCTATTCGGTCTTGCTCCGGATGGGGTTTACCAAGCCAACCTGTTACCAGACTGCTGGTGAGCTCTTACCTCACCTTTCCACCCTTACCACTTACGTGGCGGTCTCCTTTTCTATGGCACTGTCCCTAAGGTCACCCTCGCCAGACGTTATCTGGCATCCTGCCCTATGGAGCTCGGACTTTCCTCGAATCCAATGGACTCGCAACCGTCTTTCATACTTGCTTCAATTCAGTTTATCATAGCTATTGTGGACTATGCAAGAATATCGAAATATATAGGTTTATTAATTCATGCTCCCCATAGAAGCCTCAGAGCGGTTTATATTGAGCGGTTTATATTGATTGCTTCATATTGATTGGTTAATCTGTTGAGTGATTATTTTATTTAGTGATTATCTATTACCGTCCGAGTAATGGAGAGATGCACTGCACTACTCATAGAAAAAGAAATCTTCTTGATCTAAAAACGGTACGATATCTAAGTCCCAATCGTTATCTTTGGCAGTTCGCTTTAAGTACTCTGCCAAACCAGAGGTAACGATTTCTTCTGTTCCAAAATGGCCCGCATCAACGAGTAGTAATCCTAATTCTTTGGCTAGCTGCGCATCATGGTATTTCACATCGCCCGTAATATATACATCGGCCCCTTTCGCAGCTTTAATAAAGCTCGCCCCTGCGCCAGAGCAGAGAGCTACTGTACGAATCGCATCTTTCTTTACACCGCCGAAGCGCAAATGGCTATGTGGTAATACCTGCTCTAAATGCGCCTTAAACTCTTCAAAAGACATCGTCACCGGCAAAATCCCTCGTCGACCCAATGTACGGTTTCGACTAGGCTCTACTAATTCAATGACTTCATAAGCCACTTCTTCATAGGGATGAGTTCCTTTCATGGCTGTGATAACTGCTGCTAGTTGTGCTTTATCGACAATGATTTGTACCGCTACTTCTGGAGTTACTGTTAAGGTACCGCTTTCACCAATGACAGGGTTTGCTTCATCATTACCTTTAAAACGACCCTCTCCAAGTGAACTAAAGCTACAAGCTTCGTAATTACCGATACGACCGGCGCCAGCTTCAGCCATAGCCTGACGCACAGCATCAGCAGCCTGTTCTGGAACAAAGGTCGTCACTTTATAAATCGCATCAGAACCGACTGGCACAAATCCAGTAATATCAGCTAAGCCCAATTGCTCCGCCAACATATCGTTAAGGCCACCTTCTGCAATATCTAAATTCGTATGCGCACTATACACAGCGATGTCATGTTTAATGATGCGTTCAATCATCTGACCTTGCACAGAATCTAAATCAATAGACGTAAGTCCTTTAAAAATAAATGGATGGTGACTCACGATCATATGTGCCTGTTCTCGAATGGCAAAGTCTACGACTGCCGGTGTCACATCTAAGGTGGTTATAATTTTAGAAACACCATTCTTCTTAGATCCCATCATAAGCCCTACATTATCCCAGGATTCTGCAAAATGAGTCGGCGCTAAGCGCTCCATACTTTTCATAATGTCTTCTACAGTAATCATAGAATCCTCCTTTCTAACATTACTATGTATAAGTAGTCAATGAATCAATGTCTGCATCTAACTAGATATACGTCGTCAGTTCTTTTATTTCTGCAGATAACACTTTATATTTGTCTGTATCTTGTAAAGCTTCTGTCATACCATCTAACACACATTGGCGCTGATAAATAAGATGGTTAATATACTCCTCCCATAAAGGAGGCTTTTCCTCAGCTAATAAAGCCCCTACAGACCAGAGAATAGAGTCTTTCCGCAATTCACGATAGATATGATTCGTATCGTTAATTTGATAATTATCATCATAGATAAATAGTACATCTTCCCGAACCGCTAAAAAAGCAGTATACAGTTTTCCCATATCTTTGACGAGAATTTCCTTAATAATAGCGTACCCTTCTTCCACCATATATTGGCGCAATTCAGCTTGCCCGTTTTGGGGTTGTAATACGTAAAATTCCAACCGTTCTGGTCCGGCTTTCACAATGTCGCGCATGAGAAAACCACCCATGCCACAACAGATAGCGCCTTGTAATTCTCCTCGTTCAGTCACTTGCAAGCCATCGCCGAGACGACAATCAATGCAATGTTCTAACCCGAGGTTCTTAATATAAGATTTAGCCGATTCTAACGGTCCTTTATGAACGTCGCCAGCGATGACGTGCTTTGCCTTACCTCGATTGATCAGTTCTGCTGCTAAATAGCCGTGATCCGTACCTATATCGGCTATTGCTGCTGCCCTAGGAACTATGGAGAAAACAGCTTCCAATCGACGTGTCATTGTTCTAGCTTTCATACACACCTCGTATATAAAAAAACCTGCCCTAGGGCAGGTTTCACTATTCATAGTATACAAGTTGGTGGGCCCACCTGGGTTCGAACCAGGGACCGACCGGTTATGAGCCGGTTGCTCTACCCCTGAGCTATAGGCCCATAGTTAGTAACTTGCTCAATAATTATACTGTAGAATTTGGTCATTCGTCAATCATTAAAGACATTAGGACTGTTTCATCAACATAAAGCGTTGAATCATAGCATCATCACCAAAAGCACCTTTTGTAGCCAATGTTGTAGTTTTGCTATCTGTGCTTTTAATACCTCGCGCACTCATACAACTATGGGATGATGTAATATGAACGATGACGTCCTCCGATCCAGTAGCAAGAGAAATGACTTCGCTAATATCTTCGCCAATTTTCTCTTGTAATTGTAATCGTTTACAACACATTTCGGCAATACGAGGAATTTTGGACAAACCAATGACCTTTCCTTTCGGAATATAGCCAACACTAATATTCATATCGTACATCAAAGCCATATGATGTTCACAATAAGAAAAACAGGAAATGTCTTTCACTACAACCATTTGATTTGTGTCAACAGTGAAAGTTTTACCAAACATATCTGCAATATCAGCATTACTATATTGAATACCTTCGTACATTTCCACCATCATTTGAGCTACCCGCTTAGGCGTTTCTAGTAAACCTTCGCGGTCAGGGTTTTCACCGATAGCTTTCAACAGCTCATATACTAAGCCTTCAATTTTTTCTGTATCCATACTACACCCCCTTTGCATTAGGATCCCAAATAAATTTATGAATTTGCAATTGCAATCTCACATCTTGTAGATTGTGTTTAATCATGTACTCAACGATAGTTGCCCCTTCAATAGCCCCCCACACAGGAGACACATAAATCTGCCCTTTTGTAGGATTATCAGCAAGAATCTGATGCATCCGATCTAAATCGTTTTCAGAAGAAACTACAAACTTAATCAAATCTGCCTCGGTAGCTACTTTAAATATACCTAAATCCATATACTCTTCCGCTAAGGATGACGGCATTTTGTAATCATAGGTAAACCACACATACGGTCTGTAAAAACTAGGCACAATGGTGCCATTCGTTTCAATATTAATATCGTAATAACAGTTTCGTTCATACAGCGTATCTACCAGGTCTATAACGTCATATTCCTGCAATAATGGTTCGCCCCCAGTAATCGTAATACGGTGGTTTTTGAAAGCCTCAATACGATTCACTACTTCTTCTACGGTCATAGTGTCGTAATCGCTATCTGGTCCATAGCTATAAGTAGTATCACAATAAGAGCATCGAATATTGCAGTCATGAAGTCGTAAAAAAGTCGTCAATTGACCTTGTCGACGTCCTTCTCCATCGATGGAATTAAATATTTCAACTACGTTCATAAGTAGCTACATTTCCTTCCGACTCTTGCACTTCTACTTTAAAACATTTAGGCCCTAATTCATCGGCAATCCATTTTGCCATATTTTCAGCAGTAGGATTGATATCACCTAGTACATCATTGATGTGACGGTGATCTAAGCGACCATGAATTTTTTCTTTAATCACTGTAAAGTCGATGACCATTCCATTATGATCCAATTCTTCACTGCGAGCATGAACTGTAACAATCCAATTGTGCCCATGTAATTGTTGGCACTTACTAGGATAATCTAATTTAAGTTGATGAGATGCACTGATCTCCAATCGTTTAGAAACTGTATACATAGGTCCTCCTCTTACAGACCACGTGAAAATACAGTCCCTACAAGATTCATAGAACATACCACTAGGCATATTCTACAATCTTGCTAGAGACTGTACATGATATCTTATAAGAAATCCTTAATTTTATCGCGTTTTCCGCGATTGCGAAGTTTTGTTAATGCTTTACCTTCAATTTGGCGAATTCGTTCACGCGTAACGTTGAAGTATTGACCAACTTCTTCTAATGTACGAGGCTTACCATCTTTCAAACCAAATCGCAAAATCAAGACTTGTTGCTCTCGATCTGTTAAACATGTAAAGACATCTTCAATTTGTTCTTGTAACAAAATATAGCTAGCAGCATCATCTGGAGCAATCGCATCTTGGTCTTCGATAAAGTCCCCTAAATGGGAATCTTCTTCTTCACCGATTGGCGTTTCTAAAGATACTGGCTCTTGTGCAATTTTTTGAATTTCTCGAACCCGTTCAACAGTGATTCCCATACCTTCTGCAATTTCTTCTGGCAATGGTTCCCGTCCTTTATCTTGCAATAATTGGCGAGAAATACGAATCAATTTATTGATAGTCTCAACCATATGAACAGGAATACGAATCGTTCTCGCTTGGTCCGCAATAGCACGCGTAATAGCTTGACGAATCCACCACGTTGCGTAGGTGGAGAATTTATAACCCTTCGTATAATCAAATTTATCTACTGCTTTGATAAGGCCCAAATTACCTTCTTGAATTAGGTCTAAGAAAAGCATGCCTCTACCAACATAACGTTTAGCAATACTTACTACGAGGCGCAAGTTCGCGTCTACCAATTTTTTCTTAGCCTTTTTGCTAAGTTGAATTTCTTTATATGTAGCGTCTTCTTTAGCACCTGCTTCAATTTGTTTTGCTAAGATAATTTCTTCGTCTGCAGAAAGCAATGGTACGCGACCAATCTCTTTCAAATACATACGAACTGGATCGTCAATGTTTATACTAGCATCAACACTAAGGTCAATATCGATATTTTTCTCTGCCTCTTCGTCTGATTCCTCATCTGAATCTATATCATCATGCTCTCTATCAATATCAGCCACAACTTCAATATTAAGTTTACCAAGCGTTGTATAAATATCGTCTAATTGTTCAGCAGTTAGTTCAGCTTGCTCATGAAGAGCATCTGAAATCTCAGATTGTGTCAACACACCGTTTTTTCGGCCTTTTTCAAGAAGTTGTTCCACAATCTCCTCAATCTGACTTTTTTGTACTTTCTTAGCCACAGCGCTCTCCTTTAATTACTTACTACTTAGACCATTCTCTAATTAGGCTTTGTATTTCCTGACACTTATGTAATTCGCTAATAAATGCCGAATCTCCTGCACGTTTTAATTGATCCGCCATAATTGAATGCGCTTTATATTGTTCACGCAACGAATGAAGCCTAATTTTGCGGATGAGTACAGGTACAGCCTCATTCACTTCAAACATCATGAGTCTCGTATATACTTCATATTCTTCAGGTGTTAGCACCTCAGCAATAGACTCCCCTTGTATGTTGCCTGTATCAGTAAATAAGGTGTATATCTTTTCTATTATACCTCGATATGAAATATTTTGAAAGTCCTCTAGTGGCAAATACTTCACTACCTCTTCCAAGACTTGACTATCGTTAATGGCTAAAGCCACCAACATATCTTCATCACCATTAGCCGTAGTATTTACAGTTGGTACCGCTTCATTGACGATTTCAATATTGCCCCGTTTCGTATAATTTCTGAAATATCTATAAATCGTACTATTATCGAGCCACAAAGGTAGTGCTAATGCTTTCAATGCATCGTCTCGAACTGTTTGATTTTGTATATTCCCAATAAATGGGAATACTTCTTCTAATACAGCCTGTTTACCTTCTGGAATATTAGTATCATGTTTGATAAGGGACTCACTCAACAAATAATCCAACGGTTTCACTGCATCAGTTACGAGTCTTTCAAAAGCTACTGGGCCGTGATTGCGAATATAATCATCTGGATCTTTCCCATCTGGCATAGCCAGTACGCGTACTTTAAAATCTGTATTCTGCAATAATTCAATCGCTCGCGTTGCAGCTTGCCGACCAGCGCCATCCATATCATAAGCTAAAATAATTTCTTCCGCTTGACGCATCAATACATGCCCATGATCACGAGTGTAAGCAGTCCCCAAAGAAGCCACTACATTAGTAAGACCCACATTGTGAGCAGAAATAACATCCATGTAGCCTTCTACTAAAATGGCTTGTTTCTTTTCTCGAATCGTCTTGTATGCTTTATCAAAGGCAAATAACAGTTTCCCTTTTTCAAAAATTTGCGACTCTGGAGAGTTCAAATATTTGGGCGTACTATCATCCATAACACGTCCCCCAAAGGCAACGACTCTCCCCTTCCCATCCATAATAGGAAACATAATGCGATTGCGGAAAAAATCGTACACTTGACCTTTATCATTTTTCCGAATTAAATTGAGCTCTAACAAAATAGACTCTTCAATACCTCGCTCTGTAAATGATTTGTAAAGGCGATCCCAAGCATCAGGAGCAAAGCCTAATTTGAACTTCTCTATCGTTTCAGTAGTCAGACCACGTTGTTTTAAATAGTCTAAACCAGGCTTGCCGATAGATGTTTTAACTAAGCAATTATGAAAGAAACTAGCTGCTAGTTCACACGCTTCATATAGTTTTTTACGCCGTTCTTCACGAGCCTTCACTTGAGGTGACAATTTCGCTTCTGGCAGCGGAATGTTAGCACGATTTGCTAATCGTTCTAAGGCTTCTACGAAAGTAATACCTTCTAATTCCATAAGAAATTTAATGGCATTTCCTGATGCATGGCAACCAAAGCAGTAATAAAAACCTTTATCTGGAGCTACGCTAAAGGATGGCGTCTTTTCATTATGGAAAGGGCAGCACCCCCAATAGTTCTTACCTTTTTTCTTTAATGCTACGTGTTCTGATACAACTGACACGATATCATTGGCATCTTTAATTTGTTCAATTAATTCATTTTCAAAATATCGGCTCATATCAAAACACCTCCGTTCTATATAATTCACCACTAATCCACGAAATTCCTATTGACTCTACAAAGATAAGAGTTACATAGTCAATCTTATCTCTCTAGAGTCAATACAAATTAATGATAATAAATAGGCTGCAATAAATTGCAGCCTATTCATAATTGATAACGCTTATTTTGCGTAATCTACAACGCGTGTTTCACGAATAATAACAACCTTGATTTGACCAGGATATTCTAATTCGGATTCAATGCGTTTAATAATATTTCGAACAAGTAATGTAGCCTCTGCTTCATCAATCTTATCCGGTTTTACTACAACGCGAATTTCTCGACCCGCTTGAATAGCAAAGCATTTTTCAACGCCGTCAAAAGATTCTGCGATTTCTTCCAATTTTGCTAAACGTTTTAAATAATTCTCTAACGTTTCTCTACGAGCTCCTGGACGAGCTGCAGAAATGGCATCTGCTGCCGCTACGAGGACAGCTTCAACACTTTGGAACTCTTCATCTCCATGATGCGCAGCGATACAGTTTACAACTGCTTCGCTTTCACGATATTTACGGGCTACATCAACGCCGATTTCTACGTGAGAGCCTTCCATCTCGCGATCTAAGGCTTTACCAATATCGTGAATCAAACCACCTCGTTTAGCTAATGTAACGTCACAACCAAGTTCTGCGGCCATTAAACCTGCTAAGTGGGACACCTCGATGGAATGTTTAAGTACATTTTGACCATAACTAGTACGGTATTTTAAACGACCTAAGATTTTAACAATTTCAGGATGCAAGCCGTGAACATCAGCCTCAAAAGTAGCTTGTTCACCAGCTTCTTTAATTGTTTGGTCTACTTCTTTACGCGCTTTCGCTACCATCTCTTCAATGCGAGCTGGATGAATACGACCATCAACAATCAATTTTTCTAAAGCAATACGCGCCACTTCACGACGGATTGGGTCGAAACCAGATAAAATAACTGCTTCTGGTGTGTCATCAATGATTAAATCAATACCAGTTAATGTTTCAAGGGCACGAATATTCCGACCTTCACGACCGATAATGCGACCTTTCATTTCATCATTTGGCAATGCAACAACGGAAACTGTCGTTTCTGCTACATGATCGGCAGCGCAGCGTTGTATAGCACCAGAAATAATTTCTTTTGCTTTCTTATCTGCTTCGTCTTTCGCTTGCTGTTCCATTTCTTTGATCATCATAGCTGTTTCATGACGAATTTCTTGCTCCACATTTGTCAACAAAATGTTGCGTGCTTCGTCAAATGTCATGCCAGAGATACGTTCTAGTTCTGCCATTTGTTTTTCGTACAAAGCTTCTACTTTTTCTTGACTTTGGACTAAGTCAGCTTCTTTACGATGTAAAGCTTCTTCTTTATGCTCAATATTGTCTAATTTTTTATCTAAAGATTCTTCTTTTTGAAGAATACGACGCTCTAAACGTTGTAACTCAGAACGGCGTTCTTTATTTTCTCGTTCTACATCAGAACGGAGCTTATGAATTTCTTCTTTAGCTTCCAATAAAGCTTCTTTCTTTTTAGACTCAGCTGTACGTTCACCGTTAGCAATGATGCGTGCCGCTTCTTGCTCAGCTTGATTCAGTTTTCCTTCAGCAATATTTTTTCGTAAAAAATAGCCTACCCCTAGTCCAATCAGTACCATAATCACTGCAATTAGACTATACTCTAGAATGAGTCTCACCTCCTATAGTTTCTCATTCGGGCACCACGCCCATTGGTTCCAAATATTTGATTATAAATATAAATAATTAGTATAGCTGAATATTTTATTCAGCTATACTAATTTTATGCTTGAAAGTCCGTTCTGTCAAGGACTGACGGGACTCCATAACACTCTCTTATTCATAATAATCTCGGCACACTTGAGAAATGGTAGACATCGAAAAGCCTCTATTGCGCAAGAAGTTCATCACCTTTTGATGCGGTACATCTTGAATATGAGAACCATACTTCTTATCAACTACCCGATAGCAAGCGCTCAACTCATCGTAGTTCTCAATATCTACGGGCACATGTAGACCACGGAGCTTCATTTTTTGTCTGATCATAAAAGCACCGTATTTTTGTTCTTCCATTAAATACGATACCACTTGTTTAGCCAATCGTTCATCATTGATGTAGTCGTAATAGAGCAATCGTTCTTCCACATAGTCGATGAGGTCTGAAGGAATTTGTTTTCGTCTCATTTTCTGGCGTAGTTCATAAGCACTGAGAAATCGCTGCGCTAAAAATCGATACGCTTGATCGAGAGCTTTTTGTTTTTCCTCTTCACTAAAATGATTAGTTTCCACTTCATTCATTAGCTACTTATTCTTCTACACTTTCTGTAACTTCTTCCCCTACTATGTCGAAATTTTCAGGTTCCACAGCTAATGTATCGCGAACGATGCGTTCGATTTCATCAGAAATTTGAGGATTTTCATGTAAATATTGTTTAGCTGCTTCTTTACCTTGGCCCATACGTTCCCCATTGTAGGAATACCAAGCACCAGATTTTTTAATAATTTCCATATTTGTACCGATATCAATAAGTGTACCTTCTTTGGAAATACCTGTGCCATACATTAAATCAAATTCTGCTGTTTTAAATGGAGGCGCTACTTTATTTTTAACGACTTTTACTTTTGTACGAGCCCCTACATTTTCGTTGTTCAATTTAATTAACTCCCCTTTGCGCACATCTAAGCGAACAGAAGAGTAGAATTTAAGAGCTCGACCGCCTGTTGTCGTTTCAGGGTTACCAAACATAACGCCTACTTTTTCACGCAATTGGTTGATGAAGATAACCACTGTTTTTGTGCGGTTAATTGTACCTGTCAACTTACGAAGGGCTTTACTCATCAAACGAGCGTGGAGACCTACGTGAGCATCTCCCATTTCACCTTCAATTTCTGCTCTAGGTACCAAGGCAGCAACAGAATCGACTACAACAATATCAACGGCACCGCTGCGAACAAGGGCTTCTGTAATTTCTAAGGCTTGTTCACCATTATCTGGTTGAGATACTAACAGATTATTAATATCTACCCCTAAATTACGGGCATATACAGGATCCATCGCATGTTCAGCGTCAATGAAAGCCGCAACGCCACCTTGTTTTTGAGCTTCTGCCACAGCATGCAAAGCAACTGTAGTTTTACCAGAAGATTCAGGTCCGTAAATTTCAATAACACGACCTCTTGGGAATCCCCCTACACCAACGGCTAAGTCGATAGCGAGAGAACCAGATGGAATCACTTCTACATTCATTCGATCAGACGCTTCTCCAAGGCGCATAATAGCCCCTTTACCAAAATCTTTTTCAATTTGTTTTAACGCATTATCTAATGCTACTTGTCTACCATCATTCACCATGCTATATCCCCTTTTCTTGTATGTATAAATTCATATAATACAGTGCCAATTCAGCTGCACTTTGTCTAATTTCTTCTCGATTGCCAATTAAATTAGCTTTATATCCTTTTGTTCCCTTAGGACCAGTAACGCCAAACCAAACGAGACCTACCGGCTTTGTTGCACTTCCCCCACTAGGTCCAGCAATACCTGTCGTAGAGACCGCATAAGTAGTATCTATTACTGTGCGAACACCTTCGGCCATCGCTTTAGCTACTTCTTCACTGACTGCACCATACCTATCTAACAACTCTTGTGGTACACCTAATGTTTTATGTTTCACTTCATTACTATAAGAAACAACACCACCCATATAATAGGCACTGCTACCACTAACATTAGTAATTGATTTCCCTACGAGTCCTGCTGTACAGGATTCAGCCGTACTTATAGTCCCCTTGCTAGCCACTAATGCTTCACCCAAAACGACTTCCATCGGTATCTCTAGGTTTCGACCAATCCGATTTCCTAATCGCTGACGGATTTCACGATCCCAAGGTTCTAGCAATGATTTCGCTAACGCTTCAGATCCTGCCTTAGCAGTAATACGCAGTTCTATATATCCTTTCTTAATAAGCAGTGCTATAGTCGGATTCGACTGGGTCTTAATAAGGTCCATCAATGTTTTTTCCAAATCGATTTCGCGCATATTATAAATCCCATATCGATAGGACAAAACCACACCTTGTGAACCAAATCGCTCCTCTAAATATGGCAAGAGGCTCTGTGCAAAAATGCCCTTCATCTCACCTGGAGGCCCTGGCAATAGTATGAATGTCTTGTCTCCATCCGTAGTAATCACACCAGGTGCAACGCCTACAGGATTATGAAGTATCAAAGAGCCTTCTGGTAACATCGCTTCCCGTTGACTTTCAACAGGCATAGATCGTTTAAGGCGTTGGAAAAATCGTTCCACTTCAGTCATAGCTTGTTCGTTGAGAACTACATCGCGGTTTAATACCTTCGCCAATACTTGTCGAGTAATGTCTCCTTGTGTAGGACCTAATCCGCCAGTAGAGATTATAATATCAGCCCGTGCTGCAGCATGGCGAAAGACTTCTTCCATACGTTCTGGATTATCTCCTACTACAGATTGATAAGCTACTGTATACCCTAGTTTATTTAATTCTTTAGACAACCAAGCCACATTCGTATTAACAATATCTCCTAAAAGGAGTTCAGACCCCGTAGATATTAACTCTACAATCATTATGCCTCCAACACTTCATAGATTACTCTATTATAGTAGCTACTACATCATAAGCAAAACCTTGGTCTACTTGTACTTTTACAATATCACCCGGTTTTACTCGATCCCCTACGTCTTCGATATACATGTTTCCATCTACGTCAGGAGCTTGTGATTTTAAGCGACCTTTGGCGAGAACTGTATTATGATCGCCTTCTTCTAACTCTTCAATCATAGCATCATCAATAGTTCCCTCAAGATTTCTGTTGTTTTCTTCAGAAATAGCTGCCTGAATGGACATCAATACATGATAGCGCTCTTCTTTAATCTCCTCCAGAACTTGGTCTTCTCTAGCGCCTGCTACAGTACCAGCTTCTTGAGAGTAAATAAATACGCCCATATTATCAAATTTGATAGCTCTTACAAATTCGCATAGCTCTTCAAACTGTTCCTCTGTTTCACCAGGGAAGCCCACAATAATCGATGTACGCAACGTAACGTGAGTTGGTGCACTGCGAATCTTCTTTAACAACCGCTCAATATCGGCTCTTGAATCACGGCGATTCATTTGTTTCAAAATATCATCATTCACATGTTGTAATGGAATATCTACATATTTACAAAGTTTTGGCTCATTGACGATAATATCTAATAATTCATCGCTAAAGAATGTTGGATATAAGTACAGCATGCGAATCCATTCAATACCATGAACGGTACATAGTTCTTTCAATAATGTCGTCAATAATGGTTTCCCATCATTTAAATCGATGCCATAGCTCGTCGTATCCTGAGCAATGAGAACGATTTCTTTTACGCCAGATGCAGCCAATCGTTCTACTTCTGCTTTGATAGACTCAATAGTGCGACTTCTAAAAGCGCCACGCACTTTAGGAATGATACAGAATGTACAACCATTATTACAACCTTCTGCAATCTTTACGTACGCACTATAGCGAGGTGTCGTTTGAATACGAGGCATTCTTTCATCGTAAATATTGGTAATATTTTCCATGATGCAGCTACGATTGCCGTGTTCGATAGCATCAACGGCTACCATGATTTGATCCCACGCACCTGTACCGATTAACGCATCGATTTCTGGAATTTCTTGAAACAACTCATCTTGGTATTGTTGACTTAAGCAACCAGCTACAATAAGGCCTTTTGCCTTACCTTCTTCTTTATATTGAGCCGCCTCTAAAATCGTATTAATTGACTCAGCTTTTGCTTTTTCAATGAAAGTACAGGTATTAATAATAATTAAATCAGCTTCGCTTAGGTCTTCTGTAATAGCATAGCCATTATCTTTCAAAATACCCAGCATAACTTCTGTATCTACTAGATTCTTAGCACAACCTAGGCTAATATATCCCAATAATTTAGACATTGGAATTCCTTTCTATAAAATCGTATCATTCTCGGCGAAAACGGACTTGACTAATCCATTGATTAAGTAAGCCTTGTTTTCCTTCCACCGTATATCCACCCTGAACAGGCCAAATAATAGATGTTCTACCTAGTGCATCTACTGGATCTGGTACTTCTGGATTTGTAAAGAGATAAGTAAAATTATTATCAATCATATAATTAGCTGTCTCCATAGATAATAGCCAATTTACAAAATCAATGCTTTCACTTTTATGTTTCGTATTCTTATCAATGGCCACACCTGTTAAATAATAAGAGGTACCATCTGCTGGATAAATCATTTTGATTGGATAAGAATGACGAATATATTGTTGTGCATCCGATAAGTTGCCAATACCAATATCAGTTTCTCCAAGAGCAGTCAATCGGACTGGTGTAGATAGAAATTTAGCATGTTGTATCACATGTGGTTTTAAAGCCCACAAATAAGCAATGGCCTCTGCTTCCCCTTTATATTCCACCATATTATAGAGGAGATTCGCTGCATTTTGAGATGCTACAAAATCAGTCATGACAACGCGCCAATTCCCTTCTTTTTGTAAGGTATCCCAAGTCGTAATATAGCGTCCCATTGTATTAAAGAATGCCGTATTTTGTACAAATACAATAGAATCATACCAAACGCCAACCCAATATCCATTAGCATCTTTTAAAGCGTCCGCCACTTCATCAGTTCGCTCCGTAATGATAGAATCAAATTTGCCTTTACTAGCGCCGATGACGAGATTATCTTCAGAGGTGATCACAATATCGCCATCTGTCATACTTGTACCATCGCTTACCCATTCTGTCATTTGCTCTTCCGTAAGAGGCATAATTGTTACTCTTATATTTTGATCCGCCAAATATTTATCAGCTAATAAGGTAGTGATATTATTCGGCAAGTCTGTATAGAGTGTCAATTCTCCTCTTACTGGTTCTTTAGATCGCTCTTTTTGGTCTGCATAATAGAAAAACATGCCATATCCCAACATAGCTAAAACAAACAAAGATAATATGCTAAATGCTACCCAACGTTTCATTATTTAGATCTCCTTTGTTTAGTACCTGTAGACTTCCCTTTACTGCGTTGTTTAGTCTTATTCAATGCACTGCTATATGTTTGTTGCTGATTTCGACGGCTCTTATTGCCTTTGCTATTTCTATGCGATGCAGCAAAATCAGATGAACTAGTCCCCTGTTGTTTACGAATCGGTCTTGGCGGGATTAAGCATTGCGGCCCAAAACCAATCAAATCACTCCGATTTGCTTCTAACAAAGCTTCTTTTACGAGATCGTAGTTTTCAATATTTTTATATTGCATTAAAGCCCGTTGTTTTGCTTTATCTCTACCTTTTTTGGCAACGTAAACTGGTTTTCCATCTAATGGATTGATACCCGTATAATACATGCACGTAGATAAGCTACCAGGAGTAGGAATAAAATCTTGTACCTGTTCAGGGTAAATATGTTGATCTCGTAAAAACTCGGCCAATTCAATGGCATCCATCAAGGTACATCCAGGGTGAGAGCTCATAAAATAAGGCACTAAGTATTGTTTTTTTCCTAATTTTCGATTAGCTTCTTCAAACCATGATTTGAACTTTAGGAACTCTTCTTTTCCAGCTTTCCCCATAATTGTAGTAACTCTATTAGACACGTGTTCTGGAGCCACTTTTAATTGACCGCTGACATGATGTTCACACAATTCTTTTATAAATTCTTTATTATTGTCTGCTAATACGTAGTCATAGCGCAAACCAGAACGAACAAATACTTTTTTGACACCTTTTAATTTGCGCAATTTACGAAGTAACGATAAATAATCACTATGATCTGTATCTAATTGCTCACAAGGAATGGGTGCTGCACAGGTCTGCCCCTTGCAGGCACCAAATTTAGCTTGTTTTGCACAAGCCAAATGGCGGAAATTCGCTGTTGGTCCCCCTACGTCATGGATATAACCTTTAAATCCATCCATTTGTATCATCGTTTCTGCTTCGCTAATAAGAGATTGATGACTACGATTTTGAATAATTCGGCCTTGATGATTCGTAATAGCACAAAAAGAGCAACTACCAAAACAGCCTCGTTGACTGACGAGACTAAATTGCACTTCACTTAACGCTGGTACGCCCCCTTTATCATCATACACAGGATGCCACGTACGAGTATAAGGCAAATTATAAACCTCATCCATTTCTTCTTGCGTCAATGGCAAGGCAGGTGCATTTTGTATGACATAACGATCCCCATGTTGTTGAACTACGATTTTACCGTAGTACGGGTCTTGTTCATCATATTGAATTTTAAAGGCCTCCGCAAAGGCTTGTTTGTTTTCTTTAATAGCCTCAAAAGAAGGGCAAATAACATGTGGTGCATCAGGTACATCTTTGGCCATGTAGCAGATGCCGCGAATAGTCGGTAAAGCCGAATCAAATCGGCCTGCATCGAGGGCTACGGCCAATTCAGCAACTTGCAATTCCCCCATACCGTAAACAAGAACATCTGCCTTCGCATCTACAAGGATAGAACGGCGCACTGTGTCGGACCAATAATCATAATGGCCAAAACGGCGTAAGGAAGCTTCAATACCGCCAATAATTAATGGCACATCTCGATACGCTTCTTTCATGCGGTTCGCATACACCAATGTAGCTCGATCAGGGCGTTTTCCAGACTCACCGCCTGGTGAATAATCATCTTCACGGCGAATCTTCTTAGCCGCCGTAAACTTATTCAACATAGAGTCCAGGTTACCTGCTGTCACCAACGATGCTAATCGCGGTTTTCCAAGGATTTTGAATGCCTCTACATCATTCCAGTCCGGTTGCGCAATAATGCCTACGCGATAGCCTTTTGCCTCTAAATATCGACCAATAACGGCTGGTGCAAAGGAAGGATGATCTACATAAGCATCCCCACTGATGAGCACAAAATCTAATTCAGCCCATCCTCGCGCCTCCATATCGGCCCTAGAAGTCACTAAAAACGTATTCATTACTGCAACCTTTCTCTATCTATAACATCATTTGCATGTTAGAATTTGTAATTTAAAATTTGGAGTTCTCATACACCTATTGATGCACTTATAAAAAGAATAACCAAATCAAAAATAGACCCATAAGTATAAGAATAATAGTAAGGATTATTCGTTCTTGTACGATTGAACGCTGTCGTTTCACTTGTCTCGTTTCTAAGGACATACGCTTTTTCGCCATTTGATGTTCTACATATTCACTTTGTACATCCCCTACAGTACTTTCACTTTTTTGACGCATAACAGGGCGAACAGTAAATGTATCGACTTCACCAATACTATGTTGATACTCTTTTACTAATCGGTCCCCATCGAGACCTAAATAATTACCATAATTTCGAATAAATCCTTTCGCATATACGTTTCCGGGAATATGATTGAAATTACCGTCCTCGATGGCTTCTAAATATTTCGTCTTAATATGTAAGACTTGTTCTATATCTTTGAAAGTCAGATTTCTACGAACTCGCT
Source organism: Veillonella agrestimuris (assembly GCF_943193065.1). GTDB lineage: Bacteria > Bacillota > Negativicutes > Veillonellales > Veillonellaceae > Veillonella > Veillonella agrestimuris. The sequence goes on from NZ_CALPCS010000001.1 coordinate 60,429, forward strand.
CGCGTCGTAATTCTTCGCCTAGTTCAGCCATAGGAACCTCCTTCTATTCTTCTCCGTCAGAGAAGTAACGAGCTTTTACTTGCTCAGGGCTCATGAGGATTTCACGAGGTTTACTCCCCATATTAGGGCCTACGATTTTTAAATCCTCCATCGTATCTACTAGTCGCGCTGCACGCGTATAACCGATACGGAAACGTCGTTGTAACATAGATACAGAAGCTTGCCCTGATTCCATGACTAAGTTAACAGCTCGCTCTAACAATTCATCACGAGGAGCCTCATCACTACCAGCCTCTTGCGATGCTGCTTCTTTTTCAGCTTCTGCTGTTACACTATCATCGTATTCTGGTTCTCGTTGTTTTTTGACAAACTCTACTAAGTTCTCTACTTCACTATCGGAAATAAAGGCACCTTGTACACGAATTGGTTTATTCGACCCAATTGGAGCAAACAACATATCACCTTTACCAAGGAGTTTTTCCGCCCCTGCCATATCAAGGATAGTACGGGAGTCAATTTGAGACCCTACAGCAAAGGAAATACGACTCGGTACATTCGCTTTAATAGAGCCAGTGATAACATTTACAGATGGTCGTTGTGTAGCCAATACCATATGGATACCAGCGGCACGGGCCATTTGTGCTAAGCGGCTAATGGATTCTTCAATATCATCAGGCGCTGTCATCATAAGGTCTGCTAACTCGTCAATAATAAGAACGATAAGAGGCATAGCCTCTTTAGGATGCGCTTCGTTGTAACCCTTTAAGTCACGTTTGCCCGATGCAGCAAAAGCTTGGTACCGCGCTTCCATTTCACGCACAGCCCAGCGCAATACGGCAGCGGCTTTTTTCATATCTGTTACAACTGGCGCCATCAAATGAGGAATACCACCGTATACAGAAAGTTCTACCATTTTCGGGTCAATGAGAATCAATTTTACCTCTTCTGGTTTACGACTGAATAAGATACTGGAAATCAATGTATTAATACATACAGATTTACCAGAACCAGTGGTCCCAGCTACCAATAAATGTGGCATTTTAGCGAGGTCAGTAATGACAGGCTTACCAGCAATATCTTTACCAAGGCCAACTGGTATACCTCCTCTAGCCTCTTTAAAGTCACTACAATCCAATACATCGCGCAAGTGTACGGCTTCCGTTTTCGTATTTGGCACTTCAATCCCGATAGCCGATTTGCCAGGGATTGGCGCTTCCATACGAATACCTTGGGCTGCCAAACTAAGAGCTAAGTCGTCTGTTAAGTTGACGATACGACTTACCTTTACACCTGGAGCTGGCTCAATTTCATAACGCGTTACTGTCGGACCTTGTGTAGCATTAACAACTTTTGCAGAAATACCAAAGCTCGCCAATACTTCTTCAAGGCGCATCGCATTATATGCTACTTCTTCACTATTATTCGTTTTACCCGAACCTTTAGATAATAAATCTAAACTTGGGAATTGATATGGCTTATCATAGGTTCGGTTAATTTTGCCTTCTTTAGATACAGCCACTTGAGCGCGATCTTCTTCTGTACTAGACAAAGATGGTACGGATAGCCCCATACCAGTCAAACCAGTACCAACACTTTCATTGCTAGCAGCGGCTCCCGTTCCAGGCATATCATTGAGGCGAGCCACATGGTTCACTTCTGTTTCTATGGCTGGCGGTTCAGCATAAGTGTAACTAGGCGTATCATTTGCATCGCCAATCGTATCACTTGTGCCATCAGACCCCTCATCTACACCGTCCAAATCAACCGCATCATGAGTCATACTATTATGATCAGACTCCTCTTCATTATGTTGTAACCAACTTGGTACAGGAACGTCTTGATCAGTAGCCCCCTGTATTTCAGAATTATCTACAATATCTTGTTCAGCCGCACGATTGCGAGCCTCTATTTCAGCTAATTCTTTCCAAGAAGAAGGACGTCGCGTATCTATCGGTTCCACTTCGAAATCATCAAAGTTATCGCTAGTTTTACGCTTTTCTAAAGCCGTCAATGCTTCTTCTGCAGCATCGACAAAACGAGTATCTTTTTCTCGATCATAAGCTTTGCGTTGCGCTGCATCCTTCCTTTGCTCCGTCCAATCATCAAAGACTTCTTTTACGACAGCCACTTTTTCTGCTGCCACTTCTTTGGCCACATCTAAACCGACTTGTGTTTTGTCAGCCGCTTTACGCAAACCATTGCGCAATGATAAACGAGTGACGAGAATACCACAACAAAGAAGCAAGACAAGAACCACTAAAATGGCACCTACCTCACCAAATAAAGAACGGAAGAAAGACGCCAATAATCCCCCGACTACACCGCCTTGATTAGCCAATTGTGTAGTCACCAATTCTTCTCCAGCCGGAACACGCCACAATGGTACTAATGTGATGAGCAAGATATAAAAGAAGGTGCTCACTACGCCACGCTTAGTAATAGAAATAAATGTTCCATTATAGAGTAATCGCCAACCAATCCAAAGAATAAGAAGACACGGAATAAATCCGCCAAAACCAAATCCATAACGGAATATACCTGTTAAAATATCACCAGCTACGCCCAAATCAAAGCCAAAATAGCCTAGTAATGATAAAACGGCAAAACCAATGACTATCAAACCTTTTACTTCATTGCGAAGGGAAAATCCTTCACTTTTATTTGTTCCTTTAGTCTGCTTGCTACGCGGCTTACGACTTCGGGATGAAGTTTTTTTCTCTTCTGCCATATAACAAAACCCCTTATAAACGCTAATTATCTACATTAAATCATCATTATATTATACCATATATGTAGATTTTATTTAATATTTCGGCGTTTTTTCCAATCTTCGAGCAATTCTTTTTCCTTCCCCCGTTCTACGCCTTCATAATAAACGGCCCCTAACAAAGCATCTGGCAAATATTGTTGATCTACATAACCATTTGGATAATTATGTGCATATTGATATGTCACACCGTGACCCAATTTACTAGCGCCACTGTAATGACTATCTCGCAAATGATCTGGTACATTACCATAGTCTTTATGTCGCACATCACTAATAGCGGCATCAATACCTAAATAGGCAGAATTACTTTTCGGTGCTAATGCTACATAACAAGCGGCTTCTGACAAAATGATACGCGCTTCTGGAAATCCAACCAAATGAGCTGCTTGTGCCGCTGCATTAGCCAATATAAGTGCTTGTGGATCTGCTAACCCCACATCTTCAGCAGCACAAATAACAATACGGCGAGCAATAAAATTAGGATCTTCCCCAGCCTCAATCATGCGCGCTAAATAATGCAATGTAGCCTGTACGTCAGAGCCTCGCATACTTTTAATGAAAGCCGAAATCGTATCGTAATGACTATCCCCTTTTTTATCATATGTATAGATCCGTCGTCCTACGACCTTCTCCATTATCTCTAAGGTAATATCCCCTTTGTCATGCACCATAGCAGCAGCTTGTTCAAGGATATTTAAAGCCATACGTCCATCGCCATTAACAAAAACACCTAAGTCTCGAAGCACTTCATCAGATATGGTGAGTTCTCGCGTACCAAGACCTTTTTCTCTATCTGTTAAGGCTCGTTTTACCATGTTACCAATTGCTTCTGGTGTTAGCAAAGCTAATGTAATTAACCGCAAGCGCGATAATAATGGACGATTTACTTCAAAAAAAGGATTCTCTGTAGTAGCACCAATTAAAATAATCGTTCCCTCTTCTACTGATGGCAGTAATACGTCTTGCTGCCCTTTGTTAAAGCGATGAATTTCATCTAAAAATAAGATAGTCCGCTGCTGCAACGATCGCACTCGCTTCCGCGCATCTTCGATGACCTTGCGAAGTTCAGCAATACCTGCATTTGTAGCATTAAGATTGACAAAATGACTATGACTTATTTTGGCTATAATGCCGGCCAATGTGGTCTTACCAGTTCCACAAGGTCCATAAAATAGCATAGAAGGAATCGTATCACGGTCGATCATGGCACGTAAAAAGGTGCCTTTTCCTACAGCTTTTTCTTGTCCATAGAAATGATCTAATTCCGTAGGACGCATGCGCACTGCTAATGGTTCATATTGATTTGTCTCTATAGATTCAAATAAGTTCTCCATACTGTATACTTCCTAACTACTTAAGCATAAATATTTATAGTTAGCAGTTCTAATGTATATATCGAAACTGCTATTAGCAGATCATATTTTATGATGATTTATACACAAAATTATACGCAAAAAAGCCCCACCATGCCGTAATGTACCGCGTTTTGATCCTGCATGGGCAGGTGGGTGCCCTCCTCATCCTTCAGTTGTCCCGTTAGGGCAGAACGTTCAGATGAGAGTCCGGGCTCCCAAAGTAAAAGTGTTGGCTCAAAACTGCGATATCACACGCACATGGCAGGGATATCTTTACTTAAATAGTATCAAAAAGATTCGTTCATTACAAGACTTGACATTTCAAAAAATGCAACATCTTGCCTAGCTTTTGTGCTATGCACAAGAGTCGATTAAACGAGTTTTTCTTCTACTACATCTGGTTTAATATGCAATTCTTTTAATTGTTTTGGTTCTACTTCGGATGGAGCTTGGCTCATTACGTCAGAAGCAGATTGTGTTTTAGGGAATGCAATAACATCGCGAATGGATTGACGTTTAGCCATTAACATAACAAGACGATCTAAACCGAATGCACAACCTGCATGTGGTGGCGCACCGTATTTGAAGGCATCAAGCATAAATCCAAATTTAGCTTTTGCTTCTTCTTCGGACAAGCCAATAGCAGCAAATACTTTTTCTTGTACATCGGATTGATAAATACGCAAGGAACCACCGCCAATTTCTACGCCATTTAATACCATGTCGTAAGCAATAGCTTTTACGCTACCTGGATCAGATTGCAATTTATCTAAATCTTCGTGGCGTGGCATAGTGAACGGATGATGCATTGCTACATAGCGTTTTTCATCTTCGTTATATTCGAACATAGGGAAATCTGTCACCCAAGTGAATGCTAATAAGTCTTCGTCAATCATATTCATGCGACGAGCCATTTCAAGACGCAATTCACCAAGAGCACGAGCTACTACAGAAGGTTTATCTGCAATCATCAATACTAAATCGCCCGGTTTTGCACCCATTTTAGCGCCAATATTTTTGATTGTATCTTCCCCTAAGAATTTCATAATTTGAGATTTAATAGAACCATCTTCATTGAAGCAAGCCCAAGCTAAGCCTTTGGCACCATAACGATTTACATATTCTACTAAATCATCTAATTCACGACGTGGAATGCCCGCATCATCAGGTACAACAATACCTTTTACGACGCCGCCATTATCGATAACAGAACGGAATACTTTGAATTCTGTATCTTTTACAAGATCTGTTACATCAGTAAATTCCATACCGAAACGAAGATCTGGTTTATCAGAACCATATTTATCCATCGCTTCATCCCAAGTAATGCGAGGCATAGGCAATGGAATATCTTTTCCCAACGCAGTTTTGAAGACATGGGCAATCATTTGCTCTAACATAGAGTAAATATCTTCTTCATCGACAAAGCTCATTTCCAAGTCTAATTGAGTGAACTCTGGTTGGCGATCAGCGCGCAAATCTTCATCACGGAAACAACGAGCAATTTGAAAATATCTTTCATAGCCAGCAACCATCAAAATTTGTTTAAAAATTTGAGGGGATTGTGGCAAAGCGTAGAATGTACCAGGATTTACACGAGAAGGTACTAAGTAGTCACGAGCCCCTTCTGGTGTCGATTTAGTCAACATTGGTGTTTCAATTTCTAAGAAATCACGAGTATCAAAGAAATCGCGCATTGCTTTCGTCACTTTATGACGCAAAATCAAATTGCGTTGCATTTCTGGACGGCGCAAATCGAGATAACGATATTTTAAACGAATATTTTCGTCTACATCGATATCATCTTGAATGTAGAATGGCGGCGTTTTAGCTGTATTTAAGACGCGCAATTCTTCACAATACATTTCATAAGCCCCTGTTGGTAAATTAGGGTTTACTGCAGATGCATCACGCTCTGTAATTTTACCGCGTACGCAAAGAACATATTCATTACGCACATCTTCTGCTTTGTGGAAAGAGTCTACATTGTGATCTGGAGACGCTACTACTTGTACTACGCCAGAACGATCGCGTAAATCCAAGAAAATCAACCCGCCGTGGTCACGACGACGTTCTACCCAACCACATAATACGACTTCTTTACCTACTTCTGCTTGAGAAATAGTGCCACAACCGTGCGTACGGTGCAAGCCTTGCATTGTTTCCATTCTACTTGTCATCCTTTCACCAATGAAGATATACGATTAACGAGGGTATCTAAGGATACGGTCTCTTGTTCACTTGATTCCATAAAACGAATGATAGCCTCTTTATTGGCTAATTCATCATCACCCAATATAATAACATATTTCGCATTAATTTTGTTAGCATATTTTAATTGAGCTTTCATGCTCTTTCCTTGCCCGTCCATTTCGGCAGTGATGTATTCATTACGCAAGGCTTGGCAAATTTTGAAAGCCTCCACTTTCGCAGCTTCCCCTAATGCGAGAACAAAGACAGATGATTCCACAATAGGTTCTGGCAACAACCCTTGTTTTTCCAAGGCTAATAAAAGACGCTCCATCCCCATAGCAAAACCGATAGCTGGCGTATGTGGACCATCTAATTCTTCTACAAGACCGTCGTAACGACCGCCCCCTGCAACAGCACTTTGTGCACCTAATGGAGTATATTGCACTTCAAAAGCTGTTTTCGTGTAATAATCTAATCCTCGTACGAGACGTGGGTTCAAATTATATTGAATGCCTGCTGCATGGAGAAAAGCTTTTAACTCTTCGAAGTGAGCATGACACTCTTCACATAAATGTTCATGAATCTCCGGTGCTCCTACGGATAAAGCTTTACAAGTTTCATTTTTGCAATCTAAAATGCGCAATGGATTTTTATATAATCGCTCTTGGCATGTAGGACATAATTGGTCTTTTTTAGGTTCAAAGAACTCAATCAGTTTTTGACGATATGCAGGTCGGCAATTCGGACAGCCTACGGAGTTCACTTCTACGTTTAGATCTTGTAAACCAAAATCCTTTAATAGCTGAACCACCATACAAATTACTTCGCTATCTACTACAGGAGATTGAGAACCTAATACTTCTGCGCCAAACTGGTGGAATTCGCGATAACGGCCAGCTTGCGGTTTATCGTGGCGAAACATCGAGCCCATATAATACCACTTGGTCAACGCTTCTTTACCATACACTTTATTTTCTAAATAAGCGCGCACGGCAGATGCTGTATTTTCTGGACGCAATGTAAAGCTTTGTTCTTTATCATCGCTAGTAGAAAATGTGTACATTTCCTTCGATACTACATCGGTCGTTTCACCAATACCACGCAAAAATAATTTTGTATCTTCAAAGACAGGTGTACGAATTTCACTAAAGCCATAAGCCTTGCAAATCTTGCGCATCCGATCTTCAATAAAATGCCAATTTCCAATTTGTTCTGGCAAGAAATCTTGCGTACCTCTCGGTTTTCTAATAGCCATTATGGCACCTCCCAAAACGAATTACACAATGCATGCCGCTTTTCTAATAAGGATTGTATAGTTTCATTATAGACAGTTACATCTTTTGGCATATGTTGCTTCTTCTGTCTAAATAATGGAGCTTTCATCCATTTCGACGAACTCCCTGGTCCTGCAGAGATAATCGTTTGCCGCTCTTCCATCATGTTTATATTGTATATACAAGCCTTTCCAGGCAAAGTATAGCCGATATTTTCAAGTTGTCCTTTCATATATTGTTGGCGATATAAATAATAGGGTACATAACCAGCTTCTTCTAAGCGCTCTTTTGCATACTGTACCATATCTCGCACTACCGATTCATGGGGAATCTGTTCTTGCATTTGCAAATCATATAAAGGGCTTCCCCGTTTAATAGCTAACGTATGAATTGTAACATTTTCAGGCAAATTCTGACAAATATAATCCATATTGTGTACCATATGATGCATCTCTTGATAAGGTAAGCCCGCAATAAAATCCATATTAATGGCTAAATTAGTATGGTTTCTTACATAGCTATACATATCATGGATATCTTGAACGTTATGGCCACGACCGATAATACGTAATATATCATCATCCATAGTTTGAGGATTGATACTAATACGACTGACACGGCACGCCTGGAGAGACTTAAATTTCTCTTTCGTCATCGAATCCGGTCGTCCGGCTTCTACCGTAAACTCTCGCCCTTCTTCAATTAAGTGAGATAAAGACGTCAATACCTTGTGGAAAGACTGTTCGTCTAAAACCGTAGGTGTGCCGCCTCCCATGTATAAAGTGTCCACATTAAGTACATACCGCTGGCGTAGAGACTGAATGTCCTCTATATCGAGGAGTAAACTTTTGATGAAATCATCTCTATACTCATAACTTTGGTATAAACCATAAGGAAAAGAACAATAGACACAACGCGTATCACAGAAAGGAATGCCGCAGTAAATACTAATATCTTTGTCTGTTATCCCTTCTACATACGGTCGTTGATAAGCCCCTATAGCAGCCAGTGTATCAAGCTTTTCTTTAGACACAGAAAACTCGTCCCTAATGTGACGAGTCGCTTCTTCTATCGAACCATATGTATCAATGTATTTGTGAAGTAATTTTGTAGGCCTTACGCCAACCATAGTGCCCCACTCATTATAAGGATCTAACCCTTGTATCTCTCGAAGAAATACTAATAGATCTTGCCCTATTTTACGGCGCCCCAATGATGTTACAGGGCCTTCAAAACGTCGTTCCTGTCCACAAACGGACACAATTAATATATAGCAATCCCCCTCTTCCACAGCTACTAATAGCACATCGGGATTGAGTGGATCCGAAAACAGACCGGCAGCACCACAATTGTGGGCCACTACCGAACCAAGTGGCAGTGGCCCTGTATAATGATATCCATTAAGCATGATGAGTCATTCGATCTAACTTTTCAAGCTCTGCTGGTGTCATATGTTCTTGGCAATTGCTGCAGTAACCATATACTTTCAATTGATGGTCGATGGTACGGAAATTCAATTTTTTTGCAATAATCGATTCCAATGTTTCCAACATATCATCTTCAAATTCAGATACTTTACCGCATTTTACACAAATCAAATGATGGTGGAAATGAGCAAACTCTTCGTCATTTAATTCGTAACGATTACGGCCATCACCAAAATCAAGGCGTTTTAACAAATCTAATTCTGTAAATAAATCCAATGTACGGTAAATTGTGGCTAAACCGATATCTGGAGCCACTTCTTTTACCAATACATATACGTCTTCTGCACTCAAATGATTTTCTTCAGCATTGATGAAAGCTTGCAAAATCGTTTGACGTTGTGTAGTCAATTTGTATTTTTTATCTTTAATGCGTTCTTTTAATTTTTCTAATGTCGTGTTCATGCTTATCTCCTCAAATCTCTATGACTATGCGCCCACAAAAGGATTATGTGCCTTTTCAAAACCGATTTGCGTCTCTGGTCCATGTCCAGGATACGCAACCGTTTCATTAGGCAATGTATATAATTGGGTGCTAATAGATGCAATCAAAGTATTGTAATCGCCATTGACAAAGTCCGTACGGCCAATAGATTGTTGGAACAATGTATCGCCTACAAATACCACCCCTGGCGTATAATAACAAACGCCTCCCGGTGTGTGACCAGGTGTTTCATATACTATCAATTCAATAGAACCACAAGTAATAGTATCACCTGATTTCACCTCTATAATCTCGCCATTCACCGTAATCGGTGTAGGACTGCTATAAGCACTGAGGTTTAACTCAGGATCGCTTAAATAAGGCACATCATTGTGGTGCATATAAATCGGTATGTTATAAGCATCTACAATATCTTGAACACCACCGATATGGTCCCCATGCCCATGCGTGAGTAATATTGCCTTTGGTTTAAGTTGGCGTTTTTCCATTTCTTCTAAGATTTCTGAAGTAGCCGGATCAATGATCAATGCTTCTCCTACGTTTTTATCGCCTATAACATAGCAATTAGTCCCTAACGCTCCTAAAGGCATGCGCATAAGCGCAATCTTTGATGTGTCCATTATGCACCTCCTTTGCTACGTTGCACAGTATAAACTTCTCGAATGCGACGTAATTTAGTCATTACAAAATCAAGTTGTGATATATCTTTAATTTCTACTATCACATTGATGTTGACATTCTTTGACTCTTCAATGACTTTCGCATTCATATTAGTTATGGTAATTTTCAGTTCAGACAGAACGGCCATGACTTCCATCAAAATACCAGAACGATCGTAAGCTTGAATATCAATACCCACATGGAAGGATTCACTAGATGCGCCATCCCAGGATACTTCAATCATGCGCTCTAAATCTTCTGGGCTATGACCGATACTTCTACAATCGCTGCGATGTACGGAGATACCTCGGCCACGCGTAATATAGCCGATAATATCGTCTCCCGGAACTGGATTACAACATTTTGCCATCCGTACCATAAGGCCTGCTTCGCCTTTCACTAAGACACCTGTACCATTTTTAGATTTCTTTGTCCCTTGGTTCCGAAGTTTCTCAATAATCTGCTCTGTTGTCTGTTTCGATTCTTCCAAATCTTTCGACTTTTTGTAAAGATCCACTAAACGCAACAGCACAGTACTAACAGGAATCCCCCCGTAACCACAGGCTGCATATAGCTCTTCTTCGGTGCCACTTTTTAGCATATTCGTAACTTCCGCTATGCGATTTTCAGCACATAATTCTTTGAAATTATAGTTGAGCCGTTTCGCTTCTTTTTCTAGCGTTTCTAAGCCTTTTTCAATATTTTCAGCTTTATTCTCACGTTTAAACCAATTCCGAATTTTGCTCTTTGATTCCGACGAACCTACAATGTTGAGCCAATCTAAAGAAGGTCTACCAGTTTTAGATGTAATAATATCAACAATATCACCATTTTGCAGCGTGTAATCTAAAGGTACAATTTTTCCGTTTACTTTAGCCCCTACACAACGATGACCTACATCGGTATGTACCCGATAAGCAAAATCCAATGGGACAGAACCAATTGGTAATTTTACAACGTCCCCTTTAGGCGTAAAGACAAATACTTCTCCAGAGAATACATCGAGCTTCAAAGCATTCACAAGCTCTGTAGGGTTACTCGTATCTTGCCATTCTAGAACTTGACGAAGCCATGCTACTTTTTGGTCAAATTCCTTGTCTCCCCCTTTAGGGCCTTCTTTATAACGCCAGTGAGCTGCTACACCGTATTCAGAAATACGGTGCATTTCCCAAGTACGGATTTGAATTTCTACTGGTTGCCCCATCGTACCGATAACAGTAGTATGCAAGGATTGATACATGTTCGATTTCGGCATAGAAATATAGTCTTTAAATCGATATGGTAATGGCTTCCATAAACTGTGAGCAATACCGAGAACGGCATAACAGTCTGGCACAGAATCGACAATAACGCGGACCGCTAACAAATCATAGATTTGGGATAAGTCACGATTGTCTTTTTTCATTTTTTTATAAATGCTATAAAAATGTTTCGGACGCCCTTTAATATCTGCTGTAATATGAGCTTCGCCTAAGGCTTTTTTGAGTTGCTCCATCGTATCATTAATGATATCTTCCCGTGCCTGCCGTTTTTGTCTCATTTGATCTACTAAATCATAGTAGCGATCTGGCTCTAAATAACGGAATGAAAGGTCTTCTAATTCCCATTTCACATTGAAAATACCTAACCGATGAGCAAGGGGTGCAAAGATTTCTAACGTTTCTTTGGCAATGCGCTTTTGTTTATCGCTTCGCATATGTTTTAAAGTTCGCATATTGTGCAAACGGTCCCCTAGTTTGATAACTACAACGCGCACGTCTTTCGCCATAGCTAAGATCATTTTGCGGTAGTTTTCCATTTGCCGATCTTCTTTTGTTTCATATTGGAATTGGTTCAATTTAGTCACACCATCAACTAAGAAGGCTACTTCGGAACCAAACATATCTTCCAAATCTTCTTTTGTATATTCTGTATCTTCCACCACATCGTGGAGGAGTGCTGCAATGAGAGTAATGTGATCGATTTGCAAATGCGCTAAAATCTCAGCCACTGCTAAGGGGTGCATAATGTAAGGCTCCCCAGAGGCTCTAAATTGCCCGTCATGAGCTTTTTCAGCAAGGAGGAAGGCTTTCATAACGAGGTTACATTCATCTTCGCTTAGATAAGTCTTAATGTAATCCATAAATTCCGTTAGCGCCTTATCTCTGTCGAATCCGCTAGATTCTACTATAGCTTGGCCTACTTCATTTACAGTACTCATACAATCACCTCCTACTGGCTATATGTTAAAAACGTAATAGACGTAGTTAAGTCGAGTCGGCCATCCACAACGTTCCAACGCAACATATTTTGTCCATTATCGTTCACTTCTTCGCTAATAATACCTAATTCTCTAAATACATCGATAGCCATTAACGCAGAACTACCATTTTGATCAGCTGGCTTCTTCCGCAATATATCTTGCTCTACATAGTACATAGAACGAGATCCGCTTTTCAATGTATGTCTCATAATGCTATAAATAGCCCGTAAACCTTCTGCTGTTAAGGCGATTTTCTCTTCCACAACAGGTTCAATGTCTTGTATCATCAATTGCGGTGATACAGAACCGTGCCATTCATTTTTTTGCAATGTGAAAGCTACTTTCACCATCATTCCTGGGAATATATGACGGAACAATTCCGGCCGATTCCAAGCAATTCCATCAATAGAACCATGGGCACTTTCAAAAATTACCTTACAATGGTTTTTCATTTGCCCCATGAGCATAATATCTTCCACTTTTGCTTCCATTACGGCAAACACAGGTGTACTATTGCCCATGCCATAGGGTTCCAAAGCAGACACTTCATCAATAATATCTACTGTAATGTCCTCAACTGGCACAGTCGCATCGATAGATACAACAGGAATATATTCATCACTACTAATGCGCTCTTTACAATACTCTGTTAAACGGGAGCGCAAGTCGTCAATGCGATCTGCTTCAATACTAAAACCTGCTGCCGCAGCGTGGCCCCCAAATTGAATCAACAAATCTTCGCAATATTTCAACGCATCATAAATATTAAACCCATCAATACTACGACAAGATCCTTTCCCAATACCATCAGAAATACTAATAACTAATGTAGGTTTATAAAACTCTTCTACTAACCGAGATGCTACGATGCCAATAACCCCCGGATGCCACTGTTCTCCAGATACAACAGTTACATAATCTGCTAAATGGCCTTGTGCGGTCACATTAGCACGGGCTTCTTCGTGAATGGATCGCTCAATTTCTTGGCGTTCCATATTAGTTTCTTGCAACTCCATAGCAATGGCTTCTGCTTCATCGCTGCTATCTGTAATCAACAATTCTACAGCTCTCGTTGCATGAGTAACGCGACCCGCCGCATTGAGACGTGGGGCTAAGGTAAAGCCTATGTGACCAGCTGTAATTTGTTTTCCTTTTAAACCTGCTACTTCCATCAATTTATGAATGCCTAAGTTAGGACATTCATTCATCTTTTGCAAGCCTGCTTGGACGATAATCCGATTCTCTCCTACCAAAGGGACTACATCGGCTACCGTACCTAAAGCGACGATATCTAAATCGTCTAAATACCATTCGTTATGTTGACGAAGATAAATTCCTTGGCACAATTTAAAAGCCACCCCTGCACCTGATAAGTGCTCAGCTTTATAGGTACAGTCTTGTTGCTTGTGATTAACAACAGCCTTCGCTGGTGGAATTAAATGTGGTGCTGTATGATGATCCGTAATAATAATATCGACGCGGTCTTTAACGGTATTGACAATATCATAAGAACTAATACCACAGTCTACCGTAATAACTAAATCAGTTCCATCTTCAATCAATTGCTCTAAGGCTTCTAAATTTAAGCCATACCCTTCACTTTGACGCTCTGGAATATAATAAGAAGCATTGGCCCCAACTTTCACTAAAAAGCGATACACTAAAGACGTAGCCGTAATGCCATCTACATCATAATCGCCATAGACGACAATTTTTTTGCCCTCTTCAATAGCTGCCACAATAATGTCTACGGCAATATCCATATCTTTTAAACTAAAAGGATCTAGCAAATCTTGAAGCGAACCGCCTAGGAAATTACGCCCTTCTGCTACATCAATACGGCGATTAGCCATTAATTTCGCAACAATAGGATTGACACCGAGTTCACGGATCAATGTATTCTCTTGTTCTGTTTGGTGAGGGGCAATACGCCATCTCTTTTTCTTGATCATGAAAACTCAGCTCACTTTACTTTATAATCAATATTGTTTATATTAATCACTTATTATCATTATCATTTTAATTTATTATACACCAAAAAGACCTATAAATAAATAAGACATTATAGAAAAATAGAATTGAGAATATTCTTCTTTCTCAAAAAAAAAGCACTTCCTATTATCATTATCAATAATAGAAAGTGCTTTTCTGATATTCAAATACATGACGCGTTAGAAACGGAAATCTCGTTCCCCTGTTTCCATTTGGTCAATGTAATTACGCGCACGGTCTTTTACAAGATCATTTTTAATTAACTCTAATTGTTCTTTAATAACCTCTTTACCGTGAGCTTTCGTTTTTTCATCACCATAATCTAAAATATATTCGTTTAATGTCATCAGCGCATTTGGTTGACAGCAGTTATGAATTTGCCCTGATTTAGCGAGAGCCATAAAACGGTCACCTGTCCGGCCTGCACGATAACAAGCAGTACAAAAACTAGGTACATAGCCTAAGTCTAAGAGCCAATCTACGATTTCCGCTAAGGTTCTCGTATCACTGCGATCAAATTGAGCTGTATTTTCTTCTTCTGGTTCCTCTTCTTTGTAGCCCCCTACGCTTGTACGAGAGCCACCACTAATTTGAGAAATCCCTAATGCCAACCCGCGCTCACGCATTTCCTGACTTTCACGAGTAGACATAATCATCCCCGCATACGGCGCAGATACGCGAATTAAAGCAACAATTTTTTCAAAAATATCATCTGGCACAGCATTACTGAAATCCTCTACATCGATATCGTCGGCAGGACAAATACGAGGCACACTAATCGTATGAGGACCTACACCATAAACAGCTTCCAAGTGTTCTGCGTGCATCAAGAGGCCTACAAAATCGTATTTATAATGCTCTAAACCGTATAGAACGCCGATCCCTACGTCATCAATACCGCCTTGCATAGCTCGATCCATAGCTTCTGTATGATACGCATAGTCGCTTTTGGGACCAGTTGGATGAAGGGCTTCGTAATTTTCTTTATTGTATGTTTCTTGGAATAATGTGTACGTACCGATGCCAGCTTCGTGAAGTTTTTTATAATCTTCTACAGAAGCGGCTGCAATATTGACATTAACACGACGAATTTCGCCATTTTTATTTTTGATGCTATAAATCGTCTTAATAGATTCCAAAATATATTCTAATGGACTATGTAGTGGATCTTCACCAGATTCGATAACGATTCGTTTATGCCCCATCGCTTCTAAAGCGATAACTTCTTCTCTAATTTCGTCTTGTGATAATTTTTTACGTTTAATATCCCTATTTTTAGAGTGATACGGGCAATATACACAACCATTAATACAATAGTTGGATAAATAGAGAGGCGCAAACAAAACGATACGATCCCCGTAAATAGCTTGTTTAATCTCTTTTGCCAAAGTAAAAAGCTTTTCTTTATATTCTGGCAACGGGCATTCCAATAGAACGGCTGCTTCTCTGTGGTTTAATCCTTTAAATGTAGCTGCTTTTGCCAAAATTTGATCTAACAATTCTCTATTTTCTTTATTTGCCTCTGCATAGGCAAGAGTATCTAAAATCTCGTCATGCGAAATAAACTCCTCAGCTTTGAGAGACTTTACATCATACATAGTACTTACCTCAATTCTTTATCTTCCACAATAGTGCAATGAACTATCATAGAATATATATGTGAAATAGCAATGATATATAATACCGAATATGTGATATATGTACACTCTATTTCGAAAAGTATTAATATATCTACTGTTCCTAAGTATATCACTATTCCTACTAAAAGTCATGGGGATTTAAATACTATTATGTAAACTCATCTATTTTCCCCATGCATTATATAAATCCTGCATGGCTAATTCTTTTGCAATAATACCATGCGCCATCCAGAGAGAGCTATCTACAACTAATACATGATTCTCTTTTACTGCTTTTAAATTATTCCATAATACATCTTGCTCCATATCTTTTAGCCGCTCCATCGCTATATTAGAGTTATTAGAAGAAGTTGAACCATAACCGGCAGACACAACGAGATAGCCTGCATCTAGATCTGGTAATCGTTCCAAAGAAATAGCATTATTACTGGTATTTAATTCTGATTCCAGTGCCATCTGAGCCGGTTTAATATTAAGCAAATCCCCCATAAAGCGGTTCAAATCGTTTTTTAAATAAGAATATAATCTAATTTCCTTATTAAGGACCCGCAAAACGGCTGCTGTTTCGCCCTTCATATGGTCTGCCAAGGCGATACGCGTCGTCTTAGCCTTCTCATAATAGGCTTTCAATCTCGCTTCGCCTTTGTCAGGTACGCCCAACGCATAGGCAATAGCCAACAGTGTCTCTTCGCTTTTATTAACATTAAACGCAACGGTAGGAGCAATGTTACTTAACGCATTATAGGCACCTTGTCCATAAGAATCGCGCATAATAATCAAATCCGGTTGTAACGATTGTACTTGTTCATAATTAATGGTTTTCGTTTCGTCATTAATGCTAATGAGTTGTACATTTCGTGCTACTAATTCATCGTATAAGTAGCTTTTATCATTATAACTAGCTGCTATAAAAGGCTCATCAAGAGCTATTAAAGGATCTTCCGCTCTAATCACAACGATGCGCGTATGTTCTTTTGGCATCACTGTCGTACCTAATCTATGATGGACTGTAATAGTCCCATTGTCTTGGACTACCATTTTTTCTGCTGATTTCTTAACAGATACTAAGCGTTTAGCAAATTCTTTATCAATAGCAGTTGGGTCATTAGAACGCTCCAAATAGGCTTGCGTTGTTTCTGGCAAAGCATGAACAACGGCTTCATAGGATTGATGTTGTTCTTCTATGCCACAGCCAGTAATACTGAGCACGGTGAAAGCCCCTACAATCATAGCTTTCCATATACGATTCATATTAGAACACTCCTCTATCAACATGAGACATAGCTTTCATAGAATAAGGAATACAGAAAGGTCTATTCGTTCTAGGATCATTCATTATAGTCGAATCAATACCAAAGACATCCATCAACATATCGTTGTGAAAAATTTCATACGGCGTCCCTTCATATAGAATTCTCCCTTTTTTCATAGCCACCAAATAATCGGCAAAGCGTGCTGCCTCATTAAGCTCGTGGATAACCATGATAATAGTTTTATTATATTTTTTATTTAGCAAATCTACTAAATGCAATACATCCATTTGGTGAGATACATCAAGAAAACTCGTCGGTTCGTCAAGGAATAGAATATCTGTATTTTGCGCAATGGCCATAGCAATCCAAGCCCGTTGTCGCTGACCGCCAGACATATTGTTAATCCCTCGATCTGCGTAGTCTAACAGATCTGTTTCTTTTAAAGCCCACTCTACCATTTCCCGATCTTCTTTTGTAGATCGAGCAAATAAACTGCCTTGATGTGGCGCGCGACCATACATAACAAGTTCTCGTACTGTTAACTCACCTGGAGCACTTGGATTTTGCGGCAAAATAGCCATCCGTTTAGCCAGTTCTCGACTATCATAGGAATCGACTCGTTTCCCATCTAACAAGACATCTCCATCCATAGCGGGAATAATACGGCAAATCGTTTTTAACAGCGTCGATTTGCCACATCCATTGGCTCCAATGAGGGCCGTTATCTTTCCTTCCGGAATAGTAAGATTTAGATTTTCTATAATCTTTGTCTCTCCATAACCAGTCGTTAAATTTTTTACTTCTAACTTCATCTATCGTACCTCTATACTTTCGTCTTTGCCAATATGTATAGGAAATAAGGTGCCCCAATGAGGGATATAATGATGCCTAACAAAATTTCATCAGGCGCAATAATAGCGCGACCAATCCAATCAGCCCCGACTACGAGGATGGCCCCAATGAGAGCAGTTAATGGTAAAAAGTAGCGATGGTCAGCCCCTATCAAACGCCGTGCAATATGAGGAGCAATCAACCCTACAAAACCAATATTACCACCTATAGCTACGCAAAAAGCAGCCAACAGAACGGCTACAATTAAATAGAGAAAGCGCGCCCTATTGATGTTCACTCCTAAACCAATAGCCGTTTCATCAGCTAAGGCCAATAGATTTAACTCCATATACCGAGCATATAAGAAAAGACCGAGAATGAGTACAACCGGCGCTAATAACCACACATGAGGCCAACTGTTGCCAGAAATAGTACCTATCGTCCACGTATTAACGAGGTAAAACTTATTAGGATCCAGACGAGTAACGAGAAGAATTTGTATAGCGTGAAAGCCAGCACTCATAGAAATCCCAGTAAGAATCAATCGATACGGAGAAATAGTGGCACTCCCTCGATAAGAGAGAAAATAAATCAACAATGCCGCCACCGTAGCACCCAATACAGCTACAAAAGGTAATGTCCAAATTCCTAAAGATGTAGTGGAACCAGTAAAAAATACAAGTAATACCACACCCAATCCGGCACCAGCATTAACACCTAACAAACTAGGACTAGCCAATTCATTGCGGGATATAGTTTGAAAAATAGCCCCTGATAAAGCTAATCCTATGCCGATAAAGAGAGCTAATACGGTTCGAACAAGACGAAAATCAAAGACTGTCAGATTTTCTACGTCACTGCCACCGCCTAATATAATTCGAAGTAAATCAGCCCCACTCATATCGCTAAAACCAGTCTGCAAATGACCATATATAGCACCTAGTAAAAATGCTATTAACACTAGGAGGTATATATAAAAACGACGTTTCATCTTATTTGCCTCCTTTGCGATTTGCTAAATATATAAAGAACGGTACCCCTACAATAGCCGTAATAGCCCCTAGGGGCGTTTCAAAAGGAGGATTGATGACCCGTGCCAATATATCCGCAATCATGACGAGGACAGATCCTAATAAGGCGGAAAAAGGAATGACAAAACGATAGTCAATGCCAATCAATTTCCGTGTAATATGAGGTACTACAAGACCTACAAAGCCTATAGGACCTGCTAAAGCTACAGCTGATCCACTTAAGATTAATACGGCAAGACCTGATAAAAGCCTCGTTTTCTGTAATTTACTGCCTAAACCAATAGCCACTTCTTCACCAAAGCTCAATAAGGTGACGCCCTTAGATACATACATAGCAAGTATCAGGCCTACAATAGTCCAAGGCAAAACCAAGAAAATTTGCTCCATTCGAACGCCACTAATACCGCCTGCGGTCCAGAAACTTAGTTCTTGCGCCACTTGGAAAAAGACTACTAGCATATGTGTAATAGCTACAAAGACAGTACTAATGGCAGTGCCAGCTAAGGCTAAGTAAACAGGAGTAGCCCGTCCCCCTACTTGCTTCGCTAAGAGCAATATAAAAAGCGTCGCTAATGCAGCCCCAGAAAAAGCAAATAAAATACTGCCATTTAAAGATAAATCGGGAAATACAATCATTCCCACTGCCAAACCGAAACTAGCTCCAGAAGTAATCCCTAATACAGAGGGGCTAGCCATAGGGTTATTCGTAACGCCTTGCATAAGTGCGCCCGATACAGCAAAACTGATGCCCACTATGAAAGCCGATAACATACGAGGCATACGTAGAGACTGGACCACTAATTGATCTACATTGGTAGAATCATAACGGACTATAGAATTAAGAATTTCATCAATACCAATGGAACGTATCCCTATATATAAAGAAGCTAACATCGATACTACTAAGAGCAGTACCATCCAGATACCTACAGTCATTTTAGGCATAAAGGATTGTCGCTTATCATTTCCCATAATAACTCCTTACAACTACAAACTATCTTTTATATAAAAATGAGTCTCAATTATTTTAACATGTTATCTCTATAATTTATAGATAATTCTATGAATTCAGCCCTATAAATGACATCTTCATAAGAGATTTATAAAACAAAAAATCCCTAGTGGGGATACCACTAGGGATCTTATTATGCTATTACGCCTCTACAGGGTAAACGCTAACTTTACGGTTATAACGACCAGCACGTTCAAATGCTACTTTACCAGGCACAAGTGCGAATAAAGTATCATCTTTACCGATACCTACGTTAGTACCAGGGTGGAAATGAGTACCACGTTGACGAACGATGATATTACCGCTTTTTACGATAGAACCATCATGACATTTAACGCCAAGGCGTTTAGATTCGCTGTCACGACCGTTACGAGTACTAGACACACCTTTTTTATGTGCGAACAATTGCAAATCAAAAGTAAACATGAAGTTCACCTCCTATACTTCCTGTATTTGGACAAACTGTGGATATTGCTTACTAATTTCTTCTAATCCAAGAATCATAGTTTCCAATATATCCTGCCCACTCTGGGTAATCTCCCCAGAAAGGACCATATCACATTGGCCTTCCCCATTGGAGAAGTCACCAACTTGCTCAGCAATATTGGTGAGACCTAATATAGCCGTAGCAGACAATGCAGACACTGCCGCACAGACTATATCGTAACCAAATTCATCATATCCTGCATGACCAGACATGTGACAACCAATAACTTGATCATCATCATTCCGTTTGATTTCAATAGAAACCATAATTAAGCTTGGATAGATTCAATACGAACTTTTGTGAACGGTTGACGATGACCTTGACGACGACGGTAGTTGGATTTAGCTTTGTATTTGAATACTAAAACTTTTTTACCTTTACCATGTTCAAGAACTGTACCTGTAACTTTTGCACCGTTTACAAGAGGAGCACCAACTTTAACGTCGCCGTTGTTCACTACAGTTAATACTTCGTCGAAAGAAACGGATTCGTTAGCAGCTGCTTCCAATTTTTCGATAGTAATTACATCGCCTTCGGAAACGCGATATTGTTTACCACCAGTTTTAATAATTGCGTACATGAGAACACCTCCTTGTTATCGAACTCGCTGAATACGGTATCCCCAACCCCAAAAGGTGGGGCCTTTAAACCTGATTCATGCGGATTGCAAAGTTCAGTAAACCGAACTAATACTGATATATTATATCTTGTATTATACCTATTGTCAAATTAAACCTGCATGTTCTAATAGATGTTCTATTAAAATTTTAAGGCCAATTAAGATTAATATGACGCCGCCTATCAGTTCTGCATAGCGACCGACGAAGCCCCCCATAAAACGCCCCAAATAAATACCAATTAAGGAAATAATAAAAGTAATAACACCAATCATAGTCGATGCCTGCCATACATCGATATCCATAAAGGCAAAAGTAAGACCCACCGCCATGGCATCAAGGCTAGTCGCTACAGCGAGGACAATCATTTCCCAGAAGCTTAATCGCTCCCCTTCACTATCATCGTCTGTTTCGTCATTATAGCTTTCACGAATCATAGATATCCCTAAATAGGCGAGCAATATAAATATAATCCAATGATCAAATTCAGCGATAATATGGATAAATTGTTTACCTACAGCCCAACCAATGACGGGCATCATGAACTGAAATAAGCCAAATAAGGCGGCCAAGAGAATTTTGTGACCGTGACAGCCCTTCGGCATAGTTAGCCCTTTCCCAATAGACACGCCAAAGGCGTCCATGGCTAAGCCTAAACTAATAAATATAATTCCAACAATTGACACTGTATCCACCTATATAAGAGAAAAATAGATATTATATAACACTCGTTACTATTCCGATACAGCCATCAATGAATATCCTTCACGGCTCATCTGTTCATTAATAACGACAGAAATAGTGCGACCTATAGATTGTCCCAAATCTTCCACAATGGCTTTAGTTAAATATTGTCCCACTTCTGGATGCACTTCCACTTCTAGATTCGATTTAATACGGCCTGCTTTAAATAATTCGCGAATGCGTCGCACGATTTGCATATACACTGTACGGCCTGACAACATATAGCCCGTACCACCACATTGTGGACATGTATCAAACATCAAACTCTGTAAGCCTTGTCGTGCTCGCTTCCTCGTCATTTCTACTAAACCAAGGGCGCTAATACCACAAACGACAGTCTTCATTTTATCTTGCTTCGCCAATTGCGTTAAAAGCGCCACCAATTGTTGTTGATGTTCTTTCATTTTCATATCGATAAAATCGATAACGATAATACCTCCAATATCGCGAAGTCGCAGTTGCCTGCAAATTTCATAGGCCGCCTCTTTATTTACTGTGAAAGCAAGGTCTTCCGCTTTATTTGAATGGCCTGTGTAATGAGCAGAATTGACATCGAATACGGTTAAAGCCTCAGTATGATCAATGCGAATAGATCCACCAGAAGGAAGGTTAACTTCCCGAGAAATCAATTCTTCCAGTTGAGATTCAATATGGTTTGCTTTGAATATAGGCGTACTCTTATGGTGAAGTGTCACAGCAATCTGAGAAGCTGCTGGGCCCACACCAAGCAAATCGTTTAACCGTTCTACACCTTGTTTCGAATCTATAATAATTTCGCTCACATTGCGGTGCGCGTAGTCTCGCACAAGGCGAAACCAAAAGTCCGCATCACTATATAGATCGGTTCCACTTTTAGCGACTTTAAAACGTTTTGTCACATGTTGCCAAGTGCGCCATAAATACTCCATATCTCGCTTGATTTCTTCTTCTGTAGCTTTCTCGGCAGCGGTACGAATAATGAAACCCGCTCCTTCTCGCACATACGGTTCTGCTAAAGTTTGTAAATGATTGCGAAGAGCTTCATCAGTAATTTTCTTAGAAATATGCATGCCTTCCGAATACGGCAATAGAACCATAAACCGCCCTGCTAAACTGACATCAGCAGTCACACGAGCCCCTTTACCAAGCATTTCTTCTTTAATAACTTGTACGAGCACTTGTTGGCCTACAGACACATTGCGAAGAATTTTTAATTGCTTTCCTTGTTGTAAGTTCAAGTATGCATTTTGCGTGCCTCCAATATCGACAAAGACAGCTTGCATGCCAGGTACTACATTTTTTACAGTACCTTTAAACATGTGGTTTACTATATGGGTATCGTCGGTTCGTTCTAATACAAAGTCCACTAGCTGACCTTGTTCATCAACAACAGCCATACGAATTTCTTCCCGCATCACATTAACTAAGATTTTATTCATGAGCCCTCCTTTCTTTCATTAATAATTGATCTCTAACGGCGTAAATCGGCCTTCTTCATTTTCTACCATAATAGCGCGGCGATGCACTTCGTAATGACTTGTAATAGGCCAATGATACGCATCTTTTCCTAAATTCCAAACTTCGCTTGGTTTAATAGTCCCTTGCGGGTAAATGCCGATGCCCATTACTAATGTAACAGTGCCATCATTGACAGTAGCCGTAATAGGTTCTTTTACAAATTCTTTTACATCGATAGTACGCGTCTTTTTAGGCGTTACTTTTTCATAAGAAATTTCGCTGGCCTCATTGAAAGCTTTCAGTAATTCATTCCAGTCCACATCCTCTGTAGTAGGCCCTGTCACTTCATAGATGGCGTAATTACAAATAGCCATCATCTTCTTCACTTTCTCAGGCAACTCTTTTCCTTGTAACACTTCTAATCCTGGAGGAGCTACTCGATTCAATCGCTCAATAATAGATGCTACAGAATCGTCTTCCACTATATCCATATCGACATACTCGGCAGCTGCCGTAACACCTAATGCTAGAGCAGAAGAAAAACTAATTTTCATATGAGGATTAAAACCTTCTGAATAAGCCATACGAATACCGGCTCGACGAATCATGCGCTCCACCGCTTGCGCATAATCTAAGTGTGACAAGAATCGTAATTCTTCGCCTTTATGCAAGGCCAAACGTAACTTTTTCAACTCTGCCACCCTCCTCATAATCAACAATAGCCGTATCTAATTCGGGACATACATTACAACCTCTACATGGGCCTCGACGGCAATCAGCTGTTAAGCTAGCATCTACCGCTTGTTCCCATTCTCGTTTTAAGAAAGCCTTGCTTACAGCAGAATCTAAATGATCCCATGGCAATGGTTCGTCAAAAGAACGAGTACGACGTGCAAAATAAGCTGGATCCAAGCCACAATTTGCAAAGGCTTGTAACCATTTTTCATAATCGAAATATTCTGTCCAACCATCAAATTTACAACCTAATTTCCACGCTTCTACAAGAACTTCCGACAACCGACGATCCCCTCGAGCAAACGCGGCTTCCATATACCCTGTATATCCATCGTGATAGTGGTAAGAAATATTGCGGTTATTGATTAGAGACTTTAAGTATCGTTGTTTACGATGAATCTCTTCTACATCTTGCTGTCCATACCATTGGTATGGAGAATGCGTTTTAGGCACAAAGAAGGACACACTTACCGTTACGGAACCATTTCGTTTCCCCGTAATATCTCGATGTAAATCCAATACTTTGTAAGCTAAATCAGCAATACCCGCTAAATCTTCATCTGTCTCAGTAGGTAAACCCATCATAAAATAAAGCTTAACTGTATTCCAACCGGATTTAAAAGCATTCGTACAAGCAGCCAATAAATCTTCTTCGCTAACCCCTTTATTTATAACATCTCGCATCCGTTGAGAACCTGCTTCTGGTGCAAAGGTTAAACCGCTTTTACGGACTTGTTGTACCTTTTTAGCAATATCAATAGAGAAGCTATCAATACGAAGAGATGGCAAGCTAACGCTCACTTGTTTATCTTTAAATTCTTCCATCAATAAGTCTACTAATTCCGGCAATTTAGAATAGTCTGCTGAGCTTAAACTCATTAAAGAAATTTCATTGTACCCTGTATTGGCAATCGTTTCTTTAGCGATTTCCAATAATTTTTCTGGGGTTCGTTCTCGTACAGGACGATATAACATGCCTGCCTGACAGAAACGACAGCCTCTCGTACAACCACGGAATAATTCCAATACAGCTCGGTCATGAACGATATCGAGGAATGGTACTACTGGTTTTGTCGGATAATATACATTCTCTACATCTTCTACGATGCGTTTTTCAATAGCTTTTGGCACATCATCTCCGCGAGGATGGATAGCCTTAAAATCGCCACTTTCTGTATACTCTACATCATATAAAGCAGGGCAGTATGTACCTGGAATTTGAGCTACTTTACGAAGGAACGCTTCTTTGCCACCTGGGAAGCCTTTTGCTTTTTCAGCTTTAAAAAGGTCTACAAATTCATCGCCCCATTCTTCAGATTCGCCAAGAGAAACAATATCAAAGAAATCAGCTAATGGTTCTACGTTGAAAGCACATGGGCCACCAGCTACGAGGAGAGGAAACTCCATATCTCGATCTTTAGCATACATAGGAATACCTGCTAAATCAAGCATATTTAAAATATTGGTAAAGCTCATTTCATACTGCAAAGTAAAGCCTAAAATATCAAAGTCCTTTATGGGTGTTTTTGTTTCTAATGAAAACAATGGGATTTGACGATTGCGCATTTCTTCTTCCATATCGTGCCATGGAGCAAATACCCGTTCCGCCACTACATCATCGCGACGATTCATCAAACCATATAAAATCTTAATCCCTAAATGGCTCATAGCCACTTCGTATACATCAGGAAAAGCGAGGGCCATAGTTACATCTACCGTACTGTGGTCTTTGATGATACTATTCCATTCCCCACCTGTATAACGAGCTGGTTTCTGCACATGTTGTAACCAAGCCGTGTCTAAGTGAATCATAATTCCTCCGTCTAAAGAGACTTCTTTCAAAGGTTAAAAAATATATTTTGTTCGTTGCATGGAAATATTGAGCAGTATACCTATACTGATCATATTTGTCGTCAAGGCACTAACACCGTAACTAATAAAAGGCAATGGAATCCCTGTAACGGGCATAATCCCCATTGTCATACCGATATTGATGAGCACTTCAAAGGCTAGCATAGCACCAATGCCGACCGCTAATAACATGCCGAAACGGTCATTACATGTATAGGCCACATGAATGCTACGGTAAATGAGCAAAAATAATAGGAGCAATACAATGGCACATCCAATAAAGCCCATTTCTTCGCCAATAACGGAAAAAATAAAATCTGTATGATTTTCTGGCAAGAAATTCAACTGACTTTGCGTACCGTTAAATAAGCCTTTCCCTACTATCGTACCAGAACCTATAGCAATTTTAGACTGAATAATGTGGTATCCAGAACCAAAGGGATCGATATCGGGATTTAAAAAGACTAAAATACGTTGTTTTTGGTAGTCTTTCAAAATAAACCAAGCCAATGGTAGCAATAGTACGCCAGTAGTGGCAATAATACGGACTAGCCGCAAGTGAATGCCTGACACAAATAGCATAGCTATAAAAATAGCAATATATACCAATGATGTACCTAAATCAGGCTGCATGAAGACTAGTAAAATAGGGAATCCTACATAGAGAACAGGGAACACAAGAGATTTGAAAGTATGTAACTGTTCATATCTAGGCTCTAACATGTTAGCCATACAGATAATCATCAATAATTTAGAAAATTCTGACGGCTGTATCGTAATAGGACCAATTTCAATCCACCGTTGCGCACCCAGTGCAGATGTACCTACAAAGATAACGGCTAATAGCATAAGTAAAGTAATCACATAAATACTATTAGCCCAGTCTTTCAATTTGCGGTAATCAAAAAATTGTAAGCCTATAACGATTACTACATTGACGAGAAAAAACATAAGTTGCTTCGCCACCAATGTAGAAGCGTCTAATCCAGTTTGGTTCACATGAGTCGCACTACCTATGGCTATGATACCAATAGATACTAACAGTAATGTACTAATAATGATGGTCCAATCACATCGTTGCCAAATTCGTAACCACATAGTACACCTACTTCAATCCTTTACGACGCCATAAACTTTGTTTACCTTCTACTAGTCGGCTCTGTGTAGACCAATGGCTCGTATAGATAACATCACCCTCACCTACTTGTGGCGAAGCCAATGTAGGTTGTGGTTCAACTTCTTTTACAGCAGTGATTGTATCATATTGATTAACTACGTCTTGTTCGTCCCAAGCATCGCCAGTTACGATGTAGTCCACTAAAGGCTTCAGTAATGCCTCATACTTTTGAGGCAATACCTCCGCTAAACGCCCTTCTTGCGTAAACTCTACTATACCTTCTTCATAAGGCAAGATAGCCCCTACATATTCAGCCCCTACCGCATCTAACATATCATATAGATTGGGGTCTGACGGTGCAGGGTGCAAGGAGTTAAATACGACTACATAGTCTCGATGACCATAATCACGGCAAAACTGAATCATCCTCGCCGCATTTCGCAAGGACACCCACAAAGGTTGGGTAATCACTAAAAAGCGATTGGCTAATTTCATAATCGACTCTAAACCGCGACCGATACCAGCTGGTGCATCTACTAGGATATAGTCGTATTGTTCAGATAATCGTTGTACAAATTTTCTATATTTTTTTCGTCCCATATCTTCCCAACGCATTTGTTGGCTCGCAGGAAGAAAGAATAAATTATCTTTGATTTCAATAATAACGTCTTCTGTTAATTCAGCATCATTTATAGCATCGTAAGCATCAAAACAAACTTCATCATTTTTGCCCAATACTAAATCTAAGTCGCGCAAACCAAAGTCACCATCGCAAAGCAATACGCGATAACCTTGTTTGCTAAGAGCTGCCCCTAGGCAAGCAGTAATCGTCGTTTTGCCTACGCCTCCTTTACCGGAGACGAGGCCTATTATGTCTCCCATAGTCGATCCTTTCTAGTTTTGAGTGACAGGTTTCACTGGAGCATCGTCATTATTATCTCTTCCATTCGCTGTGCCCCTTCTTTCCGAGGAAGGCACGGCGCTATCTGTTTTGTTCTTTTTAGTAGGTACATTGAAATAAGCCGCTAGAATGTCATGTACAATAGGTACCGCCGAACTAGAACCAAAGCCGCCTTGTTCTACAATAACAGCAATAACGAGGCGCGGATTGTCGTATGGTGCGTAGGCTGTAAACCAACCGTGATCACGGCCATGTGCATTTTCCGACGTCCCCGTCTTACCCGCTACGTTAACAGGGAAATTTTGGAATAAATTACCTGCCGTACCCCCTTCTGTAGTTACGTCACGCAATCCTTCTCGTACTAAATTCATAACATGATTAGAAATTGGTAAAGAACCTAACTTTTTAGGTCCAAAGATTTCAGCTGGCGTACCATCTGGATTATCGATACGACTCACTACATATGGTTGGTAGCGAATACCCCCATTCGCTACTTGACTCATCATAACAGCCATTTGCAAAGGCGTAGCCAAATGGAAAGACTGACCGATGGCCGCATCAAAGGTTTCCCCTAAATACCATTCGTCATCAAATATTTTTCTCTTATATGCAGCACTGGCCACATTACCTTCTGCTTCGCCTGCTAAATTAATGCCTGTTTTTTCACCGAAGCCAAAATATCGAGCATACGTTTCAATATTATCGATGCCTAAGCGATTACCCATTTCATAGAAATAGACATTGTCAGATTTAGCTAGGGCCGTATTAAAATTGATCCACCCCAGCGCTTCTCCTGCAGCATTTCGCTTATCGACTAACCAGTGGCGACCGCTGTCGAAAATCATTTCATCAGGCGTTACTTTTTTCAAATCTAACGCCGCTGCACCAGTGACAATTTTGAAAGGTGATCCTGGTGGGTATTCACCAGCAATGGCTTTATTTTCGAAAGGATGATTTTCATCTGTATTGAGTTGATTCCATTGAGCGGTGGTAATCCCTCGAGCAAACCAGTTGGGATTAAATTCTGGCGCACTAACCATAGCTAATACGGCTCCTGTATTAGGATCTAACACTACAACAGCAGCACCTGTAGCAGGGGCACCTTCTGCTCGAAGTTGATCTAACTGCTTTGCCACAGCTTCTTCCGCCGCTTTTTGAATATTAACGTCAATGGTTAAGTAAATATTAGAACCGGGAATCGTATGTTTCCGCTCCCCTTCTGCCACAGTTCGTCCCGATGCATCTACTTCTAGTTGCTTCCCCCCATCGACACCGCGCAACACATTATCATAGAGCTTTTCTAAACCTGCTCGTCCCAAAATAGTACCGCCACTAACTGGTGTATTAGGGTCTTTTGCTTTAAACTCTTCCAGCTCTTCTTCGCTGACTTCCCCTACATAACCAAATAATTGGGCTGCCATCGTTTCATAAGGATAAAACCGGAGAGGTTCTACATCAATAGTAACACCTGGTAATTCATGGCGATGCTCTTCAATATTCGTCACTACATCCATAGAAATGTCGGTAGCAATACGGATTGGTTCATAGCCTTCTTTATGATTATCTACTTTTTTGCGAATCTCTTCAGGGTCTTTCTTTAGCACCACTGCTAATTTCTGAAGTTCCTCTTCTGCTAACGGCTTTCCTGTAGGCATAATGGATACTGTATAGGCAGGTCGAGAGCCTACTAAGATTTGTCCATTTCGGTCATACATCACGCCTCTAGCTGCCGTCATAGGAACCATGCGAAGATGATTGCCATCTGCTTTAGCTTGGTAGTAACCACCTTCTAAGACTTGCATAGTAAACAAGCGGAAACCAAGGATAATAAATATGCCCGTTACGATATAGAAGAGCACATCAAAGCGGCTCGTTTTTTTACGTTTATATAAACTTTCAAGCACAGTACACTCCTATAAATTCACCAAAAATAGTTTTCTTCTTCTTGCTTACTTTGCAATAGCCAATGACCTACAGCGCCGAGCAAAACATTCCAAAATAAGGTAGGCAAAATCATATGCCACATATAGGCCAAAAATTCTATCTCTCCCCCACTAGCAGCAATAATAGCAATGCGCATTATTCCATCTAATAGCGTGCTAATAGCTACAATGATACAAGTCCAATACCATCGTTCTTCATACACTCGCTGTTGAACAATAGACAAGATGTACACTAACGCGCTGTACGGAAAGAGATGTAGACCAAAGAAATTAGATATCAATATATCTTGCAAACCTCCACCAATGACAGCTACAGTCAAGCCTGCCAATTGTCCTTTAAATACAGTAACCACAATCACAGCCGTTAAGATTACATTAGGAACCCAATTTGTATGAAATAAAGCTGGCAACAATTGAGCTTGCAAGAACAATAAGAAAAAGCCTGTTAACACAATTGCTAATCGTCTCATGGCGTTACTACTCCTCTAGCCCCTTGGATTTGATCTCGTTGCGTTTGAGGTACTAATTTAGGTTCTAATTCTACTGTATCTGGACTAGCTACCGTAGATGACGTAATAATAAACACTTCTTCTAACCGATGAAAGTCCACCGTTGGTTTAACGACGGCATTTTTTACGAATCCTTCACTATCGTTTTCAATAGATGACACATTGCCTAACAGCAAGCCTTTCGGATAAATACCACCATAACCAGACGTCACTAATTTATCGCCTACAAGGACATCGCCTTCACGAGCAATATTGACCATGGACGGCGTATAAGGACGATTGCCATCGCCTTTCACAACGCCTGCCAATCTCGATTCAGGTCGTTGTACAATAACACCGATAGCACTACGTGGATCCAAATACGTCTGCACCCTTGCAGAATGCGGATACACATCTGTAATGACGCCTACAACGCCACTAGGTACAACGACAGCCATATTCGTTTCGATGCCATCAGCGGCCCCTCTATCAATAGTTAATGTATTGGTCCAGGTGCCGAAATCTTTCATAATAACACCAGCCAAAGTCATAGTAAATTCAGGGTGAGCCCGTTCGTAATCTAACAATTGGCGAAGGCGAATATTCTCAGCCACCACTTCATCGTGATTAACTAATTTCTGTTCCAATTCAGCAATAGTATTGTCTTTTTCACTATCTGTTAAAGCCCTCCCAATAGCTGTATCCAACACATCAATACCAGTAGTAACAGAATTGAGTACTCGTGCAGATCCATAAGTAAAAGGCGTCGTAATCTCCTCCAAAGGAACTGTAACAAAAGGAATGATTGTTCTTTGTTTCCAAGCAAAGCCAAGGAGAGCTAATATAATACAACTCACAGTGACAAAGATGATTAACTTTCGTTCTGACTGTATCATGCTCTACCTTTTCTCCCTTTAGAATTCACAATAAAACGAGTGAGGCTAACGATATTGTTAGCTGCTTTTTGTAAGCCCTCTACGACTTTAGTGTCTGGATTAACTGCTACTTGTACAGGCACGCCTAATTCAGCGCTAATACGCTCTGGTAATCCTTGTAGTTGAGCGGCTCCACCAGTGAGGACAATGCCATATTCCATCATATCTGCTACAATTTCTGGTTCTGTATTACGAATCATTTGTTTGATAGCATCTAACAAACCTTGCAAGACATTATTAATCACTTCATAGATTTCCGATTGGTGTATGACAGATCTACGAACAATGCCATTTGTCATATCACGACCTTGGAAAGAAAACTCTTGTTCCTCTAGTGGCGGTGTAGCAATGGCTATGCTATGTTTTATAGCAGTTATCGTTTGATCCGATACGAGTAATCCAAAACATTGGTTTACGTATTTCATCAAGGCTTTGTCTATGTCGCCGCCGCCAAATCGAATCGTTTGACTTTGTACGGTTCCACCTAAAGACAAAATAGCCATATCTGTGGTCCCTTCACCAATATCGATGACCATAGACCCACGCGGTTGAAAAATAGGCAAATCACAACCAATAGCTGCTGCAATAGGCGCTTCTATGAGAAATACTTCCTTTGCCCCCGCCTGAATAACAGCATCCATCATAGCTCGTTGTTCTACGTCAGTCATGCCACAAGGTACACTAACTAATACACGGGAACGACGCAACGAGTTTGACACTTTATTTAAAAAATAATGCAACATCGTATGCATCACGCGATAATCTACAATAAATCCGTCTTGCAAAAGCGATAGCGAACGCCACATATCTGGCATACGCCGGACGATACGATCCGCTTCGTCTCCAACGGCAACGATTTTCTCTAATTTTGTATCCGTCGCCACAATGGAAGGCTCACTCATCATGGACTCTCTATTGCCACCCATAACGCGCGTAATAGAGGTACCTATATCAATACTTACGTCTTTTCCAAAAGACGGTAAAATGGATTTCATAATGCTATTCTCCTTCATTACTCATCCTTTCATTTTACCATATCTAACTTAATTTACCAATTTCGCTTAAGCTAGTAAATTCCCCATCTCCAATGACTATATGATCTAATACGGGGATGCCCATAAATTGTCCGGCACTGACAAATAGCTTCGTCAATCGAATATCATCGTCACTAGGTCGGCTATCCCCAGAAGGGTGATTGTGAATTAAAATCATGGCCGCCGCATTACAAGCAATGGCCTTTCTAAACA
Source organism: Veillonella agrestimuris (assembly GCF_943193065.1). Lineage (GTDB taxonomy): Bacteria > Bacillota > Negativicutes > Veillonellales > Veillonellaceae > Veillonella > Veillonella agrestimuris. The sequence goes on from NZ_CALPCS010000001.1 coordinate 93,113, forward strand.
CTGTCCGTTGTTCTACCAAACTAGCTGCTATACCGCCTTTTGAAATGGGCTCCATTTGGATTAATGTATTGCGCGACGTAAGCATAGCTACCCATACATGTTCTTCTCGCTCATGGCGGAGCCGCTCCATAACGTATTGCGCTACTACATAAGGCTGCGAAAAATCGGCATAAGTGGACTTCACTTTCAACTCGCCTAAACGTCGGCCCAATTCGATAGCCGCACAAATCGTAACGGCCTTGTCGCGACCAATACCTTTAATCTGCACTAACTCATCTACCGTTATGCAATTCAGACCATACGCCCCATCGGGCAAAGAATCAATAATATCTTTACCTAAATCGATAGCCGATTGACCTTTTAAACCAGTTCTCAGCAAAATAGCTAGTAATTCTTCCATAGCCATTCTCTCTGGTCCTAATGCTAAAAATTTTTCTCTAGGCCTTTGAAAGGGCAACATATCTTTAACACTTACTGTTTTGACTTGCATACAATCCCTCCATTACATATGAATCGTTAGGTTATCTGTATGTCAGTCAATTATGCAATGTTCATTAGCTATAAAACGAACTATAAGATTAGTTCTAAGCATTAACGATAGATTAGCGCTACGATTAATATAAAACTAATCACATCATGTCTTATGAGTTCAGTGCTTTCACTAATTCGTCGTACACCTGTTCCACTGGTAACCCCACTACATTAGTGTAAGACCCTTCGATTCGATCTACCCATAAAGCACCTTTCCCTTGAATACCATAGGCACCAGCTTTATCCAAAGGTTCTTTAGAAGCTATATAGGAAGCAATTTCAAAATCTGCTAAGTCTTTAAAATAAACCTTCGTTTCACTGTGAAAAACGATTTCTTCACCCTTGATGAGAAGGGCTACACCGGTAATGACAGAATGCGCTTTTCCAGATAATTGGCGAAGCATCGAGTCTGCTTCTTTCTCGTCTTTTGGCTTACCTAAGACTACGCCATCTAAAACGACGATAGTATCCGCGCCTAGCACGATGGCTCCATCTGGTACACCCAATGCGTGACGAGCCTTACCTAAGGCCTGTTCTTTCACCATCTCTATAGGATTTGTAGTGGCCACATTAGACTCTTCGTAAGCACTATCTACAACAATATGAGCTATACCGACTTGATTCAATAATTCTCTTCGTCGCGGCGACTGGCTCGCTAAATACAATGCACTCATGCTAGTTTGACTCCTTCTACTCCATTTCGCCCATCTCACTGGTGACATCCTCATTTTCACCAGAGATTAAACGATGGTAATAGGATTTCACATCTTCACCATGTTTCACCGCATCGGCGCGAACAGTGGCATGGAATACAACATCTGCTTCTGGCACACGAATGCGATTTGGCACAAAGCGTTCTAGTATTTCGTAGAACTCATCATCTGCTTTCAAAACAACACGGCCAAATTGGACTTTTTTCCCTTTTACAATAGAATAGACCAAGAACCACATAGGTCGGTCATCGGAGGTCGAACATTTTCGATATTTATAACGATACCGCAAATTCGTGAGAAAATCTCGATTATAGGGATATATGCCATCTATATCATCATAAGCTACAGAAAATCTGCGAGTTCTAAAAAATGACATTTCATCAATAATCAATTCTCTATCCGTCAATATATAGGTATATCGACTGAAAGCTTGCTTTACAATCACTATAATAGCAGCGATTTCGATAAAATATTCTGCTAACAATAGATGGCCTTGTTCATAACTTCTCATCGTTGTATAGGCAACAGCAGCGAGTAATAAAAGTACAAAACAGGCTACTAGCCATTGGGAACTATTGGTTCTCCGTGATTGCTCAGTATATAAGACATTCATAAACGACTCCTTGTATAAAACTCTGCTATATTCATTATATAAAATCCAAGGGCCCACGACTACCTAAAATATGCCATATACCATAAAAGATATAATAAAAATAACTCCCTTATATATCATAAGGGAGTTATTGTATGTATTGCTCTTATACCATCATTATAATGGTTCCAAACAGTCATATAAAGTTATTATTTTTTCAAAGATTGAGTGATACGAGCTGTGTCTCGAGCAATCATGATTTCTTCATTCGTAGGGATTACGAAAATTTTAACTTTAGAGCCTTCTACACTGATTTCTTGCTCTTTGCCACGAACGTTGTTGCGTTCTGCATCGATACGAGTACCAAGGTATTCTAAACCATTACAGATCTCATCACGGTTAGCGATACCGTTTTCACCAATACCTGCCGTAAATACGATAGCATCAACACCACCCATTACTGCTGCAAATGCACCAATTACACGGCGAACTTTATAGTGGAACATATTTAATGCCAATTGAGCACGTTTGTTACCTTTAGCAGCTTCCTCCTCAATAACACGGAAGTCATTAGATACACCAGAAATACCGAGTACACCAGACTCTTTATTCATAATAGCATCTACTTCTTCGTAAGACATACCCGTTTTATCCATCAAGAATGGTACGATAGCAGGGTCAATATCACCAGTACGAGTACCCATGATCAAACCAGATAATGGAGTGAAGCCCATTGTAGTATCGATGGAACGACCGCCTTTAATCGCTGCCAAGGAAGAACCATTACCTAAGTGGCAAGTAATGATGCGAAGATCCGTCATATGTTTACCCATCAATTCTGCGCAACGTTGTGCTACGTATTTATGGGAAGTACCGTGGAAGCCGTAACGACGAATGCCATAATCTTCATAGTAAGAGTATGGAAGAGCGTACATATATGCTTCTTTAGGCATTGTTTGGTGGAATGCAGTATCGAATACACCTACTTGTGGTACGTTAGGCATAATTGCTTCACAAGCTTCGATACCTTGAATATTTGGTGGGTTATGTAAAGGCGCTAATGTAGCACATTCGTTCAATGCTTCCATTACTGCTGGAGTAATCAATACGGAATCAGCAAATTTTTCGCCGCCGTGTACTACACGGTGACCTACTGCATCGATTTCAGACATAGAAGAAATTACGCCAAATTCAGGATCTACTAAGATGTCAAGCAAAATGCGTAATGCTTCTTTGTGGTTCAAAATTGGTTCAACCCGTTCTAACTTATCAGCATTAGGACGTTTGTGAGTGAAGATAGCATCTTCGTCACCAATTTTTTCAAATAAACCTTTTGCTAATTCAGTTTCGTTTGTCATATCAAGTAATTGATATTTCAAGGAAGAACTACCGCAGTTAACTACTAATACGTTCATCGATTAACCCTCTTTCTTTTCTGTAACGTAAATTTTTTGTTCAATTTCTTTGCTGATATCAGCGCCTACTTGATCATCCGATGGATATGTGTAGGTTATATTCCACAATACACCTTCATTCATGAAAATATATTGAGAAATGCGTATCTGTCTGTTTTGCACTACAAATGTGCCATCCATATGTGTAGCTGGCGTGCCGTTTAGGTTTACAGAATTCATAGTCATAGTCGCACCTAGACTATTAAATTCCCCTTCTTTGCCTTTCACATAGTCTTCTACTGTAGGCAACGGTTTTCCAGGACCAGCTTGAATCGCTTTAACTTCGATCATAATATGCTCTGAATTAGCTCCATAAAGATCCATAGGATAGCCATCATTGCTAGTAGATTGTAGGGATTTACCCATTTCATAAGGCAGTGCAATTGTAATTTCAGATTGGCCAGAGCGAATGACTTGATTACCAAAACTGTAGTTGTCCATAACGTTTTGAGAACCGCATCCTGCCACTACTAACAAAGATGCACTCAATAAGCCTGTTACTAGACGTCGTTTCCATTGTACATTCATCAACTCACCTCTCGTCAAATCAGAATCCACAGATAATTATATCATTACAATGCGCCCTATTCTAGTACTTTCAAAAGAAATTATATAAAACGTGAAAATTAGTATATAATCGATAGTATAAAAGAAAGGACAGGCTATGAAAACTATCGGCATTATTTCTGAATACAATCCGTTCCATAAGGGCCATCAATACCAACTAGAACAAGTGCATATGAAAGTTCCCGCGGCAACGCGCATCGCCATTATGAGTGGATCCTTTGTGCAACGTGGCGAACCGGCTTATTTTAGTAAATTCGACCGCGCTCGTTGGGCCATACTCAGCGGCGCCGACGTAGTCATTGAACTGCCAACCATTTACGCCTTAGGAAGTGCTGAAATTTTTAGTACTGGCGCCGTTCGGTTACTAAAAGCGCTCCACATCGATACCATTTCATTTGGCACAGAATTAGATGACCTACATCTATTACAAGAGGCAGCCCAACTACTCAACTCCCCGGAAGGACAACTGCTCATTAGAAATCGCATCCAAACAGGCATCTCTTATGGTACCGCCCTCCGTCAAGTACTGGAAAGAGAATTAGAGAAAGGCCATTTACTGGCTACGGCGCCTAATGCTATTTTAGGATTGGAATATGTGCGTAGCGCCCTTCACTATTATCCAAAGCTAACAGTCCTCCCCATTCAACGTCAATCCGATCATCACAGCAACGAATTAACGGCTACTTTCCCTTCTGGATCAGCCTTGCGACAAGCATTACAAGCCAACCAAGAGGTCACTGATTTTGTTCCCCCTGTTATAGCCGACCATATGAAACAGTGTATTACCACTGGGGCTTATACAAACTACCATCGTTACGAAGACTTTTTATTAGCCTTCTATCGCCTCTTAGAGCCTTCACAATTACATCAATTTGCCGACTTTACTGAAGGTATTGAACACAGATGGCATGAATCGACACAGCATACATCGTGGTCACTCGTATTAGACGCTATCAAAACTAAACGCTACACCTTCGCCCGGTTACAACGAATGGCCGCCTATGGCGCACTAGGTATTACCAAAAAGTTAATGCTGAAAGCCCACCAAGAAGGACCACAATACGCAAGACTTTTGGCCTTTAACAATAAAGGTCGACAATGGCTCAAAGAAAAAGCTTACGATGTGCCTCTCATTCAAAAATGGGCCCCAGCGCGCACGCAAATATCAGCCTTTGGGCAAGCATTGATGAAAATTGACGAAAAAAGTACAGACTTACAAGCCTATACCTTTACCAATGAACAATTACGAGCAGGAAACAAAGATTACACCTATTCTCCACAATATATAATAGACTAGTAAATATCGACTAGCACACCAAAAGACTAGCCCCTGAAACGCTTAACACTGCCATACGGCAATCCTACAACGCTTCAGGGGGCTAGTCTTTTATGTGTTGGTATGTAAGCATATTTAGCATACTATCATATATCATTACTGTTCGATACTTACTTCTTCGCAACCATCCATGTCTTCTACACGCACACGCACTTTTTCTACATGAGATGTAGGAATATTTTTTCCTACATAGTCAGCCCGAATCGGTAGTTCTCGATGACCTCGGTCTACAAGAACAGCTAATTGAATCGATTTAGGGCGGCCAGACGTCATCAGTGCATTGAGGGCGGCTCGTATAGTGCGGCCTGTATACAATACGTCATCTACAAGAATGATTGTTTTTTCTGTAGTTTCAATTTCACAAGTAGGACCATCTTCATCGCGCATATTACGATCATCACGATACATAGCCACATTTAAAGACTCACAAGGAATATGGAGCCCTTCGATACGCTCCATTTCAGCTTGTAAGCGTTTTGCCAATACTACACCACGCCGTTCAATACCGACGATAATGGCATTTGACAGGCCTTTATTGCGTTCTAATATTTCATGACTAATGCGTCGAATGGCGCGAGTAATAGCATCTTTGTCCATCAAAATACGCTTTGTTTCCATAGTAAGTATCCTTATCTCTGTTCTCTATACTCTTTAGCAAAGGTAATACAATGTTGAAAGTCTTCTGGTACTGGCGCTTCGAAATGCATCGCCTCTTTCGTAATAGGATGTACAATATCCAATGTACGAGAATGTAGCGCTTGTCCTTCAATAGGGAAGTCCATACGACGGTATCCATAAAATGGATCATTCACAACAGGGTGACCAATATGAGCAAAATGAACCCGAATTTGATGGGTCCGCCCCGTTTCCAACGAACATTCTACCAATGTATGGCACCCGTAACGCTCTAGCACTTTAAAATGAGTCACAGCGTCTTTACTGTTTTCAAAAACTACAGCCATTTTCATGCGATCTTTCGGATGACGACCAATAGGAGCTTTAATAATTCCCTTCTCTTCTACGATATTCCCTTGCACTAAGGCTAAGTACGTACGCTTAGCAGAATGATCTTTTACTTGCTCTGCCAAACCAATATGAGCAGCATCATTTTTAGCCGCCATCATAACGCCTGATGTATCTTTATCTAAGCGATGTACAATGCCCGGTCTAATTTCACCATTAATGCCAGATAAATCTTTACAATGATAAAGCAAAGCATTTACCAATGTACCTGAATAATTTCCAGCCCCTGGATGTACTACGAGACCTCTCGGTTTATTGATGATAATAATATATTCATCTTCATAGAGATAATCGATGGGAATATCTTCAGGCAACACTTCAATAGACTCTGGCTCTGGTACTTCTACAGCAATCACTAGCCCTTCTGAAAGCCTCATATTAGCTTTACCAGATTTATCATTGACTGTAACGTGCCCAGATTTAATGAGGTTTTGAATATAACTGCGAGAGCCTTCCATTTGTTCTGTTAAAAATACGTCTAAACGCATCCCTTCCTGTTCAGCTTTTACAATATATTCATTCATACTTATTCCTCACTATCTGATCGAAGCAAATAATATACAACACCTATAACGCCTACACAAATACCGATGTCGGCAATATTAAAAATAGGCCATACTCTAAGATCTAAAAAATCTACTACACCACGCAAGGTAAAGCGATCAATACCATTACCAATGGCCCCGGAAATGAGCAATGCCGTCCCTACATGTAGCGATACAGGTCCGTTGTTAATAGTCTTTCTATAAAGGAAAGCAAGAACAACTAATATAACCGCTACGAGCAAAAATATCCATTGCTGATTCTCCAAAATACCAAAAGCCGCCCCTCGGTTAATAATATAAGTAATATGGAGCACATTAGGAATAACTGGTACCGACTCACCTAAATAAAAATGCTCCATTATATAATATTTAGACAATTGATCCAATACTAGCCATACAATGGCGATAAGATAAAACACAAGCAAACTCCAATACATAAATGATATATAACATGTAAGAATCTTATTATAGTTTACATTGTTTTTGGAAAAATAAAAAGAGCTAGCAAGCATATTGCTTACTAGCTCTTTGATTCCAGTGATTATTCAGCGGAAATTACAGATACTGGGCAAACGGATTCGCAAGAACCGCAGTCGATGCAAGTATCGTTGATTTCGTATTTAGTTTCACCTTCAGTAATAGCAGCTACTGGGCAAACAGACGCGCAAGAACCACATTTAATGCAACCATCAGCAATAACTCTCATGATAAACCTCCATAAAATATTAAAAAGAAAACTTGTATTATCATTTACATTGGCTTTCGCCTCAACTTATGTTCTCATTATCACATAAGAAAAGTGTAAAGTCAATTGAAAATGACAAAAAAGTTAATGTGATTTTTGCATAGATTATTTTATTTTATCTCATAAAAGCCTTATTTTACAGACTTTTTGATAGTCCATTTCATTTAGAATCTCACATTTATCTAATTTATAATGATAATCCGCGGTTTATCATTCACTTTCAATTCTCATTATTTTAATAAGAATTTTATTATCAATATCTATTATCACATGAAATATATCCCGTATTAGCAAAATAAAACGGCCAAATCTTTCGATTTGACCGTTTTTGTACTTATTAAGTTAGAGAATTCTCCCCTACCCTATTAGTTACCTGGGAAAAATGGCCATACAATTGGAATTATAATCAGGCTTACTATGAAACATACCACAATTAATGGTACGCCAGCTTTCACATAATCCATAAACTTATATCCACCAGGGCCTAATACTAAGGTATTTGGAGGCGTCCCAACTGGTGTACCAAATGCACAAGATGCAGCAACACCGATAGCCATCAACACGGCATGTGGATCAGCACCCATACCTTTTGCAATAGCCAAACCAATTGGCGCTAATAGTGCCGTAGATGCAGTATTAGACATAAATTGAGTCATTGTACAAGACAAGATAAATAATACAGCAGTAGCAAAGTAAGGACTTGGATCAGAACCCATAACACCTAACACAGCATTAGCAATCATTTGTCCTGCCCCAGATTTATCCAACGCTTCTGCTACTGGCATCATACCAGCAAATAAGAAAATAGTTACCCAATCAATGGAAGAGTACGCTTGTTTTTCTTTTAAACAACCGGTTAATACACATAAAATGGCACCAATAACTGCTACCATACTAAGTGGTAAATTAATACCAAATTTTTTCAAGAAATCCCCTGCTACCATGGCAATAATAACGCCAAGAAGAATTAAACCAGAGTATAATTGCTTTTTAGGATCATTAGATACTTCATCAGCTGATACTTCTTGTTCCACTTCACCAACGTCAGTAATTTCATGTTTTGGTAATAAATGTTTACCTATAAGCATCATAAAAATAATAGTAGCAATTGTCAAAGGAATACCAATCCAAGCGAATTCAAAGAATCCAAATGGCGTAATACCAGATTTAGCTAATGTACCATTAACAATAATATTTGGTGGTGTCCCAACCATAGTAATGATACCACCAATACCAGCAGCAAAGGCTAACGGCATTAATTGACGAGATGCTGGAATTTTAGCAACTGCCGCAATCCCTACTACTACTGGTAATAAAGCAGCTGTAGTACCAGTATTGGACAAGAATGCCGACATAATTGCAGTAACAAGCATAATAGCGAGCATTAGCCGATTTTCGCTTGTTCCCGCCCGAGATACTACGGTCTCCCCTATTTTTTGGGCTAAACCAGTATAAAATAATGCGCCACCAACAACGAACATGCCAGCAAACAGAACTACTGTACTATCAGATAGACCAGAGAATACAGTTTTAGGCGTAATAACCCCTAATAAGCCTAGCGTAATAGCACCACCTAGGGATGTAATAGCTAATGGAATAATTTCTGTTACGAATAAAACAGCCATAACTGCAAGGACGATCAACGTTTGTTCTGCAGCACCCATACATCATCATCTCCTTTCAGAGAAACACACTTATCTAACCTAACATCATTAGAGCTGACATATAGCATAACTTACAATGCCAATAGCAAGAGCCATAACGCCTGTTATTCCATAGCCTTCCTTTGTCTTTGGATAACCAAAGTGTAAGACTTCACTAATAATCCCTCGACGATTAAACCAAGAATATTTTCTTCTCTTTTGAAACCATTGCGATTTACGTTCAGCCCCTATGATAAGTGCAGTAATAAAAAAAACAATAAATGCCCATACAAAACAAATCAGTATTTTCATTTCTATAGATAACAAGATGACCACCTCTACTTACAAAGTACGTTGATAGGTTATTTTGTGAAATTCTTGCCCTCACTTAATGACCGATTCGCTGTATTCCATTTATTGCCATATAACTACTTATAAATTTATAAAATTAGAGTTTTAATAGTCACCAATAGGTGTACCCTCTAGGGTACACCTTGGTGAAATCATATTTTATCGGGACATCATAGCAAGCATTGTACCTGCTGCTACAGCTGTGCCGATTACACCAGCCACGTTCGGACCCATAGCATGCATGAGCAAGAAGTTGGATGGATTTGCTTTCGCACCTACAACCTGAGATACACGAGCCGCCATTGGTACTGCAGATACACCAGCAGAGCCAATAAGTGGATTTGTTTTGCCACCATCAAGTATGCTCATCAATTTACCAAATAATACACCACCTGCAGTACCTGCAATGAATGCTACTAAACCTAACAAGATAATTTTAATAGTTTCCATTGTTAAGAAATGTTCTGCATTCATAGTTAAACCAGTACCTGTTGCTAAGAAAATAGTAACGATATTGATTAACGCATTTTGAGATGTATCAGATAAACGCTCCGTTACACCAGACTCACGGAATAAGTTACCAAGCATCAACATACCTAATAAAGATGTAATGGAAGGTAATAATAGAGAAATGAAGATTGTGGAAACAATTGGGAAAGCAATTTTTTCAAATTTGCTGACCTCACGTAATTGTTCCATTACAATTTCACGCTCTTTTTGCGTCGTTAACAACTTCATTACTGGTGGTTGGATTAACGGTACCAAAGACATATAAGAATATGCGGCAACCGCTATAGCACCAAGTAATTCAGGAGCTAATTTTGCAGCTAAATAAATAGATGTAGGGCCGTCAGCACCACCGATAATACCGATAGCTGCTGCTTGCGGTTGAGTAAAACCTACTAACATAGCACCGGCCAAGGCTATAAATACACCAATTTGAGCAGCTGCGCCTAAAAGCAATGTTTTAGGATTTGCAAGGAGCGGACCAAAGTCAGTCATCGCACCAACGCCAAGGAAGATCAAAGGTGGGAAAATCTCATGAGATACACCAGCACTGATCAATGCCATTACACCTTCTTCAAAGCCGTTGCGAGGAATATTGGCCAAAATACACCCGAAGGCGATTGGACCTAACAACAATGGTTCAAACTCTTTAGCAAACGCCATATACAATAAGATTATACCGACTAGAATCATAATAGCATTACCAATAGTAAAAGCTTGGAATGCGCTATCCATCCAGACGGAATTAATCGCTACGCTAAAAGCATCCATGTGCGATCCCCTTTCAAAAAATATAGAGTTGTAAGGGAGGTGTTACGCCTCCCTATAGTTTGTATTAACCAAGAACTACCATGTCTTCGCCAGTAGATACTGTTTGGTTAGCAGCAACGCGAACATCTGCAATAACGCCATCACGAGGAGCTGCGATTTCATTTTGCATTTTCATGGCTTCAAGAATCAACAATGTTTCACCTTTTTTAACTTGTTGACCAGCAGATACTGCTACAGATAGGATTTTACCTGGCATTGGAGCTTTTACAGTTTCTGCACCAGCTGGAACTGCTGCAGGTGCTGCTGCTGGAGCTGGAGCTGCTGCTGGAGCCGGAGCTGCTTTAGGGGCTGAAGCCGCCGCTGGAGCTGGTGCTGCTGCTGGCGCACCTGCTTTTACTTCATTTACTTCTACTTCATATGCTGTGCCATTTACTGTAACGTTGAATTTTTTCATCTTAAATTCCTCCAAATGTGTGTTCACACAAAAATTTCAAATAATTTACACATATAAATAGGATAATCCTATCGTTTACCGCGCAAGCGACCTTCCATTTTCCAATTGTAGCTTACAATTGGACGAATGTGTGCAATTTGATTACTAGAGTAACCCATTGCTTCTAAAGCACCTACGATAGCAGCCACTACTTCTTTACTAGGTGCTGTACCATTAGGTTTTGTAGCATTGCTCATGACTACTGCCTCCTCAATAATGAATTAATTTCTACCGCTCAAACGGCCTTCTAAACGCCATTTAGTGCTTGTTGATGTTGGGCGAATCGAAGCAATTTGCTCAGATGTATACCCCATAGCTACAATAGCACCTACGATAGCAGCTACAATTTCTTCTTCATTATTTGCTGGTACAGTTGTATCAGCCACTACAGGAGCTGCTGTAGCAACAGGAGCTGCGACAGGGGCTGGCTCTGGCTTCTTCTTAGTTGGATCAATCCAATAAATGATCTTCATAAGGATGCCTAATGCAATAAGAACGGCAAAAACAACCGTCATATTAATTAGCATAATAAGCCAAGGGCTAGGTCCTTCCATAAGTATGTCTCCTTTCTATAAATTTAAAATAAGAAAGGTATCTCCCTAATCCGATATTAAATATACTACATCGAATTATAGTGGAATATTACCGTGTTTCTTAGGCGCACGATTTTCTCGTTTGCTTGCTAACATTGCTAAAGCATTGATAATTGCAGGACGAGTGTGTTTAGGCTCAATAACAACATCTACGAAACCACGTTCAGCAGCTTTGTAAGGTGTTGCGAACTCTTCTACATATTTAGCTGTTTTTTCTTCTTTATCTTCGTCTTTTTTGAAGATAATATTAGCTGCACCAGCAGGTCCCATTACAGCAATTTCAGATGTAGGCCATGCATATACTTGATCTGCTCCCAAATCTTGAGAACACATAGCCAAATAAGATCCGCCGTACGCTTTACGAGTGATAACAGTAATTTTAGGTACTGTAGCTTCAGAATAAGCATATAACATTTTAGCACCGTGACGAATGATACCGCCCCATTCTTGATTTGTGCCAGGCAAGAAACCAGGAACGTCAACAAAGTTAACGATTGGAATATTGAAAGCATCACAGAAACGAATGAAACGAGACGATTTATCAGATGCATTAATATCTAAGCAACCAGCCATAACTTTAGGTTGGTTTGCAATAATACCTACTGATTGACCATCGAAACGAGCAAAGCAAGTAATGATGTTTGTAGCATAGAATGGTTGTACTTCATAGAATTCACCATTATCTACTGTCGCAGCGATAACATCTTTCATGTCATATGGCATATTTGGGTTATCTGGCAACAATGTATTCAATTCATCATTTTCACGAGTTGGAGAATCCCCAGTATCCACAATTGGTGCATCTTCCATATTATTGCTTGGCAAGAAGCTTAACAAGTAACGAATTTGTTCAATGCAGTCATCTTCATTTTCAGCTGCAAAATGAGCACAACCAGAAACAGAGTTATGTGCCATTGCACCGCCAAGATCTTCTGCAGATACTTCTTCACCTGTTACGGATTTAATAACCGCAGGACCAGTAATAAACATTTGAGATGTGTTTTTTACCATATAGATGAAGTCAGTCAATGCTGGAGAATATACAGCACCGCCCGCACAAGGTCCCATAATTACGGAAATTTGTGGAATTACGCCAGATGCATTCGTATTTTCAAAGAAAATTTTGCCGTAACCAGCAAGTGCATCTACAGCTTCTTGAATACGAGCCCCACCAGAATCATTAATACCAATAATAGGTGCCCCCATTTTCATAGCTAAACGTTGTACTTTTACGATTTTAGCAGCATGCATTTCACCAAGAGAACCACCTTCTACAGTGAAATCTTGCGCAAAAGCATATACTAAACGCCCATTAATTGTACCGTAACCAGTAACAACACCTTCGCCTGGCAATTCTTTCTTCTCTTGACCAAAGTTAACACAACGATGTTTAACAAATTGATCGAGTTCAACAAAAGAATTGTCGTCAAACAATTTGGCTATACGTTCACGCGCGGTCATTTTGCCTTGAGCATGTTGTTTCTCAATGCGTTTTTCTCCGCCACCAGCTTTTACCTTAGCTAGTTTCTCATGCAATAACGCAATTTTTTCCTGCACTGTTTGCATATCAGTACCTCCATAAAAAACTTGTTACATGTATTATTTTATTTTATTCGTTGGCAAAGTTCAAGTAAAACGCCACCTGTCGCTTTTGGATGTAAGAATGCAATAGCAGAGCCACCAGCACCATAACGAGGTTTTTCATCAATCATTTGAACGCCTTTTGCCATAAGGTCAGCAATAGCAGTTTCAATGTTGTCAACGCGCAATGCTACGTGTTGAATACCATCACGGCCACCATTTTTTTCAATAAATTTACCGATAGGACCATCTGGAGTAGTAGTTTCTAAGAACTCTAATTCAGCATCACCACAAGGGAAGAAAGATACTTTTACTTTTTGCTCTTCTACTACTTCATCTTCAGGAAGATGCTCCATACCTAACACATTTTTATAAAATTCTTTAGTAGATTCTAAGTCTTTTACACCAATACCAATATGGTCGACTTGTAAAATTTTGAAAGCCATTGTAATTAGCTCCTTTCAATGAAAATTATGACTACTATAATTGTGTAGTTATATACAGTATGTATATACTTCTATTTTAACACACTAGTCATTACATTACTTACAACTGTATATGGATCATTTATCCGTTCATTAACAGCTGCTACTTGTTGATTAAATTCATCGCTATTAACAACTTTTTCAGCTACATAGCGGCCAATTTGTTCATTGATCATAGCGATCATTTCATCTCGAGTGCGTTCTGCTCTACGAGCTACGAGCTCACCAGAGTCTTCCAGATACTCGAAATGTTCATCTAAGGCTTCAATTAATTCATCTACACCTTGATCTTTACTAGCAATAGTTCGCTTAATCGGTGGACGCCATTGCACTTCACGAGAATCGAGATCTAGCATCATTTCGATTTCTACATTTAATCGATCTACACCGTCTCGGTCCGCTTTATTAATAGCAAAGACATCACCAATTTCGAGGATACCTGCTTTGATAGCTTGAATATCATCCCCTAAACCAGGCACGAGAACAACTAATGTAGTATCCGCATTTTTAACGATATCTACTTCAGACTGTCCTACCCCAACAGTTTCGACAATAACTAAATCCATGCCAAAAGCATCCATAAGTTTTACTACATCTGCAGTCTTTTTAGACAAGCCACCAAGACTACCGCGAGTGCCCATGCTTCGAATAAAAACATTTTCATTCAATGTTAAATCATTCATTCGAATACGGTCCCCCAAAATAGCACCACCAGAAAATGGACTAGTTGGGTCGATGGCAACGATGCCAATTTTTTTACCTTGATCTAAGTAATGTTTAACTACTTTGTCAGTCAAGGTACTTTTACCAGCACCAGGGGCCCCGGTAATACCAAGAATACGAGCATTTCCTGTTTTAGGATAAATGGCTTTCATAATGTCAATAGCATTATCATACTCGTTTTCTACAGCCGTAATGGACCGTGCTAAGGCGAGCCTGGAACCTTCAAATAGTTCTTTTACTAAATCCATGCGCCTCACCACCTATCTTAAAATATGGGAATAGAGGGATCCAGCTATGTTCAGTTGAGTCCCTCTCCCCCTAGGTTACAATTATTATTTTACGTTTTCGTTAATGAATTTAACGATATCTCCTGTTGGTGTGCCAGGTGTAAATACAGCTGCTACACCAGCTTCTTTCAATCCAGGAATATCCGCATCAGGAATTACACCACCACCAATAACGAGTACATCACCCATGCCTTTAGCTTTTAAAAGCTCAACAATTTTAGGGAACAATGTATTATGTGCACCAGAAAGAAGAGATAATGCAACTACATTAACGTCTTCAGAAAGTGCTGCTTCTACGATTTGTTCTGGTGTTTGACGAAGACCTGTGTAGATTACTTCAAAACCAGCATCGCGAAGTGCGCGTGCTACTACTTTTGCACCACGGTCATGACCATCAAGACCTGGTTTTGCAACGATTACTCTAATACGTTTTTCTGCCATGATATATTACCTCCGAAATTAGCCGTTATTATAATGTAGCGTGAGCTTCGTATTCACCGAATACTTCGCGCAATACATTACAAATTTCACCCAAAGTAGCGTATGTTTTTACTGCTGCAAGAATTAATGGCATTAAGTTAACATTTTCGTCTTCTGCACCTTTTTTCAATTCTGCAAGAGCTGCATCAACTGCTGCTTGATCACGTTCTGCACGAACGGCTTGTGTTTTCTTAGATTGGTTAACACCTACGGAAGCGTCTACACGAAGTAAGTCTTTTGGAGCTTCTTCTTCAACTTGGAATTTATTAACACCTACAATTGTACGTAAGCCAGATTCAACTTCCATTTGCCATTTATAAGCAGATTCTTGGATTTCTTTTTGGATGTAGCCTTTTTCGATTGCTACTACAGCGCCGCCCATTTCATCGATTTTTTTAATGTATTCCATAGCTTCGTCATAGATAGCATTAGTCATAGCTTCTACATAGTAAGAGCCACCCAATGGGTCAACTACATCAGCTAAACCAGATTCGTAAGCTACGATTTGTTGTGTACGAAGAGCTACTTGTACAGATGCTTCTGTAGGAAGCGCCAACGCTTCGTCGCGAGAGTTAGTATGTAAGGATTGAGTACCACCCATTACAGCGGCAGCAGTTTGTAACGCCACACGAACGATGTTGTTATCAACTTGTTGTGCAGTCAACATGGAACCAGCTGTTTGAGTATGTACACGAAGCATCATAGATTTTGGTTTTTTAGCACCAAAACGTTCTTTCATGATAGTCGCCCATAAACGACGGGATGCACGGAATTTCGCTACTTCTTCAAGTACGTTGTTGTGTGCATTCCAGAAGAAGGACAAACGACCTGCGAAGGAGTCAACATCAAGACCTGCTTTCAATGCTGCTTCTACGTACGCAATACCATCAGCAATTGTAAATGCAATTTCTTGCGCTGCTGTGGAGCCTGCTTCGCGGATATGGTAACCAGAAATGGAGATTGTATTCCATTTTGGCACGTGTTGAGAGCAATATTCAAAAATATTTGTAATCAAACGCATAGATGGTTTTGGTGGGAAAATATATGTACCACGAGCTGCGTATTCTTTCAAAATATCATTTTGAATTGTACCCATTAATTCTGTGGAAGGTACACCTTGTTTTTCAGCAACTGCAATGTACATCGCCAACAAAACGGAAGCTGGTGCGTTGATTGTCATAGACGTGGAAACTTTACCAAGATCAATACCATCGAACAAGATTTCCATATCTTTCAAGGAGTCAATCGCAACGCCTACTTTACCAACTTCACCTTCTGCCATTACGTCGTCGGAATCATAGCCGATTTGTGTAGGCAAGTCAAATGCACAAGAAAGGCCTGTTGCACCAGACTCGATAAGGTAACGGTAACGTTTGTTAGATTCTTCGGCAGTTGCGAAACCTGCGTACATACGCATTGTCCAGAAACGGCCACGGTACATAGTAGGTTGCACACCACGAGTATATGGGAATTCACCAGGAAGCCCCAAGTCGCGTTCGTAATCAAAACCTTCAATGTCTACTGGAGTGTAAACACGATTATATTTTAAATTTTGACGCTCTGGCGTTTTCGCAGATCTTTCGTCACAAAGTTTGTTGTACTCAGCAATTTGGGCTTTAAGGTTTTCGTAAGCCATGTTTTCATCATCCTCCTAAAACAACAGGTTATTTTTTCATGCTTCCTGTATCAATGAAGCGTTTATGCCAAGAAAGAGCTTCGTCTAGCAACATCGGAGTATGGGCATTCTTAGTTGCTGCTAATGCTTTTTCTAGGTATTCAGTTAACATTGGTTTGTAATCTGGATGAGCGCATTTTTCAATAATCAAACGAGCTCGTTCTACAGGACACAAACCTCGACAGTCTGCAACACCTTGTTCTGTACAGAAAATCATAGTGTCATGTTCAGTATGATCTACATGAGATACAAATGGAACAATAGAGCTAATATCACCATTTTTTGCTACAGAACTAGTACAGAAAATAGTAAGGTATGCACTGCGTGCAAAGTCACCAGAACCACCTACACCATTCATCATTTTTGTCCCCATAACATGAGTGGAGTTTACATTGCCTAGAATATCGAATTCAATAGCTGTATTCATAGCAATAACACCTAAACGACGAGCGATGCCAGGGTTGTTTGACAATTCTTGAGGTCGAAGAATAATTTTTTTACGATATTCATCGATATTATCATAGAATCGTTTCAATCCATCTGGAGAAGGACTTAAGGCTGTACCAGAGCACACTGTAACTTTACCAGCGTCGATCAAATCAAACATACCATCTTGAATTACTTCAGTATAAATAGATAAGTTTGTAAATGGACCTTGTGCTAAACCACTAATTACAGCATTTGCTACAGAACCTACACCAGATTGTAAAGGAAGCAAATTCTCAGGTAAGCGGCCCGCTTTGATTTCATTTTGGAAAAATTCAATCAAATTTTGACTCATTGCTTTTGCATCATCATCAATTGGTGCTAGCGGTCTAGTTGTATCAGGAATATCACAAGCTACAATCGCTACAATCTTATCTGGATCGCAAGGAATAGCCTCTGTACCAATTCGATCACCTGGCGTATCTAATGGAATCAGTTTACGATGTGGTGGATCCAATGGTTCATAAATATCATGCATCCCCACCAAAGATAATGGTTGAGATACATTTACCTCTACAATTACTTTTTTGGCTTGACTTACAAATGTTGGTGAATTACCTACAGATGTAGTCGGCACAATAGAGCCATCTTCATTAACTTGTACAGCTTCAATGATAGCTACATCTAAATCACCAAAAAAACCATAGCGGATATTTTGAGCCATTGCACTTAAGTGCATATCAATGTACTTCATATGTCCACTATTCAATGCTTTTCGTGTATCCGTATTTGTTTGGTACGGGAATCGACGATTGATACCGTCTACACGAGTTAATGCTCCGTCTGCTTCATCGCCTACGGAAGCGCCTGTCCACAAATCAATCTTGAATGGTTCTGTTTCCATTCGTTTAGCCAATGCTAATGGTACAGCTTTTGCATACCCAGATGGAGTAAAGCCAGAAATACCAACTTTATCATTTGGATTAATCAGTTTTGCTGCTTCATCAGCAGAGACAATTTTACCTTGGAGGGCCGCGCCTTTAACGCGGTCTTTGATGTCTATCATCATTACCATCTCCTTAATTAAGTAAACCTTGTTAAACGACAGTTGATCTCTTGGTTTTAGATTTATTCCTTAAACCGCTTTCATCGTATTCTCTTTACAGTCTATTGTCAACTTATATGCATAAAACGTATTTTTCACCGCACAAATTACCCCTTTCATTCCTAAAACTCATTAATAATGCTCTTTAGGAATAAGTTTTATTCACAACGGTATAACCGTCAGGAATTATTGATATGCTATCACATCTTGTAACTTCCCAACAAAATCGATACCTTTCTATACAGTATATTGAGTTTATTTGATAAACTCGTTCTACATATAGATAATATAAAAACTAAAATCTTTTCATAGTCATGTAACATTTTTAAATATCACTAAAAAGGTTATTTTTAAACATACAAAAAACCAGTCTTCTATAGTTCCATTATAAAACATAATAGACATCTATAAAAGACTGGTTATGATTAACTTCATACAAGTTACACTGAACAGCTAGTTACTTCAATATATAGTTACGCTTAATAATTGCAGTATCTATCGGTTTAAATGAACTTTCATAAAGGCTCCAATAAGCCCCATAAGTTGCCAAAAAATCATTGTCACTTGATGACTATAAAGTTCAAAATCTGATAAACCACTGACGAGAACACCTACAACGAGTGCACCTACACCAATTTGAGCGGCTTGTCTAAATATATCTCCTTTTAAGCTGATAGAAGCATAGACATGACAGACTAACACAGCTAAAAAGGAAATCAATCCGGGTATCCCCGCTTCGGCAAGGACGTTCAAATATAAATTATGGGCATGGTACATAAGAACCTGTGGTCCTTGAATATAATAGTTATAGTCGGGATACACCAAGAAGAATGTATTCCACCCAATCCCAAACAACGGATGTTCTCTGACGATATAACTTGTGCTATCCCATAAGGCCCATCGTAAATCTGCCGATGTATCAGTACCTTGGAATATAGACCATAAACGGGAAGCAATTTCCCCTTCGTAACAATATAATACTAATGGAATGAGTAATATAGACCAAAAAAGCTTTCGTTCTACGAAGATAGCCCAATATAGAATCATGGCTGCAAAGCTAATCCAAATCCCTCTCGAATAGGTTAAGACCAACGTTAAAAATAAAACGATACCAATAGGAATCATCATAAGTGCGTCTTGTTTATGACGACCTTTACTGATCAACTCATTTTCACCATCTTCTTTCGGTCCTTTGACATAGACCAAAATATAACTAATGACAACACTTAGGATCATCAATAAGTAAGCTCCCAATAGATTTGGGTTTTGCAATGTAGACGCCATGCGCCGCATCAATTTAGGGAACTGCGTGGCATCTACCCATTCTTTAATATGAATGTTAGGGAGAAAAATATATTCATAAATACCAATACAACAGACTAATAATGCGGTCCCCACCAAACATTGTAAGAAATAGCGCCACTGTTTAGGCTTCGATATATAGGTTCGAACTAAATAGTACATACCGCCGCCAGCGACGATTTGATAGACCCAACTGCCTAGAGACCACTGCCAATGATCCGATAACAGTGCAGATAACCCCGTCCAAGCTACAAAAATCGCAACAGTCCATGACAAATAACCGGTAGGTAAAGTCAAATTGCCTCGTCGCACTAAATCAACAAAAGCAATGGCCAAGGTTATCCATAACAACACGTCCCCTACGAGGGGTTGCAACGGCATAGCAATAACAATGCCATATATAAGCCGCTCCACGTAGAAACGCAGTTTAGTTTCTGTAGGAAATAAAGAATGATTCATAATAGCACCTTAATGACTCAACCGTTGCTGTAGCCATTGACGAGCCATTCCTAAAATATAGAGTGAGCCACAAACAACGATAATATCGCCATCCTGACTATGTTTGAAAGCTAACTCTAAGCCTTTCTCCACATCAGCCGCCGTTTGAGCCACTACATGAGGCACTTGTTGTCTCACAATAGTGACGAGTTGCTCTGGTGTCTCCGTCCGATCTGTCGGAGCCGGTACAGCAATGACTATATCTTTTGGTTTTACAACATTGCCAATAATACCTACTTCGTCTTTATCCTTCAAAATAGCCATCACTATTGTTTTTGGCTTATCTTTATATAATTCTCCATAGGTCATAGCAAATGCTTCTGCACCAGCTGTATTATGAGCGCCGTCAAAAATAAAAATACGATTTAACCCGCACTTTACTTCAAATCGACCTGGCCATATAGCTCGGGCAAAGCCTTCACGTATCGTTTCTTCGCTAATCGCCTCATCCTGTTCCATTAATAATCGTACAGTTTGTAATGCACACGCTAAGTTAACAGCTTGATGAATACCAGGCATAGTAGTAAACAGCATGGCTGGTGCATCTTTATCGGTACTAATAGTAATCATTTGGCCCCCTGTAACTGCACTGCGGCTATCTACCCCAAACTGTTGATTAAAGATGTAAATAGGAGCTTTTTTCTTTTTGGCTACACCTTCAATAATGCGAAGTGGTCCTTGTTGAGCGGCCGTAATAAGAGGAACTCCCTCTTTAATAATACCAGCTTTATGTTCTGCAATCTCTTCTACTGTATCCCCACAATAGGCTTGATGGTCAAGTGTCACATTTGTAATGACTGTAGCAATAGGTTCTACTACATTAGTGGAATCTAATAAGCCCCCTAAGCCTGCTTCAATAACGGCATAATCAACACCTTGTTCTTTGAAAAAAAGAAAAGCTGCGGCCGTTAACATTTCAAACTGCGTCGGTGCTTCCATACCATGAGCTACCATTTTTGTAACCCCATCTTGTATAGAAAGTATGAGATTCCCAAAAGCCTCTTTCGTAATTTCTGCATCATTAATTTGAATACGCTCTGTATATGATTCAAGGTGAGGCGATGTAAATCGCCCCACCCTCAATCCACTGGTAAACAGAGCATACGAAATATAGGTCGTTACTGAACCTTTGCCATTAGTACCAGCTACATGGATAATCTTATAGTCTTTTTCTGGATGATCCAGATAATCCAATAAAGTTTGAATCCGTTCCACTCCTGGCTTAATTCCAAAAGATGCGGCCGATTCAAGGTAGGCTAAGGCTTCTTCGTATGTCATATAAACCTCCTATAAGGTTTGTAAGAACGCTTCCCGTTCTAACAACGCTTGTTGTTTTTGTTTATATTCTTCTAGTTTTTCTTTTTCTTTTGCCACTACAGCTTCTGGCGCTTTAGCAAGGAACCCTTCATTGCCAAGCTTACCTTCTAATCGAGCAATTTCTTTTTTCAATTGCTCTTTTTCTTTAGCAATACGTTCTTTTTCTTTATCTGTATCAATAAGATCCTTTAATAGAAGGTATACTTCCATACCATTCACAACAGTTACAGTGGCATTTTCTGGTTTACTATCATTAGCATCTAAGATGGTTACTCTTTCAGCCCATGCGAGAGTGACAAAGTAATCGCTATGATCTGCTACAGCTTTAGCAATAGATGCATCTGTAGGAGCTACGATAACTTCTGCTTTTTTCCCTAACGGTACATTCATTTCTGCCCGCATATTGCGAATGCCTTTAATAGCATCCATCATAATCTCCATTTGGCGTGCTGCTTCATCAAGGTTTGTGAAAGCTAACGCTTCTGGCCATTGAGCACGAACGATACTATCCCCTTCATGAGGCAAGTGTTGCCAAATATGTTCTGTTACAAATGGCATGAATGGATGTAACAATTCTAACATATGACGCAAAATCGTTACCAATAAATACTGTACGGTACTGCGATCTCGTTCATTGCTATCGCTATACAAACGAGGTTTTGCAAGCTCGATATACCAGTCACAGTACGTATTCCAAATGAAATCATACACAGAACTTGCTGCTTCACCTAATTCAAATTTATCTAAATTAGCAGTAATGCTTCGTACGGTTTCATTGTATTTAGCAATAATCCATTTATCTGCTAACGTTAAATCTGCTTCATTAGGAATGAAGTTTTCATCATAGTTCGTTAAATTCATAAGAACGAATTTAGATGCGTTCCAAATCTTATTGGCAAAGTTGCGATTTGCCTCTACGCGTTCCATGTAAAAACGCATATCATTGCCTGGTGTATTACCTGTAACAAGAGTAAAACGCAATGCATCAGCACCATATTGGCGAATCACGTCTAATGGATCAATACCATTGCCCAAGGATTTACTCATTTTACGACCTTGACTATCTCGTACAAGGCCATGAATAAATACATGTTTAAATGGAATTTCTTTTTCAAATTCGAGCCCCATAAAGATCATACGAGCCACCCAGAAGAAAATAATATCGTAACCAGTAACAAGTACACTAGTAGGATACCACTGTTTCAATTCTGCTGTTTCTTCTGGCCATCCCATCGTTGCGAAAGGCCACAAACCAGAGCTAAACCATGTATCTAATACATCTGGATCTTGTGTTACAGGGCCATGACAATGAGGACATTCCGTAATATCTTCACGACTAACGATAGTTTCACCACAGTTATCACAATACCATGCTGGAATACGATGTCCCCACCATAATTGGCGTGAAATCGTCCAATCTCGAATATTTTCAAGCCAATTTACATAAGTCTTTGTAAATCGCTCTGGAACAAATTGAACGTCACCATCTTTTACGACTTTCAAAGCCGGCTCCGCAAGCGGTTTCATGTTGACAAACCATTGTTTAGAAATCATTGGTTCAATAATCGTTTTACAACGAGAACAATGGCCTACTGCATGGTCATGGTCTTCCACTTTATCTAACAAACCAAGATCTTGCAATTCCGCAACTACTTGTTTTCTTGCCTCTTCACGAGTTAATCCACTAAATTTACCGGCCCCTTCATTCATAGTCGCATCGTTATTCATGACTACAATGGATTCTAAATTATGTCGTTGCCCCATTTCAAAGTCATTAGGATCATGAGCTGGCGTAATTTTTACACAACCAGTACCAAAACTAGCATCTACATACTCATCGGCAATGACTGGAATTTCGCGATTTACAAATGGTAATATCAATGTTTTACCGATTAAATCTTTGTAGCGTTCATCATCTGGATTAACGGCTACCGCTACGTCCCCAAACATTGTTTCAGGACGAGTAGTAGCAACGATAACGAAACGACTATCATCACCTTTTACAGGATATTTAATATGCCATAAATGGCCGTGTTCATCTTCGTGATCTACTTCTACATCAGATAATGCAGTAGCACAACGAGGACACCAATTGATGATTCGTTCACCACGATAAATTAAACCTTTTTCATAGAGGCTTACGAATACTTCGCGAACAGCACGGTAATAACCGTCATCCAAGGTAAAACGCTCTCTATCCCAATCGCAAGAAGCGCCGAGGCTGCGAATTTGTTTTACAATAGTATCGCCGTACTCTTTTTTCCATTCCCATACGCGTTCTACGAACTTTTCACGACCTAAATCATGGCGACTTTTACCTTCGTTGGCAGCTAACATTTCTTCTACTTTAATTTGCGTAGCAATACCAGCATGGTCTGTACCAGGCATCCACAACACATTGTAGCCTTGCATCCGTTTAAAACGGATCAAAATATCTTGCAATGTATTATCTAATGCATGTCCCATATGCAACATACCTGTTACATTAGGCGGTGGTAATACGATGCTAAAAGGTTCTTTATCTGTATCTACTTCTTCGTGAAAGTATCCTTGATTTTCCCAGTAGGAATACCACTTACTTTCAATATCACCAGGATTGTAGGTGGTCAAATTTTCGTAGGTTTTCATCGTTCCTCCTAAAGTTTGGATTTAACGTTTCATGATATTGGCTAATACAAAGAGGCTCGTTTCATAGAGCAAAATCATAGGTAAGGCAATCATTATTTGCGAGAACATATCTGGTGTTGGCGAAATAACAGCACCTATGATAAAAGCCAACAATATAAAGAATTTACGTTTCGTTTTCAAAAATTGGGATGTAATTAAATTAAAATATCCCATAATGATAATAATCAAAGGTAGCTCAAAAATAAAGCCAAAAGGTAGCACAAAGGAAAGTACAAAATCAAGATACTGCCCTACCGAGAACATCGGTTGTAATTCATCGGTAGCAAAGCCCATAAAAAACACAACTGCTGCTGGCAATACTAAGGTATAGGAAAAAACTATGCCTATAATAAACAATATAATCGCTACTGGCAGAACCCAATTGGATATAGATTTTTCCCGTACCGTTAACGCTGGTTTTACAAATCCCCAAATTTGGTACAGAATAACTGGCGTAGCAATGACAAAGCCGCCTACTACAGAGACCTTTAAATACGTGAAAAATGCTTCTGTAGGCCGCATGTAGTAAAGTTTACCACCGGGGGCCAATAAAAGTTCTAATAAAAAATCTACATAATAATACGCTATACCTGTTCCAATGACAACGGCAATAGCCATAATAATGATTCGTTGTCTCAATTCTGCTAAATGACCGACTAGCGACAACTGAGCCGCTTCATCCATTATTTTCTGCTCTGTTTCTGTATATACCGGCTCTACGCTTTGTTCCTCATCAGGAATTACCGTATATTGCAGTTGTTCTTCTTGTTGTATTTGTGCGCGCCGTTTTTGGCGAACTACGCTATCAAAAGAAGGTTTCTTTATGGGATATTCGAAATCTTTAGGTTCGAAAGCCTCCATATTATACCTTTCTATTTAATAAGTTCTGAACAGCTAATACTAAAATCTCTTTACCTTCAAAATCTCTTATATTCGCTAATGCATTGAGAGCATCATTGCAATATTGTTCTGCAATGGCCAAGGTATTATCAATACCACCCGCAGCGATAACATAGTCGATAATCTCTTTTTCATCTTTCCCATTATGAAGGTCTTTAATATCAGCTAATAAGCGTTCTTTATTATTATCAGTAACAATACTGAGCAACGGATAAGTCAAAAGACCTTCTCGCAAATCATTGCCAACAGGTTTTCCCGTTGTATCAGAAGTCTCTCGGTAATCCATAATATCATCGGTAATTTGGAATGCCATTCCTAGAGCATGGCCGTATTTTTTTAGCTCTACGATTTCCTCTTGGCTCCACTTACCCAATAAGCCTCCTAGCTCCATACAGCCTTCCATAAAGTCAGCGGTTTTTTTCTGAGTCTTCTCCATATATCGCTGAACCCCTTGATTGATGCGATATACATCTTCCATTTGCATAAATTCACCCTCTACAAGGCATGTAATGATATGAGAGAAAATTTTTAAATACTCCATAGTTGGCATGTCAGAAACAATACTAAAAGCCTTTGCAAATAAATAATCACCACTTAGAATAGCTACTTTATTTCCTTTATGTTTATGAATTGTCTCTTCTCCACGACGAATATCTGCTTGATCTAATACATCGTCGTGAATCAATGTGGCTAAATGAAGCAACTCTACCGCTTCAGCAACCTTTATGCGTTCCTCTTCTACTGAATCTCCTGCATTGGCAACGAGCAAGCACAATTGTGCTCGCAAGCGCTTACCTCCAGCAGCAGATAAAGGGCGAATCAATTCGTTGAAATCTTCTGCCCCTGTCTGTAAAGATGCTGCAAGAGCTCGTTCCACACCCTCTAAATCTAGAGCAATGCGTTCCATCATCTCTATATGATTCACAGTACTCATGCTTCATCTCCTAGTAATACCTTATTAATTCGTTGTTGTAGCAATTCTCGTCCCGTATGTTTTAATGAGCTATATAAAATAGGTGCTGTCCCTGTAGGATATAAGGCTTTAATTTTCGCTAAATTAGCATTTTTTTCTTTAGCCGTCAATTTATCAGCCTTTGTCACTACAATTTGGAGCGGTACGCCAGCTTCTACGAGCCAATCAAAAGCCACTTTATCAATAGGCATTTCTAGATGGCGTCCATCTATTAATAAACACAACAACATCAAACGTTCAGAGTGCAAAATATAATCGGCAATAAAGGAAGACCACAAATCGCGATTCCCTTTATTGGTCTTTGCAAATCCATACCCCGGCAGATCGACTAAGAACCAATTGTAGCGACGTTCTTCTGTGTCGCTAATATCTTCTTTCGATTCAACATCAAAGAAATTGATCGTCTTAGTCTTACCGGGCTGTCCACTAACGAGAGCTAATCCGCGATAATTACAAAGAGAGTTAATCAAAGATGATTTGCCTACATTAGAGCGCCCGATGAAAGCCACTTCAACAGTATCCCCTTCTGGATACTGTTCAGCTTTCACACAAGATGTATTATATTTTGCGGCTATAATACGAGGCCCTTTCGTTTCTTTTCTCGTATATTGCGGTTTAGGCCCCATTTGTTTGGTGGATTTTTTCTTTTTTTGCATTATAAAAGTGCCTTTGCTAAAACTTCATCCATTGTTTTTACTGGCGTAATGATGAGCCCTTCTTTCACACTATCTGGTAATTCAGGAATATCTTTTTCATTGCCTTTTGGAATGAATACTTCTTTCACGCCATACGCTAAAGCGGCTAATAGTTTTTCTTTTAACCCTCCAATTGGAAGGACGCGACCACGCAAGGTTATTTCCCCAGTCATAGCTAAATCAGCGCGCACTTTACGGTCTGTTAATGCAGAGACCATAGCTAATGTCATAGTAATACCAGCAGATGGACCATCTTTAGGGGTAGCCCCTTCTGGTAAGTGAACGTGAATATCTAAGGTTTTATAAAAATCTTCTTGAATCCCTAGTTTTTTAGCATTATGTCTAATATAGCTCATCGCTGCTTGTCCAGATTCTTGCATAACTTTACCTAAACTACCTGTCAAGGAAAGTTTGCCCGTGCCACTCATCGTCGTGGCCTCACAAGGTAATACTACACCACCTACAGAAGTCCAAGCAAGACCATTTACATAACCTACTTGAGCTTTCTTTTCTCGTTCTTCTTCTACGAAAATAGGTGACCCTAAATAGTCAGATAATGTTTTTACTGTCACCTTTGGTGCTTCTACAGATTCTTCAACAATTTGGTAAGCCATTTTACGACAAATGTTAGCAATCGTTTTTTCTAATCGACGAACACCAGCTTCGCGAGTATATTCGGAAATAACTTTTTTCAAAACGCTATCAGATAATTTAACTTTATAATCTTTTAAGCCGTTTTTCTCAATTTGTTTTGGCGCTAAATAGCGTTTAGCAATTTCTAATTTTTCTTCTTCTGTATAACTAGATACTTCAATGATTTCCATCCGATCTAGCAATGGCCCTGGAATATTAGATGCTACATTAGCTGTCGTAATCCAGAATACTTCGGAGAAATCGAAAGGAATTTCAATAAAGTGATCGCTAAATGTACTATTTTGCTCTGGATCCAATACCTCTAATAATGCAGAAGATGGATCTCCTTTGTAATCAGATGCTAATTTATCAATTTCATCTAGCAAGAATACAGGGTTCTTAGTGCCTGCATTTTTGATGCCTTGAATCATACGACCTGGCAAAGCGCCAATATATGTTCTACGATGACCGCGAATTTCAGCTTCATCTCGAACGCCACCTAAAGAAGCGCGTATGAACTTACGGTTCATAGCTTTTGCAATAGATGTAGCTAAAGATGTTTTACCAACACCTGGTGGTCCTACCAAACAAAGAATGGAACCACTGTTTTTACCAGTTAACTTACGGACTGCTAAAAATTCTAAAATTCGTTTTTTTACTTTTTCTAAACCATAATGATCTGCTTCTAAAATATCTTTTGCTTCATTAATATCTAACCGATCTTCAGACAAAGTATTCCAAGGTAAGCCTAATACCCAGTCTAAATAATTGCGCAAAATAGTCGATTCTGGCATCATTTGTGGCATCCGGCTATAGCGAGAAATTTCTTTCTCAATACGGTTATGAATATCTTCACTCAAATTAAGAGCCTTCAATTGTTTACGCAGTTCTTCTGCTTCTTCTTCAGGGTCCCCTTTATCACCTAATTCATCATGAATAACGCGGATTTTTTCGCGCAAGAAATATTCTTTTTGTGCTTTTTCCATCGATTGTCGCACTTTATCATTAATAGAGTTTTCTAAATCAGAAATTTGCATTTCCATATTTAGAATCCCTACAATCATATTTAAGCGACGAGCTACCAATAGTTCTTCCAATAATTCTTGTTTTTTCTGAATGTCGATAGGCAATAAAAACGCCACTTGGTCTGCTAATTCAGAAGGATCGCGAATATCCATAATTCGCTCTACTGTTTCTTCTGTAGTTGCTCGCGCTTCTGCAGCCCAATCGTTAAATTTACTTTGTACTAATCGACGATAGGCTTCTAATTCTACGTCATCTTCAAATACGGAGCCTAATCGTTCATAATCGCCTACATAATGCGGTTCTCGGCTAGTAATATTCATAACGCGAAGGCGCGTAATACCTTCCACTAGCACGCGTACAATACCACCTGGCAATCGTAGCATTTGCTTAATTTTTACAAGAGTCCCTACAGGCGCTAAATCATGAACAGTAGGAGCATCAATGGAATCGTCTTTTTGGGTAATGACCGCTAAAATACGATCTTCATTCATCGCCGCTTCTACAGCTTTGATAGACGCTTCTCGACCAATATCGAGATGAATCACAAGGTTTGGATATACAACCATACCTCTAAGTGGGACCGTAGGAATACCGATCTCTAATAAGCTCATAGTTCCTCCAAGGATATATTATGAAAAGAAACTCATTCCTACACAGAAATGAGTTTCTTCAAATTACAATGTTAGCTTAATGTTTTCGTTTGCCTCATTTTTAAGTGTAGGTACATCTGTGCCCAACACGGCTTCACGAGTTACTATGCACTTCGTTACATCTTCCATAGATGGAACTTCATACATAACTTGCTTCATTACTTTTTCAATAATGGAGCGCAAACCACGAGCACCAGTTTTTCGTTGCAATGCTTCATCAGCAATTGCTTCTAATGCATCGTCTGTAAAAGTCAACTCTACACCATCAAGGGATAGAATTTTCTCATATTGTTTAGTCAATGCATTTTTCGGTTTTGTCAAAATTTGGATTAATGCGTCTCGATCTAATTGTTCTAATGTTACCATCACTGGCAAACGACCAATAAACTCAGGAATCAAACCAAATTTCAATAAATCTTCTGGCACAACGTCTTTCAAGATTTCCGTTATATTTCGTTCCTCTGTACGTTGTACATCAGCACCAAAACCTAGTGTTTTCTTAGCAGTCCGTTTGCTAATAACTTTATCCATACCATCGAATGCACCCGCACAAATAAATAAAATATTTGTTGTGTCAATTTGAAGCATTTCTTGGTTTGGATGTTTCCGACCACCTTGTGGCGGTACAGATGCAACAGTACCTTCTAAGATTTTTAATAGTGCTTGTTGCACCCCTTCACCAGACACATCACGTGTAATGGAAGGGTTCTCAGACTTGCGGGCAATTTTATCGATTTCATCGATATAAATGATACCTTGTTCAGCCCGAGTAATGTCATAATCAGCAGCTTGGATCAATTTGAGTAGAATATTTTCTACATCTTCACCTACATAACCTGCTTCCGTTAAGCTTGTAGCATCTGCCATAGCAAATGGTACATCTAACATTCTTGCTAATGTTTGAGCTAGTAATGTTTTACCACTACCAGTAGGTCCTATAAATAGAACATTTGATTTCTGTAATTCTACATCGTCTACAACATTATCTGTTTGCAACCGTTTGTAGTGATTATATACAGCCACCGCAAGGGAAACTTTAGCATCATCTTGACCAATTACATATTGGTCAAGATGTGCTTTGATTTCTTTTGGCGTTGGCAATTCTTTTAATTCAAAGTCATTAGCACGCAAATCCTCTAGTTCATCGTCGATGATTCGTTCACATACGTCAACGCATTCATCGCAAATATACACATCAGGACCAGCTACTAATTTTTTGACTTCATCACTTGTGCGACCACAAAAACTGCAGCGCGCTTTGTCTTTATCGTTTGCCAAGGAACGCCTCCATTATTTGCTTTCACCAGGTTCGCGTGTTAGCACTTCGTCAATCAAGCCATATTCTACAGCATCTTGAGCACTCATGAAGTTATCGCGATCTGTATCACGCGCGACCACTTCAATATCTTGTCCGCTGCGGGACGCTAATATACCATTTAATTCTTCACGCATGCGAAGGATTTCGCGAGCATGAATTTCGATTTCTGATGCTTGACCTTGTACACCACCTAATGGTTGGTGAATCATAACGCGCGCATGAGGTAAGGCAAAGCGTTTGCCTTTTTCACCTGCTGCCAATAATACGGCACCCATACTTGCTGCAGAACCTACGCAAATAGTAGATACATCTGGCTTAATGTATTGCATTGTATCATAAATAGCCATACCAGCAGTCACTACACCACCAGGGCTATTAATATACAAATGAATATCTTTATCTGGATCTTCCGCTTCTAAGAATAGCATTTGCGCAATAACAGCATTTGCTACATTATCATCAATAGGACCACCTAAAAAGATAATGCGGTCTTTTAACAAACGAGAGTAAATATCGTAAGAACGCTCGCCGCGTTCACTTTGTTCAACTACAATTGGTACATACATATTTCTTATCACCTTTTCATGTACCTAGTAAGCAAGTATTACTCTGCAGCTTTCGCACCTTTTGCATTGTCGATAATGAATCGAGCTGCTTTTTTACGGCCTACAGAACCTGCCAACATAGCTACACGACCTTCTTTTGCAATAATATCCCAAACTTCGTTAGGATCTGCTCCAAAGTTTTGAGCCATCATGAAAATTTCACGGTTCATATCATCTGGAGTTACTTCGATAGCTTCTGCAGTTGCGATTGCATCAAGAACTAAGTCAGCACGTACATTTTCAGCAGCAGTTTCTTTATACTCTTCACGTAAATCCTCTACAGTTTTGTTGGAGAATTTGAAATAGTCTTCTAATTTCAAGCCGCGGCCTTCCATGTTCATAGCCAATTCTTGAATCATTTGTTCTACACGATCAGTCACCATTACTTCTGGAATGTCAACAGTAGCGTTTTTCACTGCTGTTTGAATCAATTCAGCATTATAGTTGTCGATAGCACGACGAGTTGCATCTTCTTCTAATTTTTTGCGAAGATCTGCTTTCAATTCATCCATAGTTTGGTAAGCGCTAGATTCTTTAGCAAATTCATCGTTTAACTCAGGCAATTCTTTGCGTTTAATGTCGTGAATATGAGTTTTGAATTCTGCTTCTTTACCTGCTAATTCAGCTACAAAGTAGTCTTCAGGGAATGTTACTTTTACAGTTACATCATCACCAGCTTTTGCACCAATCAATTGATCTTCAAAGCCAGGAATAAAGCTACCGGAACCGATTTGTAGTGGATAGGATTTACCTTCACCACCGTCGAAAGGTTTGCCATCGATGGAACCAGCGAAGTCGATTACTGCGAAGTCATCTTTTTGAATTGTAGCGCCTTCTTCAGCAACTACCATTTTCGCTTGTTGTTCACGAATAGCGTTTAATTGTTGTTCAATTTGTTCTTCAGTTACAGTGCTATCTTGTTTTTCAGCGTCTAAACCTTTGTATTCGCCAAGAGTTACTTCTGGACGTTTAGTCAAAGTAGCTTTGAATACCAAGTCTTTGCCTTCTTC
Organism: Veillonella agrestimuris; assembly: GCF_943193065.1. GTDB lineage: Bacteria > Bacillota > Negativicutes > Veillonellales > Veillonellaceae > Veillonella > Veillonella agrestimuris. The sequence goes on from NZ_CALPCS010000001.1 coordinate 125,333, forward strand.
AAATTGTACGCGTTCGATTTCTGGATCAGAAACAGGAACAATATCATTTTCTCGAAGAGCTGCATTGTAGTTTTGGCTAGCTAATACTTCAAAAGCTTCTTCTAACACAGCATCTTTACCAAAGTTCATTTCCAATATACGGCGTGGCGCATGGCCTTTACGGAAACCTGGAATGTTTACTTGGTTTGCGATACGTTTTACAGCTTGTTTAACACCTTTATCTACTTCTGCTGCTGGTACTTCAATAGTCAAAGTTACTACGTGTTGATCAACAGGATTTACAGTCGCTTTCATTAAAATATGTCCTCCTTGAAGGGCAAAAGCCCAAATTTCTGTAGTATATTATGCATTCCTTATAATAACACAAATCGAAAATCAATGCAATTACCTGAAAAGTCAAAGTAATTTCGCAAAAAGTCAAATCGCTAAATCGCGGTTTCATTATAAAGAAGCAGCCACCCTAAGGATGGCTGCTATAACGAGCTAGCAACGGTAATACTAGTTGTCTTTTGCAATTAATTTGATAATGTCACGACGAGATAATACACCAATCAATTTGTAGTCTTTATCTACTACTGGTACGTTTTTCAAATGTTGGTCCAACATAACAGACACTACTTCTTCTACATCTGTTTCTGGTGTAGTTGTTACTACCTCATCACTCATCAATTCATGAACATGGGAAGCTAATAGTTTTTTAAATTTGGAATTATATTCACCAATGCCATTGTAATAAATACTAGCACCTAATACGTTTACGTAATGAGGCACATGAGGACGCACTTTTTTATACAATAAATCGCCTTCGGAAATAATACCTAATAATTTATTGTTTTCATCGACTACGGACAACGCTGTCAAATTGTATTTCACCAATAAATCCGCTACATCAGAAATCGGTGCATCTTTGCTAACAGTAACAGGATATTTATTCATTACATCTTGGATCTTCATAGAAATCCCTCCTTAAAAATAACTTTAGCTTAATTATACTATTCGCTTTTAAATATGAAAACTCCTTTTTAAATATCTTTAATATGTATTAAAATTATAAATCGCATATTACCAATGATAAGGTTCATTGCGATTGATTTTAGCAGTTCTATAAATTTGTTCTACTAATAATAGCCGCACCATCTGATGGGTAAACGTCATAGGGCTAAATGAGAGTTTTTGATGCACAGAACGTCTCAACGCATCGCTTACACCAAACGCACCACCAATAATGAAGGCCATATCACTAACGCCATCCACTTCTAGGTTTGCAATAGATTTCGCCAGTTCTTCAGAAGACATAGTCTTGCCATATACATCAAGAAGCACCGTATAAGCCGAGGCTGGTACTGCTTTTAGTAAGCGCTGCCCTTCTTCTTCAACCACTTTTCGACGTTCTACATCGCCTGCTTTATCGCCAATTTTGCTTTCATTTAATTCAGTAATCGTAATACCCCCATAAGGACGCATACGCTTTACAAACTCTCCTACACCATCGCGCAAATAAGCATCTTTTAATTTTCCAATACAAATAATAGTAAATCGCATTTATCGTTTCCCTATCATAGATATAATTTCATTAGGCTGACCATGTTGCAATTTCATTTCTGGTCCAATTTTAACGCCCCCATCGACGAGCATATTGCCTATCGTTTGGGTCACGCAAACAGTATTGTTATTATTCTCAGAGCGGTGAGCCAATATGACTTGCATAAATTCAGGCCTCCTCATCATCAACAGCGTTTGTGCTGCCATTTCATTACTTAAATGTCCTAAATCACTGGCTACCCGTTGTTTTAAAAAAGGTTGATATGGACCATAGCGCAATAGATGCGGATCATAATTAGCCTCTAAGACAAATAATGTCGTATCGTCTAAACGAGCTAATATATTATCGGTAACAATCCCTGTATCAGTAAGTATGGTAACTTTCTCACGGCCACCAAACACATTAATACCAATCGGATCAGCTGCATCATGACTGACATCAAAGGACTCTACCGTTAGACTTCCTAATTGTAAACTGCCCTTCGTAATGGGAATGAGTTGGTGTTTAGGAACCATCATTTTATCTTGAATTTCGCGCCATGTATCGTGTTTCGTATAAACAGGAACATCATATTTCTTTAAAAATTGTTCCAATCCAGCAATGTGATCACTATGTTCGTGACTAATAAAAATCCCCTCTACATGATGTATATCAATATGCAGCGCTTTTAACCCATTAATGATACGACGACAACTGATGCCTGCATCGTGAATAATGGCAGATTTCCCTTTTTTTACAATTGTACAATTTCCCTTACTTCCACTAGCTAACACGTGTACTTCTACTGCATAATCACTCATTATGAAAGTCTTTCCAATCGTTCAACAAAATATTTCATATTGTCCTCTATATTAGGTCCTCGTCTAAACATGTCTCCCCCTACTAAGAACATCGTATCTGAACCATATAGAGATACAAGTTCATCTAGGCGAGCATCAGTAACGCCGCCTCCTGGAGACGGACAGGCCGTTTTTATAAATCTATTATCATCTTTAATATAGTGGCTAATCCGTTCACATTGTTCTTTAGTGAAAGTAAAGCGTCCACCATAAGAAACAAAAATAGGCATATCCGCACCAAACAAGCGCGGCAACCACCCTAAATATAAATAGTCTGCAATACCAGAAATCCCTGAGCTAACGAAACCACCGCCAAAAGCAGGATGACCAATAATTGGCAAGCCTAAGCTTTCATCTGTAGCAAGAGCATGGAGCCATCCAAAACCAGTTAAGCTAGGAGCTATCATCAAAGCCGTAGCACCTACACCTTTAGCGTAATGCGCACGTTCCAATACATCAGTGCCATCACAAGATACATTGGCTGCATATAAAGTATGCATTCCATGGACCTCATTCATCTCTTGTACAGCAGAGGCACAACGAGCCACACGGTCTTTAAAATTAGAAAAACTTTGATTTGTAATACCATGATCATCTTTAATAACATCCGCTCCACCTCTAGTATAGGCAGCACACATGCGAGCCAATTCCTCATTAGGAATCCCCATAGGTTTTACAACAGCCTGAATCATAGCTCGTTTCGGGGTATGTACGATGCGACGAACACCTTCTATTCCAAAACGCGGCCCCTTAAAGATTTCATACATAGACGGAGTTAATTCAATATGAACAACCCAAATATCTGGCTGTAGCGACGAATTACCAAAGATAACATTCATCAATTGTGTAGCTTCATCACCAACTGTACTCACATGATAGGAAATACGAGCCACATAATAAGATGTCCCTTCGCTAGGTTCTATTCCCATGCTATAAGGTGAATCATCACTCATCACCTCTAACGATTCTAATCGACCTGTAATATGTTCTTTTATATATGGATCTACAACAAATTCATAAGGGAATTCAATACTTTGTTCCACTTGAATGGCCCAGGCAATTTGTTTTGCTTCTTCATAACTAGTAGCTTTAATGCGATAGGTTACTATAAAACGTTCTTCCGTCATACATCCTACCTCCTTATTATAGTTCTTAATTATAAACTAAAAGGCACCCTAAGCATAGGGTGCCTTTTAGTTTAATATAGGGAAATAGTATATGTTCTGATATTGTTATTGTCCAAATAATAGAATCTATTATTGATAGAAATGTTTTGGATAACCTTTATAACGTGTGAAATGACGATATTTGCGAGTTGCTGTGTTACCATCATTATCGCTTTTATAACCAAAACCATTAAATAACATATTTAATAATACTGCTACAATACTACCAGCAGTAATACCAGACTCTAAAATAATTTGTGCCCCAGCCGGGAAATGCTCATAAAAGTGTGGTGCTGTCATCGGAATCATAGATACGCCAATACTAATAGCTACTAACATCAAATTATAATTACTATCAAAATGGACCTTCCCTAGGGATCTAATTCCACTAGCAATAATCATGCCGAACATAGCAATGCCTGCACCACCTAAAACAGCATTCGGTATACAAGCTACAATAGCTGCCAATTTAGGGAACAAACCTAATACGATAAGAATAACACCAGACATAGCTACTACAAAACGACTCTTTACGCGAGTTACTGCAATAAGACCTACGTTTTGAGCAAATGCAGTATATGGGAAACTATTTAAAACACCACCGATCATAGTAGATAAGCCATCTGCACGGAGAACTGCAGCCAATTCCTTTTGTCCAATTTTTTTATCTACAATCTCGCCTACCGCAATACTATCACCTGTAGTTTCTACCATTACTACAAGCATTACAATAATCATAGAAACAACAGAAGCGAAATCAAATTTTGGAAAACCAAAATAGAATGGCTCTATGATAGAAATCCATTGTGCTCTACCAACTTCATCGAAGTTGGTAATGCCTACGGCCATAGCCAAAACAGTTCCCAATATCAAACCCACTAAAACCGCTAGATTTCCGAAAAATCCTTTACCAAACCGATATGTCAATACAACAATAACAAAGGTGGCTACACCAAGAGCGATATTGGTAATACTACCAAACTCAGGGTTACCAACGCCACCACCTAGCCATCGTACTGCAACAGGCATAAGGTTAATACCAATAATAGTAATAATCGTGCCTGTCACAACAGGTGGGAATAAACGAATCAGTCTACTAAAGAATGGAGCCACTAAAAAAGTAAATAAACCACCTAAAATAATAGCCCCATAGATAGTAGCCATATCATGCTGAGAACCTATTAAAATCATAGGTCCTACAGAAGCAAATGTTACACCTTGAATCAATGGGATACGACCACCAATATTACCAAATCCAATCGTTTGAATCAAGGTAGCAATACCACAAGTAAACAAGTCTGCTGTAATTAATCGAATTAAGTCTTCAATTGGTAAATTCATCGCTTGTGCAATGATAATTGGTACTGCTACTGCCCCTGCGTACATGGCTAATACGTGTTGTAAGCCATATGCAAACATCTGCGGCAACGGAACCATACCGTCTACGTGATTAACGCCATCTTTATTCATATGAATCACCTCATATCCTTATAGTCTTTACTTTCTATATCCTGTATGGCACAAAGGCAAAGACCGGCGTGCTTCACCGTCAATGCGACGATATGCGTTTGCTATAGCTGGTGCAATAGGAATACTACTAATTTCACCTATCCCTTTCGCACCGTATGCATATTGATCTGATGTCCCTTTTTCGATAAGTGATACATGTATATTTGGACACTGTGTAGATCGTAATAAACCAAGGGTGCCATATTTAGATGTAATATATCCATCTTCGTTGTAAACAAAATCTTCTGTCACACCATACCCCATTCCCATAATGGCACCACCTTCTGCTTGACCTTCACAGGATTGAGGATTTACTATGCGACCTACATCATATGCAACATGTAAATCACTGACTTTATTATCATCACCAATAATAGCTACACAAGCACCATAGCCATAAGCTACGTGATTTTTTGGATGTGGTTTATCAGAGTTAAATGGATCTGTTTCACCGAGGAATTCTTCGCTAATTTCAGTACCATCTAATTCGTCTAAGGATTTTGTTTGTAATAATTCTTTTAATTTTTCACTAGCTCTGCGAGTTGCTTCACCAGTAAATACAGTTTGACGCGAGGCGGTTGTCGTTCCAGAATCTGGTGTTCGCACAGTATCTGGTCTTTCAACAAATACTTTATCGCTTGGAATACCTGTTGTTTCACAAAGTATTTGTGTAGCCATAGTAGCCATACCTTGACCAATACAAGCAGCGCCAGTCCGGATACGAACTATGCCATCTGTTACTTCTAAAATAACACGGCCTATATCAGGAAGGCCTACGCCAATACCGCTATTTTTCATACATACAGCAAGACCGGACTTAGGGGAACTGTAATAAGCATCTTTAACAGCTTCTAAACATTCTGCTAAACCAGTTTCCTCACTACAGATTTGACCATTTGGCAATGCATCTCCAGGGCGAACTACGTTTTTATAACGGAACTCCCACGGATCCATTCCTACTAATGCAGCTAGTTCATCGATATTTTGCTCTTGTCCAAATACAGTTTGCGTCACACCAAATCCCCTAAAAGCGCCACCAGGTGCCGTATTCGTATATACGCAAATACCATCGAAAGCAAAATTATCAAAATGGTAAGGACCACTAGAGTGAGTACCTGCCCGTTGTAGTACAGGGCCCCCTAAGGAAGCATAAGCACCACAGTTAGACACGATATTGACTTTACTAGCTGTCAAGTTACCATCTTTATCACAAGCCGTTGTAATATCAATTTCCATAGCATGACGTTTTGGATGAATAAGCAAACTTTCTTCACGAGAGAAAAGTACTTTTACCGGCAACCCCGTAACCCATGCGGCTAAAGATGCATGATGTTGAACACTCATATCTTCTTTACCACCAAAACCGCCACCAACGAGCATACTGTGGACTTTAACAGCTTCTTCAGGAATCTCTAACATACGCGATACTTCATGGCGATCATCATAGACATTTTGACTGCCAGAATGAAGATGCAAAATATCCCCTTCTCGATATGCTACGGCGCATTCTGGTTCCATGAAAGCATGATCTGTTTGCGGTGTGGAATAATGATTCGTTACAACAAAAGCAGATTCAGCAATTGCTTTATCTACATCACCACGAGATAAAGTCTGGTGAGATAGAAGATTCCCCTTTTCATGAAGTAACGGAGCCCCTTCTGCCATCGCCGCTTCCGGCGTCAACACTGGCTTAAGCTCTGTGTACGCTACATCAACTAAATCACATACTTCATTTAAGTATTTTTTCTCTTTAACTACTACTAATGCAATAGCATCACCTACATAGCGCGTATTCTCCCCTTCTGGAATCAATACGTCCCAGTCGGGAACGAGATGCCCCGTTTTATTAAACGGCACATCCTTAGCTGTTAATACAGTAATGCACTGAGGATGTTCTAATGCTTTTGATATATCGATTTTATCTACTCTAGCACGAGGATATTTAGACCGTACTGCTTTAGCATGCACCATACCATCTACTTTAAAGTCATCCGCGTATAAACCAGTACCAAGTGATTTTTCTTCTACATCAACGCGATGTAATGGAGCCCCTAATGAACCATCATTATCCGTTTCTGGTACAGGTGTATTTTCCCGTAACATTTTCGCTGCTAATGCAATGCCTTGTTCAATTTTTACATATCCTGTACAGCGACAAATATTGCCCATAATAGCTTTTTTTATGTCATCTGATGTAGGATTAGGATTTTCATCAATTAATGCTTTAGCGCTGATAATCATGCCGGGAATACAGAAACCACATTGCACAGCACCACATTCGCCAAAAGCGTATGTGTAAACTGCTTTTTCACGATCTGATAAACCTTCAATCGTCGTTACAGATTTTCCGTCCAACTGTGATAATTTCATTACACAAGCTTTAACTTTTTTTCCATCTACAATGACTGTACATGTACCACATGCACCAGCACTACAACCTTCTTTTGTACCTGTCAAACCCAAGGTGTCCCGTAAATAGTCAATTAAACGCTGATCATCTAGGACCTGATGAGAGGCACCATTCACCTGAATTTGGTACATATAATCGCCCTCCCTCCATTAAGGAATACATTTACCTAAATGGGCATTAATAAGCTCACCATTATTTACGACATGGTGCCCTCGCAAGAAAACATGAGCAATGCCACCTTTTATGTTAATCCCTTCATATGGGATATAATCAGCCTTCGTATGAGCTGTTTCCTTTGAAAGCACGTGCTCTACATATGGATTCAGAATCGTAATATCTGCATCACTACCGACTTGTAAAGTTCCTTTCTTAGGGTAAAGTCCATACAATTTAGCAGGATTTTCGCTGATTACCTTCATAAATTGACTTGGGTCCACTTGGTGTTTATTAACTAACACATGATAGGTGATGAGCCCTCGTTCTTCTACGCCAGGAATACCTCCTGGAATACGGGTAAAATCATGCATCCCCTGTTTCTTCTGGCTTTCAAAATTAAAACTACAATGGTCTGACCCTACTGTTTGGAATTTACCAGACGCCAAGGCATCTCGTAAGATTTGATTGTCTTCAGCCTTCCGCAATGGAGGACTCATGACATATTTACCGCCTTCAAAATTGGGAAGGCTATAGACAGAATCATTCAATACTAGGTATTGAGGACATGTTTCACAAGTCACACGAGCACCTTTTCGGCGCAATGTTTCGATGGTCTCTAAGCCTGCACCAGAGCTAACATGCACGATGTGAACTGGATAATTTGTCAATGTGCCAATCGTAACAAATCTCTCTATAGCTTCCGTTTCAATCAATACTGGCCGGGAGTTCGGATGATTTGCTACATCTAATTTGGATGATTGTCTCAACTCCTCTATTAAGGCCTCTATGAGCGGCCCATTTTCACAATGGGCCGCTACCAACTTATTCGTAGGTGCTATGGCTTTAATAGCCTCATAGATCTCTTTGTCATTCAACCGGAATCCATACGCCAAATACACTTTAAAAGACGCAACGCCATCTTTTGCTACTGCTGGGATTTCTTGTAACACCGCATCATTAATGTCAGTAATTTCCATATGGAAAGCAACATCACAAGCTATATGATTTTCTGCTCGCCCTTTATGAACAGCCAATCCCTGTTTTAAAGATCCCTCTTCAGGGCTGGCAAAATTGATAATTGTCGTTGTTCCCCCTGCAATAGCTGCTGCAGTGCCACTTTCAAAATCATCGGCAGTACTAGCTAAAGCATTGGTCATTTGAAAATGCGTATGAGGGTCAATAAATCCAGGGAATACATAACATCCGGTAGCATCAATAACTTCTGCATCATCTGGTATATCAGTGATATGCCCAATATATGTAATTACTTCGTTCTCCATGACGATATCGCCAGTTACGACTCCTGTTGGTAAAACGAGTTCGCCATTACGTATAATTCTCATGCTATATAATAGGCATGCTCTTTAATAAAAGCTTGCACAACTCCTTTTAACTCTTCTGGTAATGCATCGATAGCACAAACACCTTCCGCCCCTTTAAAGCGATAGCCACAGTTATTGCCATCTACGTAGAAGCCATCATTTGTGCTGTCTTTAATAGCTTCAGAATTGTGGAAATAAGTGAGACGATCTTTGTATGGTTGACAAGGTTCTACGCAGTGACATGCACAGTTACCACATTCATTACAACTTTCATCAATGTGAATAATAAGTTTTTGTTCGCCTAAATGAAGAATTTCATTCGTTCTATTAGGACATACGCGAACACAAGCTCCACAAACAACGCGACAGCGGTAGTCATTGCTACGTGCATCAGGGAAGTTTGGACGGTCTGCATATTTTTTCTTCATCGCTTCAGATTTTTTGAACAATTTATTATCTGCAATATCTGCTACAAGTTTAGCGATTCGATCTTTATTAACTTTCAAGGCTGCTTCGTAATCAGTAGATTCTACTTCGTCAGCTAAGCCTTTAAATGTATCGTAGCCTTCACCTTGTAACAAAATAGTACAAACTGTAACAGGCCAAATACCACATTCAAAGATGGATTTAATATTTTGTTTTACCGCACCGCCACTATAGGAAATCGGCAGTCTTTCACCGAAGTGAGAGCTCAATAATTCTGCTACCCCTACTGTTAATGGCAATAAGGATTTACCAGACATATACATTTCTTTACCTGGTAATTCTGCATTGTGAATGGCAACAGGGAATGTGTTTGTCAGTTTTACACCGAATACGACTTGTTTTTCTTCCCCAATAGCAATCAAACGTTCAAGCATTGGTACGGCAGCATCAAATTTCAAGTCTACATCGAATTGATGATCATCGAATTTAATGTAATCAAAGCCTGCATTATCTAATAAATCACGAACTTTTTTAGGACCTAATAATGTTGGGTTACATTTTAAATACAAGTTCAATCCTTTTTCTTTCATTAAGTATGTACAAATCGCTTCGATTTCGTCTGCTGGACAACCGTGCATTGTAGATAATGTAATAGCGTCACTCATTTCATCGCTGATGCTATTGATAAATGCTACATCAACATGTTGGAATTTATCTACATTATCCAGTGCCCATTGTTTACATTCATTCCAAATTGGCGCTTTAGAACCATGACGCATAGTTTCAATGAACGTATCTACCGATTCGCTCTTAATGCCAGCTAAGTTGTAACCCACACTCATGATAAATAAGAATCCATTAGGGTCGCCTAAATTATATTCTTTCGCAATCAATTTGATAGCAAACCATGCTTTAATGTATTCATCAGCTGCTTGTGCTGGACTATACTCGGAAGACCATTCAACATTATACGCTTCGTCAACGGAGTTAATACACGGACGAGGAATGCCAAGCTCTTCACCGTACATAATTTGTACAGTTTTCAAGTCGATACAACGAGCACCACCTACGTAAGAAGCCACAATGTTTTGCGCTAATTGCGTATTAGGACCTGCTGCAGGACCTACTGGATTTTCTAATTTTTTGCCAAATAATGTTAATGCTTTATCATGTTCAGTACGATGAATCTTCTTTACATTGTAAATGCGATTATGCAGAGTATACTCTGTCATAATGTGGTTCATTAATTTCCCGAAACTTACGGGATACATAATATCACTCATAGGATCCACTCCTTATCTAAAGCTATCACTTTACGCGTTGAACCGTTTCCATAAACGTTCTGATGTTTGACGAACAAATTTCATTAGGTCCGCTTTGTCCATACCTTGTAGTTTTCTATCGATCATACGCGGTACACCGTCGCTAATAGTAGTCACTACATGCATACCTGTAGCACCAAATAAAAGATGACCATTAATATTGTTCTCTGTCATCGGTGTTGGCGCTGTGTAATCCAATACAATTACATCTGCTGCAGCACCAGGTTTCAAAATACCTACTGTAGCATCAAAGAATTGATTTGCTATTTTTCGATTATTTTCAAACAACATATGCGGTACTTCTACCCATCCTACATATGGTTTATGTTGTACGTGTTTAACGAGGCAGTTTGCTGCTTTATAGGATTCAATCATGTCGTTTGTATAACCGTCAGTCCCTAAAGCTACTGTTACACCAGCATCTAATAGTTTCAGAATATCTGTAGTACCTACTGCATTACCCATATTACTTTCTGGATTATGAACTACATTAGTGCTTGTTTCTTTGAGCAATTGTACGTCTGCATCATCGATATGAACACAGTGACCAGTAATTGTGTTTGGCCCTAAAATCTTTTCATCATATAAACGACGTACAGGGCTTACACCATATTTTGCTAAGCTATCAGCACCATCTTCTGGCCCTTCAGCAACGTGAATATGGTAACCTAAATTCAAATCATTTTGAGATTTTACATAATCTAATGTATCTTTACTTACTGTAAACGATGCATGAAGCCCCATCATCGCAGCTAAATGAGCTGGATCTTTTTGCGCTTCTCTTGCAAATCGCATATTTTCATGAACAGCAGCTTTCATCGCTTCTTCGCCATTGCGATCAGATACTTCATAGCATAAGCAAGATCGAACGCCTAATTGCTTTGCTACGTCTGCAATAATAGACAAACTACCTTCTGTTTCACCATAACTTGCATGATGATCAAAAATAGTAGTCACACCATTTTCGATACATCCTAAATACGTCAATAAGGCACTAGCTTTTACATCATCTGCTAATAATGCTTTGTCGAGTTTAAACCACAATCCTTCTAAAATTTCACCAAAATTAGTTGGTGATGGACCAGGCATGGAAAGCCCTCTCGCTAAAGCGGAATAAATGTGATGATGAGCATTAATAAGACCAGGCATAATCAAACCATCATGGGCATCGATAACTTCCACATTAGGATGAGCCCCTTTCAAAGCATCAAATGGGCCAATTTCTACGATATTAGATCCTTCTAATAATACTCCACCATCATAAATAATAGGGTTTTCTGCATCTCTAGTTACTACTGTACCTTTACCTAATAAAATCACACTTGTCACCTCCTATGAATCTTATATGAATATATATTACATTTTGCAATATAAAGCAGATATAAATTAATTAACAAAACAAAAGAAATAACTGTATATTTAGCATTCACAAATTAAATATTCACATTTACTAATCTGCATGTTTATTTATCTGTATATTATTATAATACGATACGAGTGCCTGTTTCTCCTGCTACACCTGCTTTAGATTTTTCTAATAATGTGATAATAGCAACACGACCTGGTTTAGATTCGGCAAACGCAACAGCTGCTTCTACTTTCGGTTTCATAGATCCTTCGCCAAATTCACCATCGGCGATATATTTTTTTGCGTCTTCAACGGAGATTTGATCAAGCCATTGTTCATCTGGTTGACCAAAACGAATAGCTACTTTTTCAACAGCCGTCAAAATTACGAGAATATCCGCATCAATTTCGCAAGCCAATAAACTACTAGTCCAATCTTTGTCGATCACTGCAGATGCGCCATTCAATGCATTTCCATCGCGAGTTACAGGGATGCCGCCACCACCACAGGCGATAATTAACTCTTTTCCGACAAGACCTTTAATCGCACCTAACTCAATGATTTCTTTTGGTGCTGGCGATGCTACTACACGACGATACCCACGGCCAGAGTCTTCTTTTACTTCGTAACCGTAATTCGCTATGGCATGATCTGCTTCTTCTTTTGTCATAAAATGACCAATTGGTTTTGTTGGATTTTTAAAAGCCGGGTCATCTTGGTCAACACGAACTTGTGTAATCATCGTCATAACTGGTAAATCTGTAACACCGCGGTCCAACAATTCTTCGCGAATAGCATTTTGCAAATCATATCCAATATACGCCTGACTCATAGCTACACAAACGGACAAAGGTGTATTCGGTTGTGTTTTTACTTCTCGAGTAAGCGCCGCCATAGCATTATTAATCATCCCAATTTGAGGACCATTGCCATGTGTTACGACTACATCACAACCTTCTTCTACTAAATCTACAATTGTTTTAGCTGTACTTTTTACAGCAATTTTTTGCTCCGGTAATGTATTCCCTAAAGCATTACCACCTAAGGCAACAACAACGCGCTTTTTCATATGCACCTCTACCATCACATCTAATGGTGATGGTTTCTATAAACGGGTAAAATTAAAAGGGCTATCTTGAACAGATAGCCCTTAAAAACTTACGCTTGAACTCTTTCTGTTCCTTTACGTTCCAATTCTTTCAAAGTTTCTACAGGATTTTTAAATTTGCTTAAGAAAATCATAGCTGCAATTACATATGGTTTGAAGCTAGCTTCTTTATAAAGAGGTACACGGTAACGATCGAATACAGATTCATCCACCTCGCCTTCTTCACAGCTTACGCCTGTAATATCAGCTGGCAAGCAATGCATGTATAAGGCTTTACCATCTTTAGTGAGTTTCATCATCTCTTCTGTACAAGCCCAATCTTTATGATTAGCATTTTGTTTCAACAACTCTTGTTCTAATGCTTTTATACCTTCATGGTCATTTTCACCATATAGTTTGGTACGTTTCTCCATAGCTCCAAATGGTGCCCAGCTCTTAGGATATACAATATCTGCATCTTTGAAAGCATCTGCCATATCATTAGTACGGCGGAAGGAACCACCACTAGCTTCAGCTTGTTTTTTAGCTACTTCTTCTACTTCTGGCATTACTTCGTAACCTTCTGGATGCGCTAATACCACATCCATACCAAGGCGAGTAAACAAGCCAATAATACCTTGTGGTACAGATAATGGTTTACCATAAGACGGAGAATACGCCCAAGTCATAGCAAGTTTTTTACCTTTTAAGTTTTCCAACCCACCCAATTCACGAATAATATGTGCTGCATCAGCCATAGTTTGTGTTGGATGGTCAATATCGCATTGTAAGTTAACCAAAGTTGGTCGTTGTTCTAATACACCATCTTTGTGACCTTCTTGTACTGCTTCAGATACAGTACGCATATATGCATTCCCTTTACCGATATACATATCATCGCGAATACCGATAATATCAGCCATAAAGGAAATCATATTTGCTGTTTCACGAACTGTTTCGCCGTGAGCAATTTGAGACTTACCTTCATCTAAGTCTTGTACTTCTAATCCAAGCAAGTTACATGCAGAGGCAAAGGAGAAACGAGTACGGGTAGAATTATCTCGGAATAAGGAAATACCTAAACCGCTGTCGAATACTTTTGTAGAAATATTGCGTTCTCTCAATGCTCTTAATGCATCAGCTACAGCCCACACACCTTGCAATTCATCATCTGTTTTTTCCCAAGTAAGGAAAAAGTCATCACCATACATTTTACTTACATCTAACTTCTCAAGCGTTTCAATACTTTTGTTAAAATCAGTCATAGTCGTCCTCGCTTTCCAATGTCTTGCTATTTGTAAATAATATATAGATATGTCACCCTTAGTTGTCTTGCTTATCTGCTGTTTTAAAAATGTAGTGTAAGGAAAGTGTAAGATAGTATATCAACAGCCAACCGCAGGTGACATGATCTGCTAAATTAACAGCCCTCTTCGCCTGACTACATAGTACCTTTATAGAATGGCTATGTAACGAGAGATTTATATAATTATTTGCAATATACAGATGGTAACAATGCATATACTGCTGCACAAGTTACTAAATCTTGTTTCCATGTAATTTCATTAGGCGCATGTGCTTGTGCTTCTGCACCAGGGCCAAATCCGATACATGGAATACCATTACGTCCCATAATGGATACACCATTTGTGGAGAATGTCCATTTATCAGTTAATGGACGAGCTTTACGCATTTCAATAGTATCTTCTGCACCGATACGTTCTGTACCGTATAAAGAAGTGTAAGCTTCTTCTAATGCAACGGTTACTTTATGATCTTTTGGAATTACCCAAGTTGGGAAATAACATTCAATTGGATATGTTAAACCAGTCCAAGATGGACGAGCATATTCGTACATAGTTACTTTTGCGCCATATTTTTGAACATGTGGTAAGTTTTCAATTTCTGCAATACAGGATTGCCAAGTTTCACCTGCTGTCATACGACGATCAAGAGAAATAGCACAAGAGTCTGCTACGGCACAACGGCTTGGAGATGTGTAGAAAATTTGAGAAGCTGTTACTGTCCCACGACCTAAGAAGCGAGCTTCTTCGTAATGGTCAGGGTTAAATTTAGGGTCTAACATTTTTACGAGACCTTTAATTTTTGTGCTCTCATCAGCAGAGTTAGCATTCAACTCACGAATATCTTGTAAAATATCGGCCATTTTATAAATTGCATTATCACCACGTTCAGGAGCAGAACCATGACAAGATACGCCTTGTACATCTACGCGAATTTCCATACGACCACGTTGACCACGGTAGATACCGCCATCTGTTGGCTCTGTAGATACTACGAATTCTGGACGAATATTGCGCTCTTTAATCATATATTCCCAGCACAAACCATCACAATCTTCTTCTTGTATAGTACCTACTACAAGAACACGGTATGTATCATTTAAAAGACCTAAGTCTTTCATGATTTTTGCTCCATATACAGCAGATACGATACCACCTAATTGATCAGATACGCCACGTCCACCGATTTTAGTGTCGTCTTCGAACCCTTCATAAGGATCGAAATCCCAATTATCACGGTTACCGATACCTACAGTATCGATGTGAGCATCGAAAGCGATTAACGTTTTGCCTGTGCCCATATAGCCAAGGATATTCCCCATTGGATCTACTTCAACTTCATCAAAACCAAGAGCTTTCATTTCTTCCTCAATACGTTTAACGTGCTCTTTTTCTTCTGCACTTTCACCAGGGAAAGCTACGATTTCACGTAAAAACTTGTTCATTTGTGGGCCATATTGCTCTGCCGCTTTTTTAATCGCTTGTAAATCCATAATGAATTCCTCCTACTACTAAACACATATATTGAACTTAATATATAGACTAAACAAAAGTTATTTATCTAAGCCATACCAAACTATGTTTTTATATCTTTCAGGATCTGTATCACCTTCAGTAGAGAAGCAAAGAACTTTAGATGATTCATTCAATTCTAATTCATTTTTAAGGCTTGCATATTCTGGCATTGTCATAACAGCCATTACAAAGCCAAGTGGAGCTGCTCCAGATTCGCCGGAAATAATCGATGTATCTCCTTTAAGTGGAGCTGCACTTACACGCATACCTAAACGAGCTACCCAGTCAGGAGCAGCTACAAAATAATCTGCATGATTTCGTAAAATATCCCAGGATACTGTATTCGGTTCCCCACAAGCAAGACCGGCCATAATCGTTGGTAAATCGCCCTCTACGATTCTAGGTTTCCCATCGCCAGCTACAGCTCCTTTGTATAAACAAGCAGCACCATCTGCTTCTACAACGATAAATTTAGGTTTTTTCGGTGTATTACTATATAAGTTGGAGAAATAACCAACCATAGCCCCTGCCAAAGACCCTACACCAGCTTGTACTACGATATGAGTTGGTACATCAGTACCAGCTTTTCCTAATTGAGCAGATGCTTCCATCGCTAATGTGCCATAGCCTTGCATAATCCAGTTAGGAATATCTTCATAACCATCCCACGCTGTATCTTGTACAACGACACCATTAGCAACTTTTTTAGATTCTGCTGTAGCCTTCCGTACACACTCGTCATAATTAAATTCTTCGATTGTTACAGTAGCCCCTTCTTTAGCAATTTGATTTTTTCTATACTCTGTGGATCCTTTAGGCATGAATACTACAGATTTTTGGCCTAGTTTATTAGCCGCCCATGCTACACCGCGACCATGATTGCCATCGGTAGCTGTGAAGAATGTAGCTTGACCAAACTCTTCTCTCAATTTATCGGATGTCAATACATCGTATGGCAACTTGTCTACTGTTGTGCCAAGTTGTTGGGCCACATATTTCCCCATCGCATAAGCGCCACCCAATACTTTGAAAGCGTTTAGGCCGAATCGATAGGATTCATCTTTTACATATAAGGAATTGAGACCAATTGTGGATGCCAATTGTGAAAGCGATACTAATGGAGTTTCGCTATATTGGGGAAAGCTTTCATGGAAATGCTTCGCCTTTTCTACTTCATCTGTGGTCATAACAGACAAGTATTTGTCTTCCGACTTTTCCATTGTGTTGCGAACCCATTTGATTTGTTCCATCATATACCTCCTAAGATTCCTCCATATCCAATTCTTCTTTCACAATGTTTAAATCACTGTACAAGGTGAATTTCGAAATGTCGAAATAATCGCCGATTTTCTCAGAAGACTTAGATATTAAAAATGCCCCTTTAGTATATAAATATTTGATAGCGCATAATCGCTCTACCTTATTCATTAAAGGCCCTGGTTTACCAACTAATTGCTCTGCATGCGCCAGCAAATCATCTAACAAATCTGTTACACTCGATGTAATCTGCTCTACTGGCTCTTCATTGGAGTTAGATACTAAGCCTTCCAATGTAGTATGCATCATTACAAATTCTGTAATGTCTTGGTTAATACACAATAAGTACCGAATTTGCCCCTCTTCGTTGCGAATATACATCGTTGAGGATCGTAAGATTCTACCATCTTTCGTTTTTGTTAAATACCCAAATCGACCATTGCCCCCGTCGTCGCTTTGCAGTACGTCTAATACTACATGGGACGCTCCGTCACCAACTTTACGATTTGTAATATGTCCATGTTCAATATGAACGATGGATTTATCCATATCTGTACATACATCATGAATAAGTACCTCACAGCTCGTCCCAAACTGCATGGATAAACCGCTCGCAATAATCTTTAATTGTTCTAATGTAGTCATTGATAAAACCTCCTACCAATGGCACGTATCGTCTTTATTCATTTATACAGATATAAATAGCCAAACTAACATTTTATATTGTTGCCTAACTTTTTGTTAGGTTTCTATAAGTTAATTATATACTTCCGATGCATAAAAAGCAATCAATCTTGCATATTAAATTAATATATATACATAGATTGCATATTATATACATCATAACACTATAGTTTATATACCTTTAAAGCCAATCTATAAAAACATATATAAAAAAAAGAACTAAATGCTCATTAATATTTTTTCATACTCTATACACAGCATATATGTACCTTAATAAAGGGCATAAAGTAAAAGAGAGCACCAAACAATTTGTTTGGTGCTCTCTTACTGCTTTCAAATTATATAGATTGGACCCGCCTATATAATTTGCATCCTATGTAATTATTCGATCCTACTTAGATCTTCTATTACGCATTGGCCAATGTTTTTCCTAACTCTTCACATTGAGCTTTGCCCGCATCATCCGGTTCCCCAAATACAGCGAGACCGTCGGCAAGTAAATCGCCGCCCGCATCTTTAATGCGAGTGCTCCAGTCTTCTAGCCAGGTACCTCCCCAACCATAAGAGCCAAAAATAACTAGTTTTTTGCCACCCAACTTAGGTTCCAATTCGGTATAAAATGGTTCGAATTCCATTTCTTCTAATTGTTCAGCCCCCATATCTGCACAACCGAGAGCTAATTTCTCATACTTCTCAGCATCTGCAACGGACACTTCAGAAACGGATTTTACTTCTACATCTTGACCTGCTGCTTTAATACCTGCAGCTACAGCATGAGCCATTTGTTCTGTATTTCCTGTACCGGACCAATAAATTACACCAATCATCATGTACCTCCTAGGCTGTTTTTGCGACCAAAGAACTAAAAGTTTTTCCCAATATTAACTGGTTTTGACAATATTCTCGACACGCTTTATAGCACATAAAGGATTGTTTAGCACTGACAGTATCCACGTAGACCTTCCACTCACCGCATAGTTTATAACCAGTTCCACGGCGGGAAATAAAATATTTCACATCCGTCAATGGATAGCCTAAAAAGACACCTATTTCATGAGGAAAATCAGCACTTGATTCCATGCGATTTCGCAAATAAGCCAACATTTCCATAAGACACATATCTTCAGTATAACCATGAGCTTTTAGAAATGTCATCACCCTTGGTTGACGCACATAGGACTGCAGTTGACTATAGCGAAAGACAAGTAGCAATCTGCGAGCTTTACACCGGCATAATTCATAAAAGAACAAACCTTTTCCATTGAACTCTTTATTATATTCCGTTAAAACGAATTGGATTTGTTCATTCATGTCCCGTGGAATAGAAACCAAGTTCGATACTTTAATGCCTCGAACTGCCGGTGCACAATGAAACCCAATGATATGGTCAATTGAATTCATCATAGTTCTACCTGCCTGTTGCATGTGAAAATATATCTCACCAATCTAATTGAGATTAATTCTTACAACTACATCGTACTCCTGATGGTTTCAATTGTCAATATAAATGATATTATTTTTCAATTACTATTTACTTTTTCTGTGTCAACAAATGGTGAATTTTCGGATATACTTTCGCCTCACTAGCCTCATCTATAGCGATAAACTTAATATTAGGACCACTATATTTGCTTTCAAAAACAGCAATATGAAGAATTTCATTATAAGAATTATTATTAACCATCTCTGTATATCGTAATGTACCTACATAAGCCCCACCTTGTTTAGCCAACGGCGTCACAACTCGGTATTGGCCAAGCATATTGTTCGTACCATTATTGATCGTACTCACTACAGCATCTACGGAATTAGCGTTAGTCGTAGCTTGTGCAGCAGTGCCGATATTACCAAAGGCCGTTACTGATGTAGCATTCGCGGTATCAACCCTATGAGTTGTAGCTGGCATGCCGAAATTGCTATATTGACTCATTGTTACATCGCCGAACACAGCGTAATTCATTTCATTTTCGCTTTTAATCAACACCGTATAAATATCTGCACGTTCAGCACCATTACGCATTAACGCTGTTTTTATATCCGTTTTGCCACCATCAATAAACAAAGCTTTTTGATCATTGGCATACATCGTTACACCATCAGCTAATTTTGTACCTTCATAAGAAGCGTATTTATTGTTGTTACGAGCATTAACATTAGCCGCATCAACTGCAGTAGGAATTGTGAAAGCTACTAAACCAGCCATCACTAAAGATGCTAAAAATTTCATTGTTCTCTCCTAAACAAATACCGCCCCATCAAAGGGGGCGGTACACATTAACCTTTATTTTGTTGCTTTGCCCAACTGTCGCGTAAACCTACAATACGGTTCATAACGATATGTTCAGGCGTACTATCAATATCAGTTACAAAATAACCTTGACGCAAGAATTGGAAACGATCTCCAGGTACAGTGGTAGCCAAAGATGCTTCCCCTTTACTTTGTAACACTTGCAAAGAATCAGTGTTGAAAGCTGCCATAAAATCTTTATCATCTGCATCATCGCGCAATAAATAGTCATATAGGCGTACTTCCATATCCACTGATGTAGAGGCTTCTACCCAATGTAATGTACCTTTTACTTTTCGAGTATTGCCACTACCGCTCTTTGTTTCAGGGTCATAGGTACAGTGAATTTCCGTAATATTACCATCTGCATCTTTTTCAAAAGACGTACATGTAATGAAGTAAGCTCCTTTCAAGCGCACTTCTTTACCAGGGGCTAAACGGAAGAATTTTTTCACCGGCTCTTCCATGAAATCAGCACGCTCAATGTAGATTTCACGACCAAACGTCACTTCGCGAGAACCAAGTTCTTCATTTTCCGGGTTATTTTCCACTGTGACTAATTCAGTTTGACCTTCTGGATAGTTATCAATAATAACTTTCACAGGATCAAGAACGACCATAGGGCGCGTTACTTTTAATTTCAAATCTTCTCGAATACAGAATTCAAGAAGCGCAATATCAACTACACTATCTGCCTTCGCAACACCGATGCGCTCACAGAATTCACGAATGGACTCAGGCGTATAACCACGACGGCGCAAACCAGAAATGGTTGGCATACGAGGATCGTCCCAACCAGATACAAGACCGGCTTCGACTAAAGCACGCAATTTACGCTTAGACATGACCATTTTAGATACATTTAAGCGAGCGAACTCGATTTGGCGAGGAATCTCTGTATCTTCCCAATCAGCCAACACCCAATCGTACAATGGACGATGCACTTCAAATTCCAATGTACATACAGAGTGTGTAATACGCTCAATAGCATCTTCAATAGGATGGGCAAAATCATACATGGGATAAATGTTCCACTCTGTGCCTGTGCGGTGATGTGGAGCATTTACGATACGATACAATACAGGGTCGCGCATAACAATATTAGGGTCAGCCATATCGATTTTAGCGCGCAATACTTTTTCCCCATCTTTAAATTTGCCATTTTTCATATCTTCAAAGAGCGCTAAATTCTCTTCTACAGAGCGGTTTCTATATGGACTATTAGTACCAGGAGTATTAAAATCACCTCGAGTTTGGCGAATTTCTTCGGCTGTTTGATCATCGACATAGGCTTTACCTAAAGAGATTAATTTCTTAGCGTATTCATACATTTGTCCGAAATAGTCAGATGCATAACGGGCTTCCCCATCCCAGTCAAAGCCAAGCCATTTTACGTCCTCCATAATGGAGTTAACGTATTCTACATCTTCTTTTTCAGGGTTTGTATCATCGAAACGAAGATTAGTTAAGCCATTATATTCTTTGCCTAAATTAAAATTTAAGCAAATAGATTTGGCATGTCCAATGTGTAAATAACCATTTGGCTCTGGCGGGAATCGAGTATGTACACGACCACCATAGACGCCTTTTTCATTATCTTTATTAATTTCAGCTTCGATGAAGTTGACAGATACAACTTCTTCAGGAGCTACTGTATTTTCATTATGTTCTGCCATAATAACCTCCATAAAATACTATTATTTTACCACATTTGCTACTATGGTGCACTATGCCTTAGAAATCGCTTAAATCTACGCCAGCTGCTTTCAGCTCAGCTAAAGCACTTTCTACATCAAATTGAGGTTTTGGTTTTTCATAATTCACCTCTTCATTAACGCATGTTTTAAGAGGTTCTTTATTAACACCAGCAATGATATTATCAGCGGTCAAAATAGACATATCGTAACGCGTACGATCTGTATAAGATCCTATATGAGGTACAACTAAGCAGTTATCTAATGCTAATAATGGATGATTACCTGGTAGCGGTTCCGGATCCGTTACATCTAAGGCTGCATAATCAATTTCACCAGTTTGTAATGCATTAACCAAAGCCTCTGTATCTACAATAGGACCACGCCCTACATTTACAAATAATGCTGTATTTTTCATTTTCTTAAAGAACTCAGCATCACACATATGATAGGTTTCATCTGTTAATGGTGCAACCACACATACTACATCACTAGTAGCTAAAAGCTCATCCAATTCCATATAAGTGGTTCTATAAATTGCATCATCTTGACGGGGATGACGATTATGATATACAACTTTCATACCAAAAGCACGGGCTCTACGAGAAATAGCCAAGCCGATGGCCCCCATACCAATAATTCCTAATGTACGACGGCTAAGGTCAAATCCTTTAATATTAGATGGACGCTCCGCCCAGCGACCAAACTTAACAAATTCTACATTTTCTAAAATGCGACGACTTGCTGTAGCTATCAATGTGAAAGCCAACTCTGCTACAGTTTCATTTAATACGCCTGGTGTATTGCCAAAAGGAATGCCTGCTGCCGTTAATTCGTCAACTTTCACATTATCATACCCTACAGAAGCTTGAGCGATAACTTTCAAATTAGGGGCATCTTTTACTAAATCACCATCTACATCAAGAGGACGAACAGACCACAAACCATCAGCCTCTTTCAACCACTCTTTCACAGCGTCACGAGGCATCACCGTTTTTTCTGTCCATTGTTTAACCTCTACATGCTCTTCTAAATAAGCAATAGCGTCTTTTCGAACAAGACCATTGACAACAACTAAAGGTTTCTTTTCCATAATAACTCCTTCCGTAATTAAGCTATATTATCCGAAAACAAGCTAAGAAAAGCACTCCCATACAGAGATACCTCTATATGTGGAGTGCTTATTGCTCTATATAAGAGCGTATCTACAAGTCCAATTATTTCAAATCAGCTGTACAATTAGGACATTTTACAGCGTCAATGTGAATATCTGTTTTACAGAATGGGCATTCTTTTGTAGTCGGTGCTTCTTCAGCTGCTTCATTAGAAGACTTCATTAATTTAGTCAAACCACGAATCATCAAGAATACTACAAATGCTAAAATGATAAATTGAATAAGATCTGTAATAAATGTACCATATGGCAATACCGCACCAGCTGCACGAGCTGTTTCAATATCAGCACCATTCATAAATGCAGTTTTAGATGCTTCACTTAAAGGAACATAAAGGTTGCTAAAATCTATACCTCCAGTGAACAAGCTAATAATAGGCATAAACAAATTGCTCACTACAGAATTCACAATTGCTGTGAAAGCTGCACCAATAATCATACCTACAGCAAGGTCTATCATATTACCTTTAAAAGCAAACTCTTTAAACTCTTTAATAAATTCTTTCATGTTTTACTCCTACTTACTTATAAATATATGCGAATACTAACAGTATTTATCATAAAATATAGAACATAATATGTCAATAATTTTCGATATAGTTTTGCAAATTAATTAACCTAAACTAAAAAAAGGCATGGTACCTAAAGCTATAAATAAAAGAAAAAGAGATGTCCTACGTACATTTCTCCTAACTCTGAGAAGACGAGTCATTAGACATCTCTATTTCTTTTATATGCTCAACAAAATCTTATCGATTGGCACGAATAGCCGCTACTTCAGCTAAAATAGCATCAATTTGTTCTTGTTGAATAGCTACTTTATTGCGTAATTCAGCATTTTCTTCCGCTAATGCATCATTTTTCGCAGACATAGCATCGATTTTATTTTGCAATGCGTATACGGAACTAATAGGACCTTTGCGATATGTATCAGCAATAGCAGCTTCGCTATCACGAGAACCTACTTTCCAAGTTACTCCCGCATTAGCCATCAAATCATCATTACCGCCATAAGACGCACCAATGTGGAACATAGTCGATTCATTAGTGTAATGCGCCACACCTAATGCAGCAGCAGTACTACTGCGGTATACACCTACAGCAGCCATAATTTGAGTCGGCTCTAATGGATCATATTGAATTGGTTTCAATCCAGCAAGTGCAGCAGACATAGCACCTACATCTTTAATTTCACCACTTAAACGATTAATACGTTCGTTATTATTATTGACAGCTTTGTTAATATTGTTAATAGCGTTTGTATTATTTTCAATATTAACGGTATTTTTATCTACTTGCTCTAATCGTTGTTCTGCTTGCGCTGTTAAGCCCACAGTGTAATTCGTTACATTGGTAGTCGTATCAGTAGAAGCATTCACATTTACACTATTAGATCCAGCAGTTACAGTAGCACCATTGGCGTTGATAGTATAAATATCTTGCCCATTTGCACCAGTAGATTTTGTAACAGATGCAATATTAGTACCACCTACAACTTCTGTTCTAGCACTATTCATAGCATCAAATAATTGACCACCATTAACAGCATCCTTAGAACCAGATGTAACATCACCATTAGCTACGTTTGTGATTTTTGTATTACCTGCATCAATACCATTATTATCAACTTTTACGGTGTTACCAATAGTAAGAGTGTCTCCCTTAATATCTGTACCTGTAATAGTTGTAGCAGTTACGTCATCAGCCTTCACAGTAGTAGATGTTACATTTTTGAAAGTAACATTATCTTTTGTTGCCACACTAATTTTACTGCCGTCTTGTGTAATTTTAATATTGTTACCTGCATCAAATATTACAGTATCGCCAGGCTGAATATTTGTAGTCTTATTATTGATAACTTTACCACCGTCAGAAGCACTTGTATTTACATTCCAACCTTTTTGAAGATTACTAATAGCATCTGTGTTCTTTTGAATGTTATCAGTATTTGTTTTGATATCTTGTGTATTCTGTTTAATTTTAGCAGTGTTATCAGTAATAGCTTTTTCATTATCTGTTACACGAGTATCTAATGCATCAATAGCATCCTTATTAGATTGAATAGCATCTTTATTGGCTGCAATATCTTTTGTATTTTGCTCAATCTTAGATGTATTAGTATCAACTTGTGTTTTTACAGTATGTAATTGACTACCATTAATCGCATCTTTAGAAGTAGCACTAATTTCACCATCAGCTACATTAGTAATCTTAGTATCACCTGCATTAATACCATTGCTATCAATTGTTACTTTTCCACCAATCGTTGCAGTATCAGCAGTAAGATTGTTAGTTGTAACATTTTTGAAAGTTACATCATCAGCAGTGGCTACGCTAATTTCTGTACCATTTTGAGTCAATGTAATATTTTTACCTGCATCAAATTTCACAGTGTTCCCAGCTTGAACGTTAGTCTTAGCCCCATCTACCACTTTACCGGCAGATGCAGTAGATTCAATATTCCAACCTTGTTTCAAATTAGTAATATCAGCAGTGTTATTGTCAATAGCTGCTTTATTAGCTGCAATATCAGCCTTATTAGCAGCAATATCTGTCGTATTTGTTGGAACTTGTGCAATAGCCTTCTCTGCAGCATCACTTAAACTTACTGTATAAGTAGTCACATTATTAGCATCTTTAGTTCCAGCCTCTACTTTTACACTACTATTATTAGCAGCTACTACAGATGTGCCATCAGCATTAACGGTATACACAGTTTGACCATTGGATCCTGTACTAGAATCAACAGACGCAATATTCGTACCTGCTTTTACTTCTGTTTTTGCTGCTTTCACATCATTTTGAACAGTATACAATTGGCTACCATTGATTGCATCGGTAGAATTAGCACTTATATCACCAGCTACAAGTCCAGTGATTTTAGTATCACCCATATTGATACCGTTATTACTAATATTCACTTTACCGCCAATAATAGCAGTTGTAGTAGTTAAGTTATTAAATACTACATCGTCTGTTGTAGCAACACTAATCTTATTGCCCGTTTGTGTCACCTTAACGTTTTTACCGGCATCAATAGTAACAGTTTCATCTGGTTGAATGTTTTCTGTAGTAGTACCACTTACTTCACCATCAGATTTAGAGGTTGTAATATTCCAACCTTTTTTGAGTTCAGTAATATCTGCTGTATTTGTAGCTATATTTTTCGTATTCGTAGCAATATTATCTGTATTAGTTTTAATATTACCTTCGTTCGTTGTGACGCGTCCATCTAGTGCTGTAATGTCATTAGCATTCTTAGTAATATTATTTGTATTAGTTGTAATATTACCTTCATTTGTTGTTACGCGTGTATCTAATGTTGCAATATCGCTTGTATTTTTAGCAATAGCTTGTGTATTAACTGGTACTTGTGCAATGGCTGCTTCGGCAGCTGTAGTCAAACCTACTGTATAGGTCGTTACATTAGTAGCCGCGTCTGTATTAGATGCTACATTGATAGATACACTATTTGTATCTTTCTCTACTGCTGCACCTTTTGCATTAACAGTATATACTGTTTGACCATCAGCCCCTGTACTAGAATCAACAGAGGCAATATTTGTACCTGCTTTTACTTCTGTTTTTGCTGCTTTCACATCATTTTGAACAGCATACAATTGGCTACCATTGATAGCATCTGTGGAATTAGCCGTTACATCACCAGCTGCGAGTCCAGTGATTTTAGTATTCCCCATATTGATGCCATCATTATTAATTACTACTTTACCGCCAATGGTTGCCGCTGTAGATGTTACAGTATTAAATACAACATTATCTTTTGTTGCCACGCTAATGTTATTACCATTTTGCGTGATTTTAATATTATCGCCTGCATCAAATGTTACAGTTTCACCTGTTTGTACAGCTTCAACTGTAGCACCAGACACCTCACCAGTAGAAGCAGATGTCGTCACATTCCAGCCTTTTTTGAGTTCAGTAATATCTGCTGTATTTGTAGCTATATTTTTCGTATTCGTAGCAATATTATCTGTATTAGTTTTAATATTACCTTCGTTCGTTGTGACGCGTCCATCTAGTGCTGTAATGTCATTAGCATTCTTAGTAATGTTATTTGTATTAGTTGTAATATTACCTTCATTTGTTGTTACACGTGTATCTAATGCTGCAATATCGCTTGTATTTTTAGCTATATTAGTTGTGTTTGTTGCAATAGCTTGTGTATTAACTGGCACTTGTGCAATAGCAGCTTCTGCAGCTGTAGTCAAACCTACTGTATAGGTCGTTACATTGGTAGCCGCGTCTGTATTAGGTGTTACATTGATGGACGCACTATTTGTATCTTTCTCTACTGCTGTACCTTTTGCATTAACAGTATACACAGTTGGTCCATTTGCCCCAGGTGTAGCATCAACAGAGGCAATATTTGTACCTGCTACTACTTCTGTTTTTGCTGCTTTCACATCATTTTGAACAGTATACAATTGGCTACCATTGATCGCATCGGTAGAATTAGCACTTATATCACCAGCTGCAAGACTAGTAATTTTAGTGCCACCCATGTTGATACCGTTATTACTAATATTCACTTTACCGCCAATAATAGCAGTTGTAGTAGTTAAGTTATTAAATACTACATCGTCTGTTGTAGCAACACTAATTGTAGTACCGTTTTGTGTCACTTTGACGTTTTTACCAGCATCAATAGTCACTGTATCTTCTGGTTGAATGTTTTCTGTAGTAGTACCACTTACTTCACCATCAGACTTGGACGTAGTAATATTCCAACCTTTTTTCAGTTCAGTAATATCTGCTGTATTTGTGGCAATATTATCTGTATTAGTTGTAATCTTACCTTCATTTATTGTTACACGTCCATCTAATGCTGCAATATCGCTTGTATTTTTAGCAATAGCCTGTGTATTGACTGGCACTTGTGCAATGGCAGCTTCTGCAGCTGTAGTCAAACCTACTGTATAGGTCGTTACATTGGTAGCCGCGTCTGTATTAGATGCTACATTGATAGATGCACTATTTGTATCTTTCTCTACTGCTGCACCTTTTGCATTAACAGTATACACAGTTGGTCCATTTGCCCCAGGTGTAGCATCAACAGAGGCAATATTTGTACCTGCTACTACTTCTGTTTTTGCTGCTTTCACATCATTTTGAACAGCATACAATTGGCTACCATTGATCGCATCGGTAGAATTAGCACTTATATCACCAGCTGCAAGACTAGTAATTTTAGTGCCACCCATATTAATGCCAGTATTGTTGATCGCTACTTTACTGCCAATGGTTGCCGCTGTAGATGTTACAGTATTAAATACAACATTATCTTTTGTTGCAACGCTAATATTATTACCATTTTGCGTGATTTTAATATTATCGCCTGCATCAAATGTTACAGTTTCACCTGTTTGTACAGCTTCAACTGTAGTACCAGACACTTCACCAGTAGAAGCAGATGTCGTCACATTCCAGCCTTTTTTCAGTTCAGTAATATCTGCTGTATTTGTTGCAATATTGCCTTCGTTTGTTGTTACGCGTCCATCTAACGCTGCAATATCGCTTGTATTTTTAACTATATTAGTTTTGTTTGTGGCAATATTTGCAGTATTGGTAGCAACTTGTGTTTTTGTTTCATCTACGATTTTATTAGTAGCATATAATTGACTACCGTTGATAGCATCAGTAGATGTAGCTGTAATTTGACCAGCTGCTACATTGATAATTTGACGTTCTTTACCTTCAGCACCAACACTAACAACGCTAAACGGACTAGGTCCTGCAAATGTACCAAACTCTGTATTACCAACTGTTGCTTTAGAAGTTCCCACAGCAGCACGATCAGTAGACTCTACACCTAATACTACAGAATTATTAATTGTAGCCGTTGCGGATGTACCAAGAGCTACCGAATTGTTGCCAGTAACATTAGATTTATAACCTACTGCAATAGCTTGTGTACCTTGCGCTTTTGACTCGTTACCGATAGATACTGAACTTACGCCAATAGCTTTAGCAGTATTACCCATTGCATAAGAGGATGTGCCACTAGACTCTGCCCCTTGACCGATTGCAACAGAAGAAGCACCACTAGCAGTAGCACGTGGGCCAAATGCGGACGCACTAGATCCCGTCGCCGAAGAAGATTTACCTATAGCGATAGTACTTGTACTGCTAGATACTGATCCATTGCCTATAGCAATACTATCCGTATCACTTGCATTAGCAGTAGTACCTAAAGCAAGAGAAGAACTACCACTGGCTTCTGATTTATAACCCATAGCTGTGGCACTATTAGCAGTTGCCTTTGCTGTATTACCAATAGCAATTGTTTGAGCATCTGTAGCTTCTGCATTAATACCACCGGCAAAAGCAGATTGTTTCGTAGCTTTCGCATCTCTACCAATAGCAACAGTGGAGCTTTCACTAGCAATAGCACCAGAACCTATAGCAGTTGAATATGCTTTACTTGCCTCTGCATTCTCGCCGATAGCAATGGCCCGTTGTTCAGTCGCTTTCGCAGTAACACCTAGAGCCACTGTATTAACCCTTGTCGCTTCTGCGCCATTACCTAACGCAACGGCATTTGCACCTTGACCTTTTGCAGCATTACCAATAGCAACTGCATCTGAACCTGAGCCTACGGAGTTCATCCCCATAGAGATAACACGTGCACCACTGGCATTGCTTAACGTTCCTAATGCTACAGAATTGAGTCCAGTTGCTTGAGCATTTCTACCTGCTGCAATAGTACCCTCTGCACTGGCAACGCTACTAAGACCTGTAGCAATGGCATATTTACCAGAAGCATTAGCTGCACTGCCCACAGCTACGGATGACTCACCTGTGGCTTGAGCACCAGAACTAGCAGCAAAAGAGTCTGCTCCAGAAGCATTCGCGGATTTACCTACAGCAGTAGCAGAAGCACCTGTAGCTTGAGCCTGATACCCAGCAGCAAACACCTTTTCCGCTGCGGCTTGGGCTTGGTACCCCATAGCTATACTTTCCGTCCCAGTAGCGCTACTTTGATATCCCATAACAATACTATAGTCACCACTAACATTGGACAAGGTACCAAGAGCGATGCTTGATATCCCAGAAGCAGTGGAACTTGCTGAAATAGCAACTGAGTTAAGTCCTGTGCTCTTAGACGAATTACCTAAAGCCACTCCTTTATTTTCTGCATTTGCCGAATTACCAATTGCAATACTACCGTGAGAAGTTCCATTTGCCACCGTTGCCTTAGATCCAATAGCAATGGATTGTCTTGTTGCACCCGTACTTGCACTATTACCTACAGCAATAGAGTCTGTTCCTGTAGCAGTAGCCGTATTATTATCAGAAGCTGTATACGCTCCAGCCGTAGCTGTAACACCACTCAATAATGCAGCCAATACCAATGCAGATAATGGTGTCGTTACCGAACGATACATCGTTTTTTTAGATTTCATTGATTATATATCCTTTCACACCTAAACTATATTTCTATAACATAGAGAGATTTAATTTTTATATCAATATCTTTCAATATACTACAGAAACTAATTAGCTGTAAACATTATTTTCATTATTTTTTCATTATTGCTAAATTTGCATAGTTAATAATCTTGTGCCGCCTCTATCTCTTACCTAGAAGTAACCCCTATGTTATATAAAACATAGGATATTTATCATAATAGCCCTAAAAACCATACCAATTGATTCATAAGTACTACCTATATAAAAAGCATAGAAGATATTATCACTCACCTTCTATGCTTTATAAAATAACATATTAACTTGTACGATTTGCCCGTATTTCAGCTAGAATCGATTCAATTTGTTCTTCTTGACGAGCTAATTTATGTTTCATCGTATTAATTTCTACTTGCTGCTCAAATAATTTATTATGTAATTTAGCATTTTCTTCTGCTAGTTTATTATTTTGTTCTATAATAGCAGAATCTTCATTTTGCAAGGTATATATAGAACTGATAGGTCCTTTACGATATCTATCTTGTATAGAAGTTTCACTAGCACGATTCCCTAATTTCCAAGTTACACCAACATTGGCCATCAAATCACTATTACCACTATAAGATGCTCCCATGTGAAGCATAGTAGATTCATTTTTAAAATGTGCTACCCCTAATGCCATAGCAGTATTACTACGATACGAACCAATAGAAGCCATGATTTGAGTTGGTTCCAACGGATCATATTGAATCGGTTTCAGCCCAGAAAGAGCCGCCGACATAGCACCTACATCTTTGATTTCACCACTTAATTGATTAATACGCTCATTATGATTATTAATGATATTTGTATTATGTTGAATATTAATAGTGTTTTTATCTACTTGCTCTAAGCGTTGCTCCGCTTGCGGCGTTAAACCTACTGTATAATTTGTTATATTTGTAGTCATATCAGTAGAGGGTGTTACATTTACACTACGAGAACCAGCGGTTACAGAAGCGCCATTAGCATTAATAATATAACTATCTTGTCCATTAGCACCTACCGACTTCGTAACAGACACAATATTAGTGCCGCCCTCTACTTTCGTCGTTCTAGCACTGCTCATAGCATGGTTCATAGCACTATATAATTGGCTACCATTAATAGCATCTGTAGAGTCACTAGATATTTTACCAGGAGCAACATTGATAATCTGCCGCTCACGATTTTCTGCACCAACGCTGACTACACCAACAACAGTTTTTCCACCAGCAAAATTACTAAACGTCACACCATCAATATGTGCACTTAATTCTTTTGTAAAAGCTCTATCAGCAGAATTAGCACCTAGTACAACAGCACTATCCTGAGTTGATATAATCTGACTGCCCATCACATATGTATCTGTTCCTACAATATGATTATGATTACCAATGGCACCATTATTCTTTCCAGAGTTTACATATTGACCAAGCCTATTGCCAGTCCCTATAGCTAACGATCCAGAATCATTCGCATCCCACACGTAATTATTATCACCAATAGCAATCCCTTTTTTTGTCTGTACCGAATTAACCGTACCAATTGCAATAGCGTCTTCACCTCCACTAGCAATCTGAGAATTTTTGCCTATCAATATAGCCCTCTCAGTAGAGGCCCCCGAGCTATTACCAATCACTATGGAGTCTTCCCCAAATGCGTTATTCAAATTACCTACGGCAATGGAACCACGTCCATTAGCAATTCCCCTACCTAAAGCCAAAGAGTCAGCCCCATTTGCCTGTGCACTATTCCCAAAGGCAGACGCTGCAAATCCTGTTGCTTTTGCGGCTACTCCTACAGCCGTAGCGCCCTCCCCCGACGACTTCGTAGCCCTTCCAATAGCCAAAGAAGAAAACTCTGTTGCATCTGACTCAACCCCTATAGCAATGGCATGTGAAGCTGATGCTACGCTTTCCTTACCAAGGGCGATGGATCCATAATGAGCACTAGATTTTGTACCGATAGCTACCCCCTCATCTTTAGATTCAATATCTGTACCAATGGCAATACCCCGTTCACCTTTAGTTACCGCTTTAGTTCCAATGGCAATCGCATTTTCACGACCACCAGACAACGCCTCAGTGCCAATAGCAATATTATTCTCACCTGTAGATACAGCTGATTTACCTATCGAAAAAGATTGACGCCCTTCAGCTACCGCTTCAACACCAATAGCCGTAGCTAAATAGTGATTAGCCTTAGCATTAACGCCTATAGCCATACTAGACTGTCTATTAGCTACAGCACCAGATCCTGCGGCAAAGGTGTAACGCTCCTCCGCTTTTGTATTAAAACCCATCGCAATAGAACCAGTTCCATTTGCCGATGTACGACTACCAATAGCAATAGCACCGTCTGTGTGATAGTCCTTCGTTGTTGTATTCAAACCTATAGCAATAGAAGCAGTGCCTTCTGCCGATGTACGACTACCAATAGCAATAGAACTATCTCTTGCCACAGCTGTATTATCAATAGATGCAGTATATCCAGCGGCTGAAACTGAATAACTCACTAATGTAGCAACAATCAATCCCCCTAAAGAAATGACCACCGTTCGACACATATGTTTTTTAAGATTCATTTATACGCTCCTATCTAACTATATCTCTCAACACTAAATATATAAGTAATCAACACCTCAATTGTATGCCAAATAAGTAGTATTTTCTATCATATAAAAGATATAATAGCATAGATAAGACTAAATCCCCTCATCATCTTTTCATCGTTGCTAAATTTGCATAGTTATAGCTAATTCTTTGGCTCGTTGAATCACTTTCACAAATGCAGGCGGTATCATATGCGGCAGTGTATGGTGAGAGATTCTACGGCCTACAATGACGCCTTTGTTACTATAAAACCAAGAGAAGTAATAAATTAATAATGTTTCTATGTCCTTGGCTTTAATGTTTTTCAATCGGCGAGGGACGATTTGTTGTCGTTGTAGTCCCAGCTTCGCTACCCCTCGACGTACCATATCTTTCGTCACCATGCCCCGGCCTTGGTCAGTCATATCGCTAATCATTGCATCAAGGGCCGATCTATGCCCATGATGAATCATATGGGCCACTACATCCATTTCAAAACATATTTCATCCGTATAGAATACATTTGGATGAGCCTTACTATGTTTGCTCAACATATCTCTATCATAGAGGGCTACTGTAGGAATACCAAAACGTTTAAATAATTTGTGCAATTTACTAATAGATGATTCGCCACGGGCATTCATGAGACAAATGCCAAAATAATCAAAATCTATATGCAGCTTGCTAGCAAAACCGGAGAAAGAACCGTATTCTGTTTCACCTTCTACAAGAATGATACACCGCGCATATAGCGCCTCTTTTGCTTCAGGAAAATGCATAATCAAATGCTTTTCAACTTCTTGAGGGAATTTAAAGTTAACACCACAAGCAGCTTGTACTACAGCTTGCTCATCTTTATACAGGCGAATAATATATCGGTAATCATCTACGAGAGAATCAGTACTGTGAGTAACGATAAACACTTGTCCTAATAACCCATCTATATTAAATAAGGTTTTCAACAACCTTATAAATTCCGGAATTTCATTCGTTACTACTTGACGGTAATAATTCAGTAAGGCTCTTTGCAAATAAGGGCTTAGGTGCAATTCTGGCTCATCAATACTAATAAATAATGGCAATAATCGTCGCCCTGACTCATCATACACAACAAGTGACTCCAAGGGAGTTGATGCACTGTTGACCTTCATATAGATTTGAGCCAATATTTTTAAAGCTACCGCCATAATAAGGCGCACATTATGAACAGAATATTTATCTGCTAGGGCTGTATGGTTAGAAGTTCCTAAAATTTCAATTAAATGCCGTATATTGAGGATACATTTAGGATCTAAATTTCCCTTTAGGCCTCTTATATTTCTCTGCGCTATATCAGCCTGAATGGATATGCCAAATGTAGGCAAACATTGTTCTAATTGATTTCCCAGTTCACTATATACGGTCGATGGTATAGTATATAGTTCCCCTTCTGCCGTATCCTTATGATACAAATATAGAGCATGACGTAACATGGATAACAACATAGGTTTCATAGATTTATTAGTTATTTTATAGACGCGAGGAAATACTTCTTCCACTAATTGTTCTATTTGAATCGTAATTGTATTTCCTTCATCTAATAGTCCTTCAAAGGCTGGCGCTATCTCTGTAAACGACAGACGTGCCTGTACGCGAATAGGCTTATTGACAGACGTAAAATCACTTTCAGCAAAGCCTTTGGCATTCATTATCGTTTCTAGCAAGGATAAAAAGTTAGATTTACCTACAGAGTTTTCACCTACAAAATAATTCATATCTTTGTGAAAATGTAATTCCAAATCGGATAAATTCCGATAATTCTCTATATGCATCCACTCTATAAACATAGCAACCTCCTCATTAAAGGATATATGTACCGCCTACGATTATACGATTATTATTTTACTTTATCTTCTATCACTTTTCCTTCGCCCACAGGTCCAGATTGTTCTTTTAGTCGTGCCAGCATAACAGAGGCTACGAACATGGCAATACCGGCCAGAATCGTCTCTATAGACAAGTTTTCACCGAAGAAAAGGAATCCATAGAAGGAACTCACGAAAACCCCGATATATTGTAAAAATTGAGCTACTACGGCATTCGTAGTGACGAAAGCGCCAGTCAAGAAGAATTGTGCCACTACTGTAATAGCACCGATGGCAAAAATGATGAGCCACTGTTTCCCTTGAGGCATAACAAATCCATCGGTCGTTACAAGGCCTGCAATCATTCCTGTAATGAGGAAATAAGCCATAATTTCAAAATTACTGTGATTGCCGCGTTTGCTGATGGTCCGAATCGTCGTATACGCCGCTGCCGACAAGGCTGCCCCTAACAAAGCTACCAAGGCGTACCACGAGAAGGAGTCAAAATTAAAAGGATTAACCATGACCATAACGGCTGCAAAAATAAGGAGCAACCATTTACCTGCCCCTTTGGGCACTGATTCTTTTAAAAATAGTGCACTAAAAATAAATACGAAAATCCCTGATGTTTGGAATAGGATTGTGGCGTCGGACATTTTCATGTGCACTAAGGCAATGAAGTTACAAACCATACCGAGCCCGCCGTAGAGACCGCGCATCACGAGGAGTCCTCGATCTTCCTTCGAGAAGGAAATTCCTTTCACATACATGACGATAAGTACTGCTATAGTGCCGAAAAAAACGCGGAAGAAAGCGATTTCGCCGGATGGAATAGTAGAACCTAACATTTTTACAAAGAGGTTCATCGTACTCAACAGTACAGCAGATAATACTGCGTAAATGAGACCTTTCTTTACCATAGAACCTCCTATGATCTATTAATATGTAAAGATATACCGCCTTCCCGAGGAAAGGCGGTACTTTAACTACTTAGAAAATGTATCTACAAAATCTAGAATTTCTTGTTTCATATGTTCTTTATCGATAGCTTTTGTGAAACGTAATGGCTTAGATTTAAGCGCTTCTAATTGTTTAGGGAAGGCTACACCAGTAACAGCAGAGATATTATCTAGGCTATCATATGGTGTATCGCCTACTTTAATATCTAAAGCTTCACAAATAGCATTTGGGAATTTGAATGGATGAGCTGTAGCCGCAATAATCGTATGACGCGCACCATCTTCTGGATGTTTTTCCAATGTTTTCATATACGCCCCCATAGCAACTGCTGTGTGAGGATCCATTAAATACCCGTAGGAATTATAGACTTGTTCAATAATGGCTTTCGTTTCTTCGTCATCTACATAAGCGCCATCGAAATTAGCTTTTACCCGTTTGAACTCTTCATCGTTAACAGATAGTTTACCAGTAGATTTCAAATCTTTCATCCACTGTGCTGTTCGTTCACTATCTTCACCCGAAATGTAATATAAGAATCGCTCAAAATTAGAAGATTCTAGAATATCCATAGATGGCGAAATAGTCGTGTAGAACGGACGGTTCATATCATAGGTGCCAGTTTCAAAGAATTCAGTGAGCACATTATTTTGGTTCGATGCGCAAATGAGTTTGCCAATAGGAATCCCCATTTTTTTAGCGTAATAAGCCGCTAAAATATTACCGAAATTCCCTGTCGGCACTACTACGTTAAAAGCTTCATCTTCGTGAATCGCCCCTTGTGCCACCAATTCTGCATAGGCATTCACATAGTACACCACTTGCGGAGCCAACCGACCAATATTGATGGAATTGGCACTAGAGAACATAACTCCTTTTTCAGCTACTGTGTTAGCCGTGTCCGCATCAACAAATAAACGTTTTAAGAATTGTTGCGCATCGTCAAAATTACCGTGAATAGCCGTTACATTGACATTCTCCCCTTCTTGCTTTTGCATTTGTTCTGCTTGCATAGGGCTCACGCCATCAGTAGGATAGAAAATTTGAATATGCGTACCTGGCACATCTTTGAAACCTTCTAAAGCTGCTTTCCCTGTGTCCCCAGAAGTAGCTGTCAAAATGAGGACTTCTTTCGTTTCCCCTTCTGCTTCTTTCGCTGCCACTAATAAATATGGGAACAACGACAATGCCATATCTTTAAAAGCTTGCGTACGTCCGTGGAATAATTCTAATACAGATACTTTTTCTAATAAAGAATGGATTGGCGCAATATCACGAGTGCTAAAGTTCGCATCGCTATAGGCTGAATTGATCATTTCTTTTAAATGAGCTTCCGAAAAGCATGGAAACAATTTCGCCAATACTACAGCTGCCACTTCTTGGTAATTTTTATCTTTCACATCTGCATAGGTTAAACAATTGCTTGGAAATAAAGCAGGTACATATAGTCCCCCATCTTCTGCTAAACCATGCAACAATGCATACGTTTCGTTTACGGCAACAGTGCCACGAGTACTTGTATAATTCATGAACAACCTCTTACTACTAACCTCTATAGAATCTAATATCCTTTATTATAGCATAAAAACGCCCTCGAAAGGGCGTTTTCTATAGATTTTTACATTTTATATTGTCAATTCTATCGTCAATCCATGAGAGTCCCTAGAAATAGCTTATAATTCATCTTCTGCTATAGCATCTAATGTATCGAGAGACGGAATAAAGAACAATTGACCAGTGATTGGTTTTGAATAATCTAGTAGTTTATCATTACCTTCAAACATATTAGTAAGCATCGTTTTCGTTACATCCCAGTAGCGGGCATAACCGATAAAATAGGTGCCACGAATGCCTTTACCTGGTTCTGCAAAAGGTACATTCATGCGAACGATTTTATGCTCCACCCCATCGCGATTATCTTGCGCTAAAATATTGTGTGCTGCAGGATCTTTTTCATCATCTTCTAGTTCAATATCGCTGAATTTGCGGCGACCGATGAATTTTTCTTGCATTTCTGTAGGTAATGCGCGCCACGCATCTAAATCATGTTCATATTTTTGAGCAAATGCATAAGAACCATTGATAAAATCAGGATCTTCTTCGCCAATAACGCCCCATTCCACAGCTTCTTCGTCAACAGGATTTTCCGTACCATCGATAAAATCAATGATAGCTCGCCCTTGTTCATAATGGAAGCCATGAGTTTCGTCTACTACAGTTGTAATAGGACGCAAAAAGCCCATGATTTGATCGACCACTGTATAGGTGACAGATTCATCATTAGAGCGAACGTGAAGGAAAATATCCGCTGCTACAGCTGGTACATCTTGTTTATCCCCTTTAATACCAGTGAAGTCTTCTAACTCTTTTGGTACTTTTGCACCGGGGAATAAATAGTCCCAAGCGTTACGGCTAAAGCCCATAGCAATGCCAAGGCTTGCACCATTGGAACGAATCGTTACCGATCGTTTGATTGCTTGGATGCGATCAGCCATATCTTGAATAACTTCTTTTTCAGCACCTTGATCTTTGCGATTCAATAAAAGTGTTGTAAAATTAACACTTTTCCCTGCATCTTTGTAAATATCTTGAGTTCTAAACTTATCTACACCCATACAAACCTCCTATACACATATATACGTTTTTATTCTGTAAGCTCTCCATGCTTAGCACGAGCTAAATCGTTGTCTCTTATATTAGCCACCAATGCGCCACATAGGCCGTTCTGGTTGATCCATATCGATTCCGTCATGCTCTTGTTTTTTTAATTGCACGGTCAATTCAATATGACGTACCAATTCATCTACAGTTATACCATTACGGACAAGATTAATCAAATTCGATTCATCATCGCGTAATAAGCAAAGCCGCATATGACCATCAGAAGTCAACCGTAATCGATTACATGTATCACAATAATTATGAGACATAGAAAAAATAAAGCCAATATCTTTTCCACTTGGCAACCGATAATAGGTAGCAGGACCAAATCCATACACATGATCTACGGATTGCAACGGTTCTCCACAGACGCGTTCTAATTGAGCGCGCCATTCATCAAAGGTAGGACCATGAAAAGCATCACCTTGGAATGGCATATATTCAATAAAACGCCATATAACAGCCCATGCATCAATATATTCAAACAAAGTTCGGACTTCTTCGTCCGACCAATATCTCGATAACACAGTATTAATTTTTACTTGTTTAAATCCCGCCGCTAAGGACGCCTCTATACCGCGCAATACAGAGTTCAACTGGTTAGGCTTACCCACGCAAACATCAAACATATCAGGATCGATAGAGTCTAAACTAATATTTACCCGATTAAGTCCTAACTGCTGCAATGTCTTCGCTCTATCGCCTAAATAACTACCATTGGTAGTCATAGAAATATCTTCAAACCACTGCGTTTCATTAATTCTCTGCAACAATTCATCCAAATGAGGATACAAAAGCGGCTCCCCACCTGTTAAGCGCACTGCTTTCACACCTAATCGGTGAAAAGCTTCTAATATAATCATCCACTCATGGGGATGTAATAAATGAATTTGACTGCTTGGCGTAA
The DNA here is from genome assembly GCF_943193065.1 of Veillonella agrestimuris. Lineage (GTDB taxonomy): Bacteria > Bacillota > Negativicutes > Veillonellales > Veillonellaceae > Veillonella > Veillonella agrestimuris. Next base: position 164,785 of record NZ_CALPCS010000001.1, read on the forward strand.
TTTCTTGGGGTCTGCAATAGGGACAACAAAAATTACACGCATCTGTCAACGATATGCGCACATATTCAATGGTGCGCCCCCAGGAATCACGCATAATCAACCTCGTCTATTCATGATAGTAATTAAGGAATAAGTTGGACTTCATCACCGACGCGAATCGTCCCATTGTGTAACACCTTTGCAAATATACCTTGGGTAGGCATAATACAGGAGCCCACTTGTTGCATGATGGCACAACCTTGATGACATTCTTTGCCAATCTGCGTAATTTCTAATATTGCTTCGTCTCCGATTTTGACTTTTGTTCCTACCGGAATCTCGTAAAGCACTAGTCCTTCGACAGTAATATTTTCCGCAAAATCGCCTGGCTTTACATCTGCCCCTTGAGCTTTCATATGTTCAATACTAGCAATACCGAGCAAACTGATTTGTCGATGCCAATTACCTGCATGAGCATCGCCTTCCATACCGTGATCTACAATTAAATTTGCAGACTCTATATTATATTTCTTCTGACCTTTTTTTTCACTTTTAGAGATAGCAATAATCTTTCCGTTAGTCATTATATTGGCTCCTTCTTATGAAAGCATGATTAAGATAGTAAAGGATATTCACATATTCTATATCTTATACTATGACCATGTCTTGGATATATGATTAAACTCACACTCTTACTACATAGTAACTATACGATTAAGGTCTATCAACGTACACGATAAACAGATACTATTACAAATTTATACAGTCATTTATATTCATTATACCATAGAAATTTCACAAAATTTGTATAAATAAAAGAGAAAGAACTCCTTTTATCAAAAGGGAGTTCTTTCTCTTTTATAAATATAATCGATTTTCAGTATATTTTTAATTACTCTTACTCATCTTAACGACGACCCATCGCTTCTAATTCATCACCTTTATTAAGGCCGTTGAAAAGAAGGTTCAAGAAGATAGCCATTACACTACCAAAGGTAATGCCAGATTTAAGCAAGATTTGCGCCCACGCTGGAAATTGCGCGTAGAATCCTGGCGATGCCAATGGAATCATAGATACGCCAATACTAATAGCTACGAGCATAAGATTATGATTCCCGTCAAAAGAGACCTTACCTAATGATCGAATACCACTGGCAATAATCATACCAAACATAGCAATACCAGCACCACCTAATACGGAATTAGGAATACACGCTACAATAGCCGCTAATTTAGGAAATAAACCAAGGAAAATCAAGATAACACCGGATGCAGCAACTACGAAACGGCTCTTAATTCTCGTTACTGCAATGAGGCCCACGTTTTGGGCAAATGCAGTATAAGGGAAGCTATTCAAAATACCACCAATCACTGTAGATAGACCGTCAGCACGGATAATAGCAGCCAATTCTTTGCGGCCAATTTTTTTATCTACTAATTCACCAATAGCAATACTGTCACCAGTCGTTTCGACCATAACAACGAGCATTACGATGATCATAGCAAATACGGAGGCTAAGTCGAAAGTTGGTAAGCCAAAGTAAAACGGTTCAATGACAGACACCCATTGTGCTCTACCTACTTCATCGAAATTCGTTACCCCTAAGGCCATAGCAATAATAGTGCCCCCAATCAAACCGATGAGGACCGCTAAGTTACTAGCAAAGCCTTTGGCAAAGCGGTACGTAAAGACAACGATAAGGAAGGTAATAAAACCTAAGCCAATATTCGTAAAGCTCCCAAAATCAGGACTACCGGCGCCGCCCCCCATCCAACGTACGGCAACAGGCATAAGATTAATACCGATAATCGTAATAATCGTACCTGTTACAACTGGTGGGAACAACTGAATCAAACGGCTAAAAAATGGGGCTACGAGGAACGTAAATAAGCCCGCCACAATGATGGCACCGTAAATAGCAGTCATCCCATGTTGTGCACCAATCATCGCCATAGGTCCTACAGCAGCGAAGGTAACACCTTGAATCATAGGAATACGACCACCAATATTACCAAACCCAATAGTTTGGATCAAAGTGGCAATACCACATGTAAATAAATCAGCCGTAATGAGACGGATTAAGTCTTCTACAGGCAAGTTCATAGCTTGTGCAATAATAATTGGCACCGCTACAGCTCCGGCGTACATAGCCAACACATGTTGCAAGCCATAAGCAAACAGCTTAGACACGGGTAACATACTATCAACGGTATTCTGTTGTTCTGTCATGATACACTCCTACACTAAATTCACAAACATTACCGTTTTATTTTATCTTATTGTTCGGATTTTTACAACACATATTTCTATATTCCTATAAAATTATATAAAATTTCCTACTCTTATCGTCTAACGTGCTCATGAATAAAGTGTCACCTGTGAATTATTGTCATAATCCGTATAATACAAATTATCCTTTATACAGATTTACAATTTGTCTTTCTCGCTCATCTAAATCGGCTTCTACACGATCCATATAGGCCGTCATATCCGCTACTAACGCACTATCTTTGATGCCCGACAAATTAATCCGAACATTTAAAAATGCTGATTTTACAGCAGCTCGTGCATTAATAGCAGCAATAACACCATCTGTTACGAGGTTCGTATTGCCTTTTGTCACTACTGCATGAGCAAGATCAAAAATTTCATAACTTAGTTTACCGATTTCTAATGGCACATTAGCAGCATCTTTATAAGCCGCTTGCAATGCTTCTGTACGCTTCGCTTTCTTTTCATCTGTTTCTTTTGGTAATCCTAAAGCACTCATAAAGGTACTAAAAACTTGCATATCCGCTTCTGCTAAATCAAGCGCTTTGTTGCGAATGACTTCAGCTTGTTGCTGAATAGTTTTCATTTCTTCTTGTACAGATTCGTATCCTTTTTTATCAATCGTTAAATTAGCTACCATTTCAGCTAACGCTGCACCTGTGGCAGCAGTAAAGGCTGCAATAGCCCCACCTCCTGGGGTTGGTTCTTTCGACGCCGTTGCCTCTACAAAAGCAGAAACGGTTGTAAGTTTTAATTCCATGGTACACCTCTTCTATATATTTTCTATATATTCTCTATATATTCTATTTATATATACTTTATAAACAGATAGGAGCCTTGTTTCAAGGCTCCTATGTCATATTAAAATAATCCCGTAATCGTTCCGTCTGGCTTAATATCCATATTAAGCGCTGCCGGTCGTTTCGGCAAACCTGGCATAACCATAACATCACCAGTGCGGCATACGATAAAGCCTGCCCCATTGGCCACTCGAATGTCAGACACAGTAATATCAAATCCTGTTGGCGCTCCCAATAGAGCTGGATTATCGGATAAGGAATACTGAGTTTTCGCCATACATACTGGTAAATCTACTAAGCCCCAGTCTTGTAATTGTTTGATTTGCTTTTTAGCTTTATCTGTAAAGATAACACCGTTACCGCCATAAATGGTGCGCACAATTTTATTGACCTTCTCTTCAATACTATCGGATAGGTCATAGACAAAGTTAGCTTTCGGTTCGCTATCTTCGATCAATTCTACGACGCGATTAGCCATATCAATACCACCGTCGCCACCTTTTTCCCAGCACTCATTTAACTCTACAGGCACATTAAAGTCATTGCATAAGCGAGTTAATTCAGCAATCTCCGCCTCTGTATCAGAAGCAAATTTGTTAATAGCCACCATAACTGGCACATGGAAGAATCGCATATTTTCAATAGCTTTTCTCAAATTGCTAAAGCCTTTTGTAATAGCCTCAATATTTTCTGTATTCAATTCAGTTTTCGGAACACCACCATGCATTTTTAAAGCCCGCAATGTAGCAACGATGACAATGGCATGAGGGAATATATCGCCATACCGACATTTTATGTCGATAAATTTTTCTGCCCCTAAATCAGCACCAAAGCCTGCTTCCGTAACGACGATGTCCCCTAATTTTAAGCCTAATTTAGTAGCTACAATAGAGTTACAACCGTGAGCAATATTCGCAAACGGACCACCATGAACGATAGCTGGCGTATGTTCTAATGTTTGTACAAAATTTGGTTTAATGGCATCTTTCATGAGAAGCGCCATCGCCCCTTCACAACCAAGTTGGTGTACATACACTGGTTCACCTTGTAAATTAGGACCGATAACGATACGACCAAAACGAGATTTCAAATCATCTAAATCTTTCGCTAAACATAGAATTGCCATAATTTCAGAGGCAACAGTAATCATAAAATGATCTTCTCGAGGAAACCCGCAGACTTTTCCTCCTAAACCAACTGTCACATTACGAAGAGCACGATCATTCATATCAAGTACGCGGGTCCAAGAAATTTGGCGCAAATCAATACCTAATTCATTACCTTGATGGATGTGATTATCAATCATAGCGGACAATAAATTGTTCGCTGCTGTAATGGCATGCATATCGCCGGTAAAGTGAAGGTTAATATCATCCATTGGCACTACTTGCGCGTAACCGCCGCCAGCAGCGCCGCCTTTAATACCGAAAACAGGGCCCAAGGATGGTTCGCGCAAGGCAGCAATAGCATTTCTACCAATTTTATTTAAAGCCTGCACTAAACCAATAGTAGTCGTAGACTTCCCCTCCCCTGCTGGCGTCGGTGTAATAGCCGTAACAAGGACGAGCTTGCCATCAGGATTAGCTTGGACGCGTTGAATGGCATCAAAAGAAATTTTCGCCTTATAGTGACCATATTGTTCAATATCATCAGGAGTTAATCCACATTTTTCAGCAATAACCTGAATTTTCTGCATTTCATTTTGTTGGGCAATTTCAATATCGCTTAACATACGTCCTCCTATACCATGCTGTCATTATCCACTGTAACTGTCTACTGTAGATGTATATTTGTACACCTATGATTATTTAATTATATGTGAAAGTTCGCCATATGTCTAATGTTTTCTATATATAAGTTTCCTCTATAACTTGTTCTGAACTACTTATAAATTTGTATATAAAAAACCGCCACATATGTGGCGGTTGAGTATGACTTACCGATATTAAATTGATTAAGGGTTGAATGGGAATAGAATTGGTAACAAGATCAAAGATACGATAGCAGATACAATAATCAAAGGTACCCCTGCTTTCACGAAATCTTTGAAGCTATAACCAGCTACGTTATAAACCATTGTGTTCGCCGGCATACCAATTGGTGTTGCATATGCAAGAGAACTGGAAATAACAATGGCTACAAGAATAGCACGTGGATCGTAACCAAGTGTAGACGCCAATGTTAAACCAATTGGTGCTAACAATGCAACGTCTGCTGTATTGGACATGAAGTTTGTCATAAATACAGACAACCAGAACAATACGAGAAGCAATACGAACGGATTTGGCGTATCACCAAGACCTTTAACGATAAGATCTGCAATATATGCACCTGTACCGGATTTTACCATTGCTGTACCGAGAGCCAAGGAACCAGCAAACAATAAAATCGTTTTCATATCGATAGATTTTACAGCTGCTGTTTCACTAATAACGCCAGTAGCTACAAGAACCAAAGCGCCAACCCAGGCACTAACGGCTAAGGAAACGCCGATTTGTTTTTCAAAAATCATAGCTAAAATAGTAAGAATTAATACTAAACCAGCTGTCCATTTTTTCCAAACAGGCACATTGCTATAATCATCATTTTCACTATAACTAGCATCTGGTGTGCGACTTGGTTTTTCTGGTAAGAAACGTTTACCAATAAATGCGTAGAAAATCGTACCAATAATAAGCATTGGCAAACCTACTAAGCCATAATCAAAGAAACCAAAGGATCCCAAACCAGCATTTTGCAAGTTGGAGTTTGCAATCATATTGCCTGGAGAACCAATCATGGAGATATTGCCACCCATAGCAGCAGCAAAGACGATTGGCATCAATAATCTAGTAGAATTAAAACCACCTTTTTTCGCAATCCCCATAACTACAGGAATCATTACGGCTGCCGTACCAGTATTAGACAAGAAACCTGACATAATACCAGTAAGCATCATAACGGAAATAATAAGGATAGTTTCATTTTTAGCAAACTTAGTTACTACATTACCAACAGCAACAGCTACCCCTGTTTCGAAGAAAGCTGCACCGATGATAAACATTGCCATAAATAAAATAACATTCGAATCAACGAAACCTGCGAAGGCTTCTTTTGCAGTCAATACACCAGCAAGGTGTAAACCTACAGCAGTAATCATTGCTGTAACAGACAATGGGAGTTTCTCCATTGCAAACATTACGATTGCAAACACGAGGAACCCCAATGTGACCATAATACTATAATCCATGAGAACATTCCTTTCATGGCAGTCATACCCCAATAGTATATACAAGAATGATTGCTTATGTAAAGTTTTTATATATACTTAATGCTCATTTATAAAAACTATTTAATAAAGCTTACATGCTTGTAGATTTCTTCTAATACTTCTTCTTTTTTAGCATTATATTCTACTTTTTTATTTTCAAAGTAATTATCTCCTTTCGCATCAATAGATACGATAAGAGGACCAAATTCTTTGACTCTGCAAGTCCATAATGCTTCAGGCATACCTAATTCACGCCAGTTAGCAGATTCAATTTCTTCTACCTCTGTAGCTGCTAATACAGCATTCCCTGCAGGGAATACGCAGTGAAGAGCACCAAACTCTTTACAAGCACGCGCCGTTTCAGAACCCATGCCGCCTTTGCCGACAATCAAACGCACCCCCGTTTGTTTAACAAATTCGTATTCGAATTTTTCCATCCTCATCGATGTGGTAGGCCCTACAGAAATCATTTCAAATGTATCATCTCCATGGTCGCGCACGATAGGACCAGCATGAAGGATAGCACCATCACGAACGTCAACAGGCAATTCACGTCCGTATTCAACGAGACGACGATGAGCTACATCACGGCACGTCGTAATATGTCCATTTAAATAGATAATATCGCCTGCTTTAATATTCTCAAGGTCAGATGCCTGAATTGGGGTTGTCAAAATATGCTTAGCCATTAGAATGTCACTCCTTTGTGAGAAAGAATTTCGTACTTACCATCTTTATCAAATACTACATGCCCACGGCGATGGTTCCAACAACCAACGTTAACAGCTACAGAAATAACCGATGGATGGCGCGACCCATGTTCAATATTTACACCCAGTACAGATTTGTCGCCACCCATACCTTGTGGTCCAATTTGCAACGCATTGATACCATCTTCCAATAATTGTTCCATATAGGCCGCCTTTTCATTATTCGCTTTAGACGAAACAGGTCTCATTAATGCCTTTTTAGACATCATCGCGGCTGTATCGATAGACGTGGCAATACCAACGCCGACTAACAACGGAGGACAAGCATTTAAACCATAACTCGTCATGAGATCTAGCACAAACTTAGCCACCCCTTCATAGCCTTCACCAGGCATCAATGTTTTACCAGAGCCAGGCAAGGAACAACCACCACCGGCCATATACGGAAAAATTTCTACCTTATCACTACTAGGCACAATGTCCCACGTAATATAAGGAGCTGTGCGGCCGATATTTTTTCCCGTATTAAATTCATCAAACGTTTCTACACAATTATGACGCAATGGCGCATCTTGTGTTGCTTTGAAAGTAGCGTCTCGAAGGATCTCTTCTAATTCACCAATTAAAGGATAATTAGAGCCTACTTTCACCCAAAATTGTAGTACCCCTGTATCTTGGCACGATGGACGATTTAATTCAAACGCCAAGTCTTGATTGGTTTTCATCGTTTCATAAATTGTTTTTGCCAATGGATTTTTTTCGTCTGCTGCTAATTCTTGAATTTTTGTTTCTACATCATCTGGTAGTTTCTTTGCAATATGAGCAATAAATTCTGCCATGACTCTTGTCATCTCTTGTACTTGTTGTTCTTTTGTACTCATCATAAACCTCCATATTGAAACTTTGTCTATCATGTATGATTGCACTCTATGATATAACTGCATGATATATGTTTTCTATACTTCCATTCTACTGATTCTAAGAGATAGAACTATCCTTCTAAGCATATCCTTTTTCGCCCTCTGAAAGTTGCTATGACCAGTACATCTATAAATATATGCTGCAAATAACAGATTGCCATATATAATTTCACCCATCCATATATACAAAAAGAGACTATAAACACAGTATTATTTATAGTCTCACTAGTCAATTAAGGATTTTACTATATGTAATTTTACCTATACCTAATGATTTTAGATAAGTCTATTTGAGAATCTCTAAAAGTTTTTCTAATTCAGATTGTACGATTTTTAATCGATCCTCTTTTGTTTCAGTCTCATTCTCTGTATTAAGGTCTTTCAAAATCGCCAACACATCATCAGACTGCGCAGAAATCAGTTCTTTCCAATCATGTAATTTTGTTTCTCGCCCTACTTCCTTGGCAATGGACCGATAATGAGATGGAGTTGTATGGAATTGCTTTTTAAAAGCTACATTAAAGGCTTTAATATCGGCAAAGCCAACGCTATTAGCAATGCGAGATATAGGTTCATCAGAATTTGCAAGGCGTACTGTAGCTTCTCTCAATCGAAGGCGCAGTAGATACTCCATAAAAGATATGCCCATGTGACGTTTAAAAAATTGTGATGTATAGGCTACACTATAGCCACCAATATTAGCGATATCTTCTAATTCTATTTTTCCGTGGTAATTATCATCAATATAAGAAATCATATCGACAAAGGTAGTGGATGATGTATCTTTAGATCGCACAAGTATGGAGTCCGTTTTATGATGTAATACTTCTTCATACACATCATAAGCCAATATAGAAAACTGTTGTTCCATAAATAGACTCGGTGATATGTTAGACTCATTATGTTTTCGTCCCATAGTCTCCCAAGCTATATCGTATTGATGCAGCATCATAGCAGCCACGTGATGTCGCACATGTTCATAGAAAGGCGTGTCTCTGTTCTCACTATCCGAATGAAGGACAAAATGGTACCCATCAAATTGTGAGTCAAAGGCCGTAAAATACTCTTTATCGATATGCATAACGATAGCCATCGTATCCGGCTCCAAAGCCAATGTAGCATGTCCGATTTGCGGTGAAATGATTACTACATCAAAGGGATTCATTTTGAATACCTCTGCATTACAGCTCATCTCCAAATGGCCTTTCAGCAAAATGAGGATTTCCACGTCATCATGCCAATTGTAATGATAGGAACTGACCTTATAAATGTGACTGCTAAACTGTATGTGATTATGGTTGTATATATAATAAAAATAATCCATATGTATACTCAGTTTATATATTCAAAAACTAATTCTAATTTGAGTGTTTTATATCGAGATTTAAATTCTGAAATCAACGACGCACCATTTTTTCTATATGCCCAACTATATGAGGCAAAGTTTCATCTAACGTCGCTAACGCAACTGTACATATCCGTTCATCTTCGGTACTGATTAAATCAGCCTGCTCGGGATCCACTACCACTTCAATACTGGGAAAGACCCCTTGGCTACGCGTTTCTAATAGAACGATGTCTACAGGTAATTGTTGCGTCAAATGATATACGTCCATTTGCTGTTCTGTACGAAGACGAACAGCCGTCTCCGTTGGTCCTGCAATAGCTACTGCACAAGCTCCGGCATTATAAGCTGTGTCCGTATCTGTCCCTTCATGGTCCATTTGAAATCCATGACTATCGCTTTTTACAACACCTACAGCTATACCTTTTTCTGATAATGTTTCTACTAACTTTGTAACGACTGTCGTTTTCCCTGTTTTTCTATGTTTTGCAACGATACTAAGGACTGGTACTTGTCGTTCTTTATTAACAGCTTCTGCTCTCGCCCACTTGTACTCATCATAATAATTAACATTTCGCAAAGCCTTTTTACAATGATTAGCATCTATTACAGAGACTTTATGTAACATATTAATAAAACCACGAAGCGACATGTCTTCACTAGCTAATGCATGAGGCAATACATCTTTAACTGCTGTTTTATAAATGCCTGCCATCGGTTCTAGACAGCGTTGATCATTTAATGTTGTGTCAGCATCGACGATACTAGGAATAATAGCATCCCATGGTTCATCTACTTCATATAGCCATTCATAATATAAAGATATATCCATAAACGGCATATCTACAGCAAGTAATGCGTAGGCTTCACTTCTACCTACTGATAAGGAGCTATATAGTCCACCTAAAGGACCAGACCGCTCAACAGAATCCCGAACAATAGAAACTCTTTGAGACTCCTCATTCGACAATGTATCGATAATATTATGTTGAATCTCTTGAGCTAATACTTCATCGGTACCAACAGAAATTAAAATATCATCGATGTCGTGTTCTAGTGCATTTCGTAAAGCGTGAGAGATGAGACTTTCACCATTCGTCCACGGCAACAAAGCCTTCGGCCGTGCCATACGAGAACTAAGACCACCTGCAAGTATAATCAAACCTAACTTAGACACTGCGTTTCAAACCTCTTTTTACTGCTTTATAAATAAAGACAAATACAATAATATTAATAATCCCATCAGGGAGCATATACGATGCATTATAAACCATGGAATAGATCCATGGATTTTCCCCCTGTGGCGCATAACTAGCAAATACAATTGCGCCACTCGTTACAGAAGCCATCCATCTAAGGGCAATGGCCACAATAGGGCCAATGACGAGACCGCCTGTTACATTTCGGAAATAACCACATACACCAATAGCACCGTAAGCAACGATATAATCTAAGATAATACTTAAATAGTGAATGGAAGATTTAAAACCTAACAAAAAGTGCAATATTCCATACACTACACCTGCCAATACCCCTTTAGAACCGCCCCAACGATAGGCAAAAATCATTAACGGCACTAGAGATGCCGCTTTGATAGAACCTCCTTGAGGCATATGAAAGATAACAATAAAAGATAATACTTGCGCTATAGCTATTGCCACACCTGCCTCGGCAAGCATTCGCGTTTTTGACTGACCCATGAAACTCAACCTCCTAATATTCGGAACATATTGAAAATTCAAAGTAAATTCAGTATAATGGTACAGGTTCCTTTTATTATACCTCAAAGGAGATATAGAAACTATGATTAATACAACAAATATCTTTGATTATGAAGACGTACAACTGATTCCTAACAAATGTATCGTTAATAGTCGCAGCGAATGTGACACACAAGTAAAATTAGGTAATCGTACTTTTAAATTACCTGTAGTACCTGCTAACATGCAAACTATTATTGATGAAGAATTAGCTGAAAAACTAGCTTCTCAAGGCTATTTCTACATCATGCACCGCTTCCAACCAGAGCGCCGTTTAGACTTCGTCAAACGCATGCATTCTCTAAACTTATATGCTTCTATTTCTATTGGCGTAAAAGAAGAAGAATTTGCTTTAGTTGACGAATTAGCAGCAGCTAACCTTATTCCTGATTATATCACAATCGATATCGCTCATGGTCATTCCAATGCTGTTATTGATATGATTCAATATATCAAAAAACATTTGCCAAGCACCTTCGTTATTGCTGGTAACGTAGGTACGCCTGAAGCAGTACGTGAACTTGAAAACGCTGGTGCTGACGCTACCAAAGTAGGTATCGGTCCTGGTAAAGTTTGTATTACTAAATTAAAAACTGGTTTTGGTACTGGTGGCTGGCAATTGGCGGCAGTTCGTTGGTGCGCAAAAGCGGCTACGAAACCGATCATCGCTGACGGCGGTATCCGCGACCACGGCGACATCGCTAAATCTATCCGCTTCGGTGCCACAATGGTTATGATTGGTTCCCTCTTCGCTGGTCATCAAGAATCTCCAGGGGAAGAAAAAATCGTAGACGGCAAGGCTGTAAAAGAATATTTCGGCTCTGCTTCTGAATTCCAAAAAGGAGAACGTAAAAACGTAGAAGGCAAAAAAATCTTCATTCCTTCTAAAGGTTCTATTTTTGACACATTAGTAGAAATGGAACAAGATTTACAATCTGCCATTTCTTATGCTGGTGGTACTACATTAGATGCCATCCGCAAAGTAGACTACGTATTAGTGAAAAACTCTATTTTCAACGGCGATCGCTAATTACATTGAACTAATGAAGCATACAAAATAAAATAGGGGGATTTTGAATCCCCCTATAACCTAAAAAAGGGCTGTCATACATGTATAATGTACATGTATGACAGCCCTTTTTATATGCAATTATATATGCCACCCGTATTCCGCATCAAATACAGCCCCATATCATCCAATAAAATACTCGCTTACACTTCGCTTTCATCCTTACTAGATTCCATTAAGGAATACGCATATTTCCCGACAAAACCACTAAGTCCTAATAAGACAGCAATGAAAATAAAAGCCACCATCAAACTAGAGGCATGAGCAATATAGCCAATAAGAGCTGGCCCCATAAGTATCCCTGCATAACCTAGTAATGTAGATGTAGCAATAGCTTGTGCCATAGGTACCATACGTTGCTCTCCCATAGCAGAAAATAAGTTAGGTACAACCATGGATAAAACAATACCTAAAAACAAGTACATATACATAGATGCATAGCCTGGTAACAACACAATGAATCCCATCGCAAGGGCACCTAATAGATACCCTCCGACAACAACGGTTTTAGAGGACATATGTTGGCCCATTCGATTCCCTAATAAGCGACCTATCGTCATGGCAGCATTAAAGAACATAACTCCCATCACCGCTTCTTCGATAATGATATTCTTATCTTCAAATAAGTACAATGCACTCCAGTCCCCCACCGCACCTTCTGCTAAATAAGAAACAAAAGAAAGCAAACCAAAAATAATGGCAATTTTGTGGAATGACAAAGGATTTTTCGATTTCCTATCCGACTTAGCTGTTGGATCCGTGCCAAAAGGCAACATAAAACGACTAATAATAGCCATGGCTATAACTAATAGAATCAATAAGCCCCAAATACTTTCCTCTACTGGTAAGCCTAAGACTTTCAATAGTACTACAAGTACCCCAGCACCGAAGAAACCGCCTAAACTCCAGCCACCATGGAAGGCGCCCATCAATCGCTTTTTACTTACCTTTTCTGTCAAAACAGCTTGTAAGTTAGCCGACGAGCTACTAATACCAAGACCAAGACCAAAAAAGAAAAGCGCTACAGTCGTACTCATGATTGTGGTGCCCATCGTTACACCGGCTAACGACGCCATACCAATGACGCTGCCTAGGAAAACCGTATTTTTACAGCCCCAAGACTCAACAAGTTTTCCTGCAATAGCCATAGCTAAACAAGACCCAAGACCTAACAACAGAATCATAGACCCTAGTACATCTTCACCAATAGTTAGTTTTGCTTTCAAATACGGTACGAACCCCGCCCATAAAGCCGTATACATACCGGGAATGAAAAAAGCCATAAAAGCGCTACGAATATTTGATTTGGATATAATATATTCCTCGTTCATATCTGCCTTTCTCTAAAACTATAACACACCTTTAGTTATAGGCTTTACTTATTTTCTAATAACCACTGTATGGCATATTCTGCATATACAGCTGATGCAGCTGACAATATGGAATCATCCATAGTAAAACGATTATTATGATGATCATACACCGCATCTATCTCAGGATTTTGAATGCCAATAAAGGCAAAGCATCCTGGTTTTTCTCGTAAATACCACGCAAAATCTTCTCCAGGCATGACTTTGCGCATCTTAGATAATTTATGGACCCCTAATGTATCGATAACGACGCGCTCTGCTAACGCACTAGAAGCGGTATCATTAATAGTTGGCGGTACGCGATTTTCATAAATAAATTCTGCTGTTGCACCATAAGCCGCCGCTGTATGTTCTACGATACGGCGTATCGATGCGACGATGTGTTCCTCTTGTGTAGGATCAAAAAAGCGTACCGTCCCCCCCATAGTCGCTTCACCAGGGATGACATTCCATTCTGTACCAGAATGAATATTTCCCACAGTTACTACTACGGAATCTAAAGCGCTTATATTACGAGACACAACTGTTTGTAAATTTAATACAATAGCACTCGCTACTACGACAGCATCGATAGCTTGGTGTGGTTGCGCTCCATGACCTTGTTTGCCTTTTACGTTGATGTTAAACAGACTACTCGCTGCCATACGCGGTCCTTCTTCAACAGAAACCAATCCTGCTGGCAAATCGATCCATACATGCCCGCCAAAGATGGCATCAATTTCGTTAAACCAATTGCCAAAGTTGATAAAGTTTTGTGCACCCCCACCTGTTTCTTCAGCTGGTTGGAATACTAAATAGACAGTCCCTTCAATGCGGTCTTTCATATCCATCAACATCTTGGCCGCCCCTAAGAGTATGGCCATATGTCCATCATGACCACAGGCATGCATCTTGCCTTCTACGGTCGATTTGAAATCAAATGTATTATGCTCCACTACAGGCAACGCATCAATGTCGGCACGCAAAGCGATGGCTTTGCCTGTTTTATCACCTCGAATAATACCAATTAAGCCCGTACCGCGCTCTGTGTCCACTTGGACTTCCACGCCCATAGATTCTAATTCTTTAGCCAAGGTCTTAGTTGTTTCGAACTCTTCGTTACTAAGTTCGGGGTATTTATGAAAATGTCTTCGCCAATCTTGTACATACGATTGGTACGTTTCAATTAATTCACGGCTATGCATAATAACCTCTTTCTATCTTTATAGCATCTAACTACGCAAGAACGTTTATAGGTATTCTATAAAATATCTCCATGTAATACATATATAAAAGAAAACGACATCCCTAGGGTGTCGTTTTCTTATAGGTCTTATCGATTGCGCAATGCTGCTTGGATTGCCCAAGATACAACAGCAGTCGCTACTGCTACAGCGGCTGTAATTTTTACAGTCGTTACCACTTCTGCTTTTGTTGGTTTTGCTTTCACCGCTACGTCTAACGCTTTGGCTACAGCTGGTACTAATACTTCATTGCGAAAGGATTCTGTATTCATAGTTACTCCTCCTATATAGATTATTTCTTTTAGATTATCACGAATATATTCTAAAGTCTATATGTAGATTATATTGTAACACACAATTGATTTAATGCGAACTATCATGAGAGATGAGCAAATCGCCAGCTATGCCTGCCATCGTGAGGAGACCTAGTTCAATAATACGTTCATCAATGGTGAAAGCCCCATTATGGAGTGGCGCATTGCCATCAAAACCAGCTCCCAACCAAAGAAAAGCGCCTTTCGTTTTCTGCAAATAGGCCGAGAAATCTTCTGCCGCCATTGATGGAGACTCAGGATGAACGACCGCATCAGGCCCAATATATCGTTCTACGACGGACGTAGCAATATCGATAGCTTCTCCATCATTAATAGTAGCACTATGACCACGTCTAAAATCTAAGGTGCTAGTGGTGCCAAACATCAAATCGAGAGCCTGTAAGCTTTCACCTAATCGACGCTCAATATAGTCGCGTTTCTCTGGTGCATAGGTGCGGCAAGTCCCTTCTAAGACAGCCTCTCCAGCCCCTACATTGTACCGAGTACCTGCATTGATAACACCTATGGTACACACTAAATTATCCATTGGATTTGTTTCACGAGCAATAATGGACTCTACATTCACGATCCAATTCGCCGCAGCTACAATGGCATCAATACCATTATGCGGTTCTGCACCATGCGTTGCTTTCCCTTGTATATGCACCGTAAAATGATCCGATGCAGCCATGAGATTACCTTTTTTTAATCCCACTGTGCCAACTGGCAATTGCGGCCACACGTGAAGGCCGAAAATCATATCTACATCATCGAGAACGCCGCGATCCACAATACCTTGTGCACCAGGATGTAACGCTTCTTCTTCAGACGGTTGAAAGATAAGTTTTACAGTCCCCTGCAAATGATTCCGCAAGCTCTGCAATACAGCACCTAATCCTAGCAAAATCGCTACATGACTATCATGACCACAAGCATGCATAATGCCTTTGCGAGTCGAAGCAAAAGGCAAAGCAGTTTTCTCTTCGATAGGCAAAGCGTCCATATCGCCACGAAAAGCAATCGTAGGTCCTGGCTTAGCTCCTTTGATTTCGCCAACAACAGCATAATCGGAAACATCATTTTTAAAGGGTATGCCTAACTCTGTTAACACGGATTGAATGTAGAGCGACGTCTCCTTCTCTTCCCCTGATAACTCGGGATACGCATGGATGTGGCGGCGCCACTGTATCACTTGGTCTATATATTGTGAGGTTCTTTCTTTAATCAGTGCTTCTACTGAATCCATAGTCTACCTCGCTTATTCCTTATCAATACTTACTGTTTCTAATTCTGTTCCATCTGGTAAATAAGAGCGCACTGTTAAACGATTAGGCTCCACTGTTAGGGACATATAGTTATTGGTCTCTGGTTGTGGCGCTACGTACACATCGAGCGGATGTTCTCGCCACAATCCAGGATATCGAGCATCCCCAGCAATGCCCGTAATAATATAACGTGGTCCCGTCGCATCGCGGTCAAAGTTGCGTACATGACCTCGATCTCGATAGGTATGCAAATGAGCTGATAGCACAAGATCTACATTATATTCGTCGAAGATAGGCATGAAAATAACCCCTTCTTCACTAAATCCGGCGTCCCGACCATCGCGATTGGCAAAAGCATATTGGAACGGATCGCGATGCATCAACACAACGGTCCATTTTTTGTTATTCGTTGCTAAATCTTGACGCAACCATTCAATTTGTACATCATACAAATCTGGATGATGTATATCACTATTATCATCATGATTAGCTTCATATAATTGTGTGTCTAGCACAATATAATGCACATCACCATAGTCAAAGGAATAATAGCGGCGGTCAAATGTGCTACTCCCATTATTTGGTACATCGAAATACGCTAAATACGCTCTCGGCTCCCTCATTTTCCAGTCAATGGTATACATTTCATGATTCCCCATCATCGGTGCCAATGGAATGCGCGCACTTAATGGTTCTACAGAACTAAGCCAAGTACGCCATTGCGATGCTTGTTCCCCATTATCCACTAAATCCCCCATGCTCATATACATAGCAGCATTAGGATGACGAGAAGCGGAGTCTTTTACGATATTTTCCCACACCGTATAGTCTCCTGATTGAGAATCTGGATAGATCAAAACGTCATAACTGTCATCTGGGCCGGCCGTTGTTAATGGATACCAATTACTACGGCGCGAATCACCGTAACCTACGCGATATTCATAATTAGTATGAGGTATTAACTCTGCTAATGTAGCTTCATGAATATAGGTCGTACTACCATCATCAGTAAACATCGTATTAGTAGCTGCAACGGTGACTATTTCATCACTACCAGCTAACCGATACTCAACAATGGATGACTCTTCACTAGCATCAGATTGCCACATAATCGTTCGGCCAGTACTATTATCGGCGGCTACAATTTGGCGAATATAGCGTGACTCCGATGATAATAAAGGCTTTTCGGAAGCCCCTGTCACAACAGAGACAAATCGATGAAATGCGCTTTCTATGGTGAATTGATGATAGACAGCGCCTACACCAATGGCGCCTATAGCAATCACACCTAATAGGGCGCCCAGCAGTTGTTTCTTACTCATATCTTGCCTTTCCTACGTTAGAGTATTATTTTTCGTAGTATTGTTTCATTTGGCTATAGCCATTGACAATAACTTCAATTTCACCTGTGCGAGGATGAAAAATGAGTCCGTGGATAGGCACATCTTTCGGAATAAGCGGATTGATGCGCAATTCATCTACAGTCTCTTCTACATTTTCTGCAGGATGTGTAAATCCATCTGCCCAATGTTCCATTTCGCGTTTTACCATACGAATCGCTTCTGGTGCAATACCGCGAGCAATCATTTTCTCTGTCAAACTTTGTGCCGTCGTCTTAGCCATACCACATTCGTGATGGCCGATGATAAAGATTTCATTTACACCTAGTTCATAGATACAAACAAGTAAACTCCGTACAATGCCATCAAAGGGACCTGTAATGGAATTACCCGCCGTTTTAATAATTTTAGCTTCGCCACGACCAATATCCATAGAATCTTCTAAAAAGTTCACTAATCGCGTATCCATACATGTAACAATAGCCATCTCGCGACTCGGCATTTTACTACACTTTGTATCCGTTTCTACATATCCTGTATTTTGATCTTCTACATAAGCTCTATTATATTTTAAAATATCATCTAATAAACTCATACTTACCCCTTATTTAGTGGTATAGCTACCTCATGCTTTATTCTATTCACTAGTAACTACACTATGTCTTACCTATGGTCCTACTAATTAGGCAATCGTCTTACTTGTCTGCCGTAGAGAGGGCTTCAATAGCCACACTACCACCTCGTACGACTTCGATGCGATTCACAAACATATCATTAAACAAAGCAATCATGTCATTATTTTTCGACACTGTTTTCACACATTGAACAAGGACGGACTTACGATTATAGTCAATCACTTGTAAATCAAAGGTTTCAGCAATACGGAAAATTTCTTGTTTATCCGCTTCTTTACAACTATTAACCTTAATAAATAATAATTCTTTCTTGGTAATAGCCATATCAGTGAAATCAATAACCTTAATCACCTCTACACTTCGATTTAATTGCTTAATGATTTGCTCATATGTTAAATCGTCACATGTAAGCTCAATCGTCATACGGGACATAGTAGGGTCTTCTGTTTCCCCTACCGTCAACGTATCTAAGTTGTAATTCTTTCCTGCAAAGAGACCAGAAATTTTAGCGAGAACCCCAATTTGGTTTTCTACATAGGCAGAAATACAACGTTTTTCTAAATGTAACATAGGGCCTCCTTATTTCTTGTCTTTCAATATCATGTCACTCAACGATTTACCAGCCGGTACCATAGGCATAACATTGAGTTCTGTTGGAATAATACATTCAATTAAGGTCGGGCCTTTTTTGAATTGATCAGCTTTTTTGAAAGCCCCTTCTAATTCGTCAATCTTAGTCACTCGAATACCTTGAGCCCCATAGGCTTCAGCTAATTGCACGAAATTTGGCACATAGTCAAATTCCCCATTGTCGATACTTTCACGGGTAACCATGGCGCTTTCATCCATTAACAAATTCGTACAAGCATAGTGTTTATCATAAAATAATTGCTGCCATTGCCGCACATTGCCTAAGAACCCATTATTCAAGACAATCAACGTAACAGGCAATTTATAATGCATAGCAGTAGCAAATTCTTGGATGTTCATTTGCACCCCACCGTCACCACAAATGGCAAAGACGCGAGCTTTCGGATTCCCCATTTGTGCCCCTAATGCGGCAGGGAAACCATAGCCCATCGTACCGAGGCCACCAGAAGTCAATAATTGTTGATTGCCTTCTACTTCCAAGAACTGCGTCGTCCACAACTGGTTTTGCCCTACATCAGTGGCAACGATAGGTTTCTCGTAATGGTCGTTAATATATTGAATCACTCGTTCTGGCGTCAAGCCTTCAATATAAGATTGTGTGACTGGTTCTTTCTCTTTCAATTCTTGCAATTGAGATGGCCAATCTTTCAAATCTTGAGGCTCTAAATATTCCAACAATTTTTCAATAGCTAATTTAGCATCTGCTACGATAGGAATATCGACTTTAATATTTTTGGAAATGGACGCCGCATCAACGTCAATGTGAATGATTTTTGTATTTTGTGCGAAAGTACTCAATTTGCCTGTAATGCGGTCATTAAAACGAGTTCCGATGGAAATCATCACATCGCAATCCGTCAAAGCTACATTAGGTGCATAGCCACCATGAATCCCTACATTACCTAAGTAAAGGGGATGGCGAGAACTAATAGCGCCTTTCCCCATCAAAGTAGTTACTACAGGAATACCTGTGCGGTCTACCAACTCCGTCATCAATACGTTAGCACCACTAATGCTAACGCCACCGCCTAACAAGAATAATGGACGCTTCGCTTTGGCGATAATAGAGCAAGCTTTTTTAATTTGACCTACATGAACAGTTTCATTCGGCTTATAGCCACGAATGTTTACTTCTGTAGGGTAAGCATCAGAACCCATTGTTTTTTGAATATTTTTAGGAATATCCACCACCACTGGGCCTGGTCTGCCAGTGCGAGCAATATAGAACGCCTCTTTTAAAATGCGCCCCAAATCTTTCCGATCTCGTACCGTAATAGCGTATTTACAAATATTGCGAACAATACCTACTGTATCTACTTCTTGGAAGGCATCATTACCCATCAAGGACAAATCTACTTGGCCTGTTAAGCACACCAAAGGTACACTATCAGCATAAGCCGTAGCTATACCAGTTACTAAATTAGTAGCCCCTGGTCCAGATGTAACCATACAAACTCCGACTTTGCCAGTGCTACGTGCATAGCCATCAGCAGCATGGGCTAAAGCTTGTTCGTGACGTGGCAAAATGACTTTCACCATATCTTGTTTATATAATTCATCCATAATATCGATTGTCGCTGCACCAGGATAATTAAACAAGTATTCAACACCTTCTTCTTGTAGCGCTTTCACTACATAAGCGGCACCAGAAATCATAGCACTCCTCCATTAATGAGAATTTATCATTCTATTATTCTCATTATTTTCATTACATATATCTAAAAAATTGAATGTTTTTAAAAATTATGTTATACTCAATACTATACCATATCTTGCGATTTGTGAGTATGTAATAGACATTGAAATACTATATTATATACATTTGTATTGAAAGGACTGATGACCATGAAAGAAATTTTAGGCTTCCACTTAAACGGCTGCCCGTATTGCCAAAATGCATTCCGCGCTATTGATGAACTCGTTGCTGAAAATCCTGCGTACGCAGATATTCACATTAACTGGGTAGAAGATCAAGATGCACATGAGTTATTCAAAACTCACCCGTATGAATACTATCCAAATCTTTGGTTTGACTTAGACAAACAATACGAAGCACAACCTGGTGAAAGCTACGAACAAACTAAAGCTTTAATCAAAGCAGTTTTCGACAAAGCTATTGCATAAGACATAAAAAAGACGTTGTAGGTATCGGTAAGACCGACCTGCAACGTCTTTTTATTTCTCATCTAGATTCACTAGAAACACTCATAGGAGATTAATTTAAAAGCTGTGACTACACTCTATTTACAACTAACTATTAGATAATTTCAACAATTTCATCCATAGTACGTCTTGTTTTAGGACGACGAGGTTCTTCTGCTCGATAGCCAAATGCAGCCATAACCGCAATGCCGAATTCTTTCGTATCAAACAATCCTAGTTCATCGCCTAATAAAGCAGTCATATTATCTTGATGGAAACCTTCTAATGGGCAAGAATCAATACCTTCATAAGCCGCCATTGTAAGCATATTTCCTAATACGATATAAGCTTGTTTAGATGTCCAATCAAAAGCAGCTCGCTCAGATTCAAATGTTTTGTAATCCTCTTCTGTAAATCGTTTATAAAAACCTTTATATAGATCTTGAATATCTTCAGGTAGTTGCTTTACTTCATCTACCATGTGACGAATATAGGGAGAATCAAACTGAATCTCTTGTTTCTTTCTTGCTAAGATGGCAACGAAATGGCTAGCTTCTAAACCAGCTTGGATGCCCCAACCAAACTCTGCCATACGTTGACGAATTTCTTTATTTTGTATAACAAGTAATTTAAATGGCTCAAAACCTAGCGATGTAGGTGTTAATCGAGCGGCTTCTAAAATAGCACTCCAGTCCTCATGACCGATAATTTTAGTAGGATCAAATTTTTTGCACGCATGACGATACAACATAGCGTTCAACAAATCTTCTCTCTTCAAATTAGACACATTCGCTTGTTTTGTTTCTACAATATATTGACTCACAAAAAACTCCTTTATAACATCATTGTCGCATTGTTTTTAATTCTAAATTGCGTTTTTCATCTACTGTCATATAATGCTCCTTCTATGCTACTACTCATTATAACATCCACGCTATATATTAAACCACTTAAACTCATATAAACAACTTACTTTCATCTGAAACCTTCCTATGAGTTATCGCCCTATCTCTATTAATAAAACAGTAAATATGATATAATCGTTACGTATTCATGCGCCTATAGCTCAGGGGATAGAGCGCCGGTCTCCGGAACCGGGTGCGCAGGTTCGATTCCTGCTAGGCGCACCAAGTAACAAAAGGGTTCTCCATTTATGGAGAACCCTTTTGTTTTATTTGAGCCCAATAACGAAATTAACTAGATAAAATAGACTAATCTCACCACTCTATGCTAAAATACTTTCAAATAAATTAAATATTAATTCAGGAGGTAGGATATATGAGTAAACCCCCATTAATCCTAACAATCTTTTTATCCGTAGCACTAACTATTGTTAATTATTTCTATATTAGCAGCGAAGTCTATCTCGATTCTAATGGCATTCTTGTAGAACCATTCTACTTGGTAGTACTAACTTCCTTTTTACTCATCGCCCTCGGCATTACCATCATTTGGTTGTTATTGAGTCTCGCCATTTCAGCTTGGAGACACTATAAAGGGTAGCCTCATTCTAAATAATCTAATTATAGAGGAGTCATAATGAAAATTAAATGTCTATATAAACAAATTGCTCTCACTATTACAATATCTGCGCTTACTATAATTCCCACTACAAACGATGCGCAAACAACTCTACCTAATCAGGCTCAATCAACACCTATACAACAAGTAGAGCTAGGGAGATTTGCCTATGAAACTACGAAATATCCTAGTTCAATTCATCGTCAATTAGCAGAGTCTAAGCCTAATATAGCTATTGAAAACGCTATACAGCAGGCATTGCAAATTCCTACTGAAGCCCTTATCAACTCCCGATATATGTATAATTACGTAGATCTAAATGGTGATGGAACGCAAGAAGTATTAGCTATCGTTATGGGGCCATATACATCTGGCACAGGTGGACATACACTACTATGGATTGTACCTACAAAAGATACATGGCAAGTAAGTCAAGTTTGGTCCTTAGTACGAACACCAATTATCATCACGACCAAAGCTATCAATAATCGCCCCTATGGCGCACGTGGCATTCTTACATACCGATCTGGTGGCGGTGCCACGCCATCATGGGTACTATTAAAAAATTCTCATGGCGAATATGATTCAGTTAATAACGGAACAGAGCTAATGTCCCTTACAGGTATAGAAGGAACTGCAATTATGGCAGACCGTTTATCCTTAGCCCAATTGCAGGGACGGATTCATTCATTTCAAGTTGCTAATTAGCTCCAATAAAGAGGGTTCTCCACAGCTGGAGAGCCCTCTTTTATATTTACCCTATTTCTTATGCACCATAAATCCTGCCGCCTGTTGATTAGCCATAATAGTCACGTCTGAAATTTGTAATCGTTTTGGCTGATTCGTCACATAATACACCACATCGGCTACATCTTCTGGTTGGATCGCATCGATGCCTGCATATACCGAATCGGCACGATCTTTGTCACCGTGAAAACGTACTGTACTAAAGTCTGTTTCTACAATACCTGGTTGTATGGTGGTCACTTTAATATCAGTAGCAATGGTATCCATGCGAATACCGTCACTCAATGTTTTAACGGCAGCTTTCGTGGCGCAATACACAGCCCCTTTTGGGTAGGCATAAATACCAGCTGTAGATCCCATATTGACGATATGTCCAGAATTTTGCCCTATCATGAAAGGCAATACTTCCTTCGTCACATAAATCAGACCTTTCACATTTGTATCAATCATAGTTACCGCATCATCAACAGCACTATCTTGAAAGTCATCTAATCCTTGTGCCAAACCGGCGTTATTAACGAGCACATCAACGCCACCAAAAGCCTCAATAGCAGGCTTAATTTTTGCGACTACATCTTCTCTCTGTTGTACATCGAGGACAATGGTATCAACGCGAACGCCAAATTCTGTAGTTAACTCAACTTTCACCGATTCTAATAATGTCGTGCGTCGACCAGCGATAAGCAAATCATCACCATGACTAGCAAAGACCCGTGCACAAGCGAGCCCAATCCCAGATGTTGCACCAGTAATCAATATACGACGAGCCACAGGGACCTACCTCCTTCTTCAACAGATACAATATTGAACTTACAAATATTATATCTCTATACAGTGTTTTTAAACACCTTTTTGTTATGTAGACAATCTGTAATGATTTATTATTTCTTAAGTTTCTTTAGCAAAGCATTACAGCTACGACTAATATCCTCATAAGTTTCATCAAAGTCGCCAGTATACCATGGGTCTCTTACATCCCGCATTTCCCCTATGAAAGATAAGGCTTTATGTACTTTGTGATCCACATCGTCACCGATAATGCGCTGTAAATTGCGAGCATTATTTTCATCCATAATAATGAGGTAATCAAAGTTATCATAGTCATCTTTAGTAACTTGTCTCGCAGCTCGTTTAGCATAAGAAATCCCCAATTCATCTAACTTTGCCTTTGTACCGTGATGCGTATCGTTACCGATTTCATCACGAGAGGTAGCAGCTGATTCAATATATATTTGGTTCCCTAAACCTGCTTCTTTTACGATGTGTTTCATATAAAATTCTGCCATCGTAGAGCGGCAAATATTGCCGTGGCAAATAAATAAAATCTTTGTCATATATGTATCCTTATCTATAATTCATAATGTATGAATAATGTTCCATATAATTTCATTATAGTATAAGTCATATCGCAAGTATAGCTATCAAAAACAAAAACGGCAGATGCCCTAAAAACTTCTGCCATTTCTGCGCTATATACAAATAGATTTTAAAAGACTATTCTGGGTAAATCATAAAAGACAATGCACTAAAGTATTTATTTTGTTCCCCTTTAATGTCCGTTGGGAATGCCACTTCTACACCTACTACATTAAGTCCATTAGCATTGACAGTTAGCATAGCTTTTCCGTTTTCGTCAGCCATACTTTCACCAGTCATGTCATTAATCAAGTCTTTAATAATCGGTGCATTTGCATATGGTTTACCATTTTTTAGGACTTGAATCTCATACATATCCCCTTTTTTCAAGGTCAATGGATTGACAGAAGGTATAATCTGGATGAAAGCACTATCATCGATCATCGGTTTGATCGCATCATTCCAGTAATGAACATCATACTTCAAGGCATGCGTACTTTTTGTAGCACCAGGAACTTCCGTAATCCGTTTATGTACAGTATTACCATCTTTGTCTTTAGTCCAATAGCCATAGTCAAAATGAGTTCTCGTAATGCCTAAATTATCGGTAGGCATAATAGAAATATGTTTCTCGTGTTTCATAACACTTAAAGGAATCTGCTTACCACCTATATCATAAGCAGTAATAGATTTCACCATGTCTGGAGAATAAGCATTATCTACAGGACCTTCACCTAAAACAAGAACTGTTTCATCTAAACGATTTGCAAAAAATACACCATGTGCATCAACTTGAGTACATCCACAGCCTAATGCAAAACCTACAGCAAATACAGATGCTAATAACTTCTTGTTCATACATACCTCCTTAAGAATATTTATCAATACGACTTATATTCATTATATGTCTGGTATGTTATTTTGCATATACAGGGGTTGGTATAATTATTTATGCTTATTTGTTATAGCAATTCATATATTGTCGTTACCATGTTTTTACATAAGCAAAACCTTCCATAATTGGTCTTGCTGTTCGAGCTACACCGGCTTTATGCAATATCCAATTGCCATCAACACATTCAATATCTATATTGAACTCAAAGCTACCGGATGGATGTCCTATAACCACTTGATTCGTTTCTTTTGCACGACTACTTACTACATCATTAGCTACCGTTCCTGTAATGAGTGATGCTGTAGCTGTACAAATGCCTCCTGTAACAGCATAGGCTTTATGAATCTTGCCTAATGCTTTTGTTCGCGCTACTAGATCGATGCTATTTTCATCAATCACTCTACCATCCATACAAGTATAGCTAGCAGATTTCGCAACAACACAAATTTTTGGCACTGCCGAACTAACTGCATCTACAGACTTAGCAAGCCCCATACGCAATGCACCTTGTACACGAAGTTCTTCTAATATATTCATAATACGTGCATCAGATTCGATATCACTAGCCGATTCTGATCCTATTAATCCAATATCTTCAGCTTTTACAAAAACAGCAGGAGTAGCAGCATCAACCATACTCACTTCTACATCTTGTCCATCTTGTAATGTTACTGTTTCTCGAACTTTACCTGTTGGTAATAAACCACTCGTTTTAGAGCCTGCAGGTTCCATAAAATAAAGCGTTAATTTAGCGCCCGTACCAGGTACACCATCGATGGAAAAATCGCCTGAAAAGGCCGGCTCACCATCAACGATAGGCACATGTTCTTCTACATATTGTTTCGTATTTGTATTAAAAATGCGTACGGTCGTTACAGGTTCAACAATTTCTACTAAACCTTTTAAAATAGCAAATATGCCAACACCTGACAGTATATTGCCACAATTTCCTTCATAATCAACTTCCGCTTTTTCAATACCTACGTAACCAAATGTATACGCTATATCTACCCCATATGGTTCGCCACTAGAAAGAATTGCTACCTTGCTTGTTAAAGGATCAGCACCACCGATGCCGTCAATTTGTCTAGCATCAGGGCTACCATATAATGAAAGTATAACTTCATCTCGTTGAGCTTGATTTTGTGGCAAATCATCACTCCATAAATAAGCGCCTCGGCTCGTGCCGCCCCGCATAAATAATACTGGAATTTTTTTATAACCCTTCATTGTTCTTTTCCTTCAAATAATTAAGTTTACCACCAGCTAAAATCATATCTTTTTGACGTTCTGTTAAATTAGCTTGCAATGCATACTCTACATTTTTAGTTTTGTTAATAACTTTTACTGTTCCTGTTTCTAAGCCAGCCCATACATCATCAAAGACTAATACGTCGTTTTCCTCAATAGCAGTGTATAAGGCTTCATCATCATAATACAGTGACATAATACCAAAGTTAATGAGGTTATCGCCATGAATACGTTCAATACTTTTAGCAATAACCGCTTTAACGCCTAAGTACATAGGACATAATGCAGCATGTTCTCTAGAGGAACCTTGTCCATAGCTTTCGTGGGCTACAATTACATTGAACGTTCCTTCTGCAGTATTAGCTAAACATTGATCATGGAAATTTTCATTCATATGATAGAACACATAATTACTATATTTCTTAATATTTGATCGATATTTCAAGTAAGGTCCTGCTGGCATAATGTGGTCAGTTGTAATTTTATCGCCTACTTTAATAGCCACTTTTGCTTCAAAAGATTTTGGCAATGCTGTATTAGCTGGTGGCTCACCAATATTAGGACCTCTAAAGATAGTTGCATTTTTATCTTTTGTCGGTGCAATAATCATAGAATCATCAATAGCAAAACGATGCGGCATTTCTATTGGTTCTTTATCGAATGGCAATGTGCTTGGATCTGTAATCACACCTGTAAGAGCGGAAGCAACAGCTGTTTCTGCACTTACCAAATATACATTGGCACTTTTAGTACCACTTCTACCTTCATAATTTCTATTGTTCGTTCTTAATGATACGCCTTCAGTTCTTGGTGCTTGACCACAACCTACACAGAATCCACAAGTACTTTCTAAAATACGAGCACCAGACATAACGATGTCTGCCAAAGCACCATTATTAGAAATCATAGATAATACTTGTCGACTACCAGGTGCTACGCCAAAGCTAACATTTGGATTAATTTTTTGGTTTTTTAACATGTTAGCAACGACCATCAAGTCTCTATAAGAGGAGTTAGTACAACTCCCTACCAAGGATTGATCTACAGGCATACCTGCAATTTCAGCAACAGTTTTTACATTATCTGGCGAATGAGGACATGCAACTAATGGTTGAAGCTGGGATAAATCAATAGTAATTGTTTCATCATATACAGCATCTTCATCGGCTACTACTTCCACCCAATCAGCTCCTCGCTCTTGCGCTTCTAGGAATTGTTTAGTTATTTCATCACTTGGGAACACAGATGTAGTAACTCCCATTTCTGCCCCCATATTAGTAATCGTCGCACGTTCAGGTACAGAAAGATATTGTACACCATCGCCAGTATATTCCAAAGCAGTCCCTACATTACCTTTAGTAGTGAGAATAGATAATACTTTTAATACCACATCTTTAGCGGAGCACCACATTGGTAATTTACCTTTTAATTGAATGTTAATAACTTTAGGGCACGTTAAATAGAACGTATTACCAGCCATAGATGCTGCTACGTCCATACCACCTACGCCCATAGCAAACATACCAACACCACCAGATGTAGGTGTATGGCTATCAGACCCAACTAACGTTTGCCCTGGACGCGCAAAACGTTCTACATGCACTTGGTGACAAATACCATTACCAGCTTTAGAGTAATAAATACCATATTTATTTGCTACATCTTGCAAATACTTATGATCGTCAGCATTTTCAAAACCATCTTGCAATGTATTGTGATCTACATAAGAAACAGATAAGGTTTTTACTTCATCTACTCCAAGCGCTTCAAATTCTAAATATGCCATAGTTCCTAATGCATCTTGTGTTAAAGTTTGATCTATTTTAATGCCAATTGTTTCACCAGCAATCAAATTTCCTTCTACTAAATGGTTTTCTAATATCTTATAAATAATACCTTTCTTTCCCATTTTCAGCCTCTCTTTATTACTAAAATAGATATAATAATTTCTCTATACTCATAATATACAAGTTTTAAAAATAAAAAAAATAGATTAATTTTATTTTTTATTATAAAATCAATTTATATCGGAGGTATTATAATGGAATATACAAAAAAAGATTTACAAATGTTTATCACCTTAGGCGATACAAAAAATATAACTAAAACAGCCAATCAATTGTACATCTCTCAGCCTGCCATTAGCTATCGTTTATCTCAATGGGAACAACAATTAGGTGAGTCCCTATGTATTAGAACCACTCGTGGGATTCGGTTAACAGAAGCAGGAGAAATGCTATATAATTTTGCGAAAACTGTCCTACAAGACGAACAACACTTTATCGACCAACTACAAGAATCGCAACATATGTTAAAAGGTACCCTACATATCGGAAGTTCATCTATTTTTGCCAACTATCATTTACCGGCTATATTAGAAGGTTTTAGTCACCTCCATCGGCATGTACAAATCCATCTATATACGGGCATAAGCTCAGATATAAGCCAAAAATTCAACAATAATCAAATCGATATAGCCTTTATTAGAGGGGAACAAAAAATTTCTGGACAAAAGCTATTTCTAAGCAAAGAGCCATTATGTCTTGTTACCGCAAAAACAACAAAACAAGAAGATCTATTACAACTGCCTCAAATCAGATATACAACAGATCCCTCTTTATATACAATTATGGATACGTGGTGCAAAGAAAACTTCGATACACCTCCGCTCCATTCTATCTATTTAGACTCAATGGCCACTTGCCGTCATTTTATAAAAAGAAATTTAGGCTGGGCTATACTTCCTTATACAGGATTAGAATCGTTAGGAAATGATTTACAAATACAACCATTATATTGGAAAACTGGAGTCCCTATAGAACGAGAAACATCAATGTATTATCATGATATTACACCGCAAAGGAAAACAACGGCTGCGTTTATAGATTATCTAAAAAATTACTATAAATCAGAGTAAATTACATAATTTTCTTACTTTATAACAAAAAAGACGCCGTAAGGCGTCTTTTTTATCTTATTTTTTATTTTTAGCTGCTTTCGCACGTGCATTACGATCAAGAATAGTTTTGCGCATACGAATGCTTTCAGGTGTTACTTCTACTAACTCATCATCGTTAATCCACTCAAGAGCTTGTTCCAAGGAAAAAATACGAGGCGGTGTTAAACGTACTGCTTCATCAGAGGAGCTAGAACGCATATTTGTAACGTGTTTTTTCTTACATGGATTTACGTCCATATCAAGCTCACGAGCATTTTCACCGATAACTTGACCTGTGTATACGTCTTGGTTAGGGCCGATGAATAAAGTACCACGGTCCTGAACAGAATTCAAACCATATGGTGTTGTTTCACCGTTTTCAAACGCTACCAAAGCACCTCGTGTACGGCTAGGAATTTCCCCTTTATATGGTGCATAGCCATGGAATACATGGTTCATAATACCATTACCTTTTGTAGCTGTTAAGAATTGGGAACGGAAACCAATTAAGCCACGAGCAGGAATAACGAATTCCATACGAAGGTAACCAGCAAGTTCAACCATATTAGTTAATTCCGCTTTACGTTGACCTAAGTTTTCCATTACTGTACCCATATATTCTTGTGGTACGTCAATTGTCAATGCTTCTAATGGTTCACACAATTGGTCGTTAATAGTTTTGAAAATTACACGAGGTTTACCAACTTGTAATTCATATCCTTCACGGCGCATCGTTTCAATTAATACAGCCAAATGTAATTCACCACGGCCAGATACTTTGAAAGCATCCGCAGAGTCTGTTTCTTCTACTTTCATAGATACATTTGTTTCTACTTCGCGGAACAAACGATCCCGTAAGTGACGAGATGTTACAAATTCACCTTCACGACCAGCAAATGGAGAGTTGTTTACGGAAAATACCATGGACAATGTAGGTTCGTCAATAGAAATAGTCGGTAATGCTTCTGGATGTTCCGCATCAGCTACCGTTTCGCCGATATTAATATCTTCAATACCAGCAAAAGCGATGATATCGCCCATTTCTGCTTCGTCTGTTTCTACTCGATTCAAACCATTATATGTATAAAGGCGACCAATTTTGCCTTTGCGTGTGCTTTCACCATTCATGATGGCTACTTGTTGGTTAGTTTTCATTTTACCACGCACGATACGGCCTACCGCGATTTTGCCGATAAAATTATCATAATCAAGGGTAGTAATCATAAATTGCAATGGACCTTCAATATCGCCTTTTGGCGCTGGAATTTCATCAATCAAAGTTTTGAACAATGGTTCCATATTCACTGCTTCGTCATCCCAGTTTGTTTTTGCCACGCCAGAACGAGCCGATGCGTATACTACAGGGAAATCTAATTGATCATCATCTGCTTCAAGTTCCATAAAGAGCTCAAGAACTTCGTCTTCTACTTCTTGAACACGTTGGTCTGGACGGTCAATTTTATTGATGACAACGATTGGTTTTAATTTTTGTTCTAATGCTTTACGCAATACGTATTTCGTTTGCGGCATTGGGCCTTCATAAGCATCTACTAACAGTAATACGCCATCCACCATGTTCAATACACGTTCTACTTCGCCACCGAAGTCAGCATGGCCTGGTGTATCAACAATATTAATTTTAATACCGTCATGCATAACTGCTGTATTTTTAGAAAGAATAGTAATACCTCTTTCTCTTTCTAAATCATTAGAGTCCATAACGCGTTCCGCTACTTTTTCATTGTCCCGGAATACGTGACTTTGACGTAATAATGCGTCCACCAATGTTGTTTTACCATGGTCAACGTGGGCGATAATCGCTACATTTCGAAGATTTTCGCGAATCATAAGATCCTCCCTTTAATTCTTTCTTATATTCTATATCGCATAGTCTGTTATAGCAGTTATTATCTACTATATTAGGTAATTTACTGCCACATACTATGCAGGTATATTCCAAAAATTGGCAATAGCTAATTATAACGCACTCTACTGGTGAAAGTCAAAAGAGCCTCTCCTTAGATATTAAATGATAAGTTGAGACTCTTTTTATTAAATAATTACATAGAGTTTTTTAGTTAGTTGAAAGTTGATTCATTAGTAATAATACTTTTTTTATAATCTAAAGCCCTTATATAATATTTATTGACATTAGTGCATTCACATTTACATGATTGACTGTCTGCATCAAATAGTACAACATTTCTTCCTGTATCACTATGTGTACTTTTAAATTCTATCCCGTCATAAATAGGATTTCCGTTTTCATCTACAATACTTTTTATATAATCAGCTAAAAATTGCGTAGGGACATAATCTAGTGGATCATCTTTACTTGATTGTGGCTTCCGAATAGATTTATCCATATCTTCAAGCACACTTTTATTTAAAGCAATATCTGCTATATTTGTATTATTGGAGATTAAGTAAAATGGACTTATTTCAGTAATTTTGGCGAGGTTAACAAGCCTCAAAGAATCAATTACAGTAAACGTACCTACACAAACATATTCAAATGCACCAGCGCGAATCTCTTTAATACACGTCTCTTCATCCGTCGCTAAATATAAACAATTTACGCCTCTCGCATTGATACGCCCTTCACTACTTTTTCGTCCACCAGGGGCTCCCATTTCATTTTTTCTATAAATATAATCTTTACTAACAGTCCTCGCTCGGAAAAATCTATCATTTTTTGAATAATGTGTTTCAACATAAGAAAATAAAGATTTCAATACATCCTTTTGGATATATCTCGAATGATATCGATTTACCTCAATAATTTCTTTTGTAAATTGATCCCATGATGTACTTAATGCTAAATGCGAATCCCTATAATCTGAATTCAATAACTTTTCGAGAATAACATTTGATGTAAATAAATCCTTACGTTCCTTACAATATTCTAAACAAAGGTTCTGTATAATTACAGCTATAGTATCTTCGTTAAAACTATCGTTAAAAATCTTCCATTGTTTTTTTATCTCTCTTCCCAATGGTTTCCCAGATTCATGAATAACATAGTTATCTAAAAAACCTTCCATCATGTCTCTTATGCTATCTAATAAATGAATATCATACAACTTACTTTCATTTTTACAATTTGGACAAATAGCTTTAGCATCTACAGACTCATATTGATTCAACATGGCTTTTAATTCTTTATCATTAAAACAATTCCCACAAATTTTCATAATAATCAACCTCGTTGTGATTGAAAATAATGATGTACCGTTTCTAAATGTTGTTGAATAGATAGCTTTTTTATAACACCTAAGCCTGGGTAGCGTTTTTCATTGTATAGCTTTTGAAACTCTTCTAATGCACTTGTATAATAAGTATATGATTGTTTCCAAGTAATTAACTTCTCCAATGCCTCGCTAAATTTTCCGGCGGGATTTTCAATGCTATCATTGGATTCTGAAACGAAATGATGAACATAAAAAATATTATCTTCTTTGTCATTCATATAAACGATGTGTATTGCTACAGCTCTAGGCGCAAATCCAAGCGTATTTGCATCATTTCCAATTATTGAATAATCTGAATAACCTCCAAATCCATCATTTTCAAAATAAATATGATCTGAAGAAAATATTTCATCTTTTTGTTCTTCATAATCTGAATTTCTCGCTTTTTTATTAAATCTATCCATGCATAAAACAAGATTAGTTGCCTTACGAGAAAGTCCCCTAGTAAAATCACGGCTTTCGCCTACTAAAATATATCGCATAGTCAATTGTCGTTCTTCGCCCAAACGATTCAAATTAGAAATTTGCTCTGGTTCTAAACAACAAATAATACAGTCTTTATCTTCATAATGTAAATTCTTTAATTCATCAAAAACAATTTCGTAGTCTGCACTCATATGTATTACAGGAACAACATATCGAGAATAGCCTTCGATTTCCTGAATAAAATTAATTAATTCTTTTAAATCATAACCAAGATATAGTTGATTTGAGTTAAATATAATACCAATATACTGTTCTGTCTCTATAAAGGATTCAATAGTTTTTTTCAATCTCGTAGTCAAATTAACTGGATCTACGATAGGCAAAATTTGATTTGTTTCTAGCGTTGTAGCAAATAAATTATGTCGTGCTTCTACATCAAGTGCTAATAATTCATATTGTCGACCTCTAAAAATTGGTAAGTACATATAAACCTCCTCAATGCCCTAGAAACTGTATTAACTTTAGATAGTCCCTTCTCTTAAAATTAGAGAAGTATACCAAAGAACGAATAGATTTAGGTATATAATCATAATTTATAGATATATCTTTATATTTATGTAAATTTCGTTGCTTTAATTGATAAATAAATAGCTTATATAAACGCTCTTCATCAATTTTGAGAAATACCTGTTTACATATATCATAATACTCAAAATCATTTCCAGCTGGTAACTTACCATAATAAGATAAAAGCAAATCTTCAAATTCATACTTTCGTAAAATAGAAAACCACACCTTGGGATCCAAATCCCCTTTATAAATATCTGCTTTTTTCTTTTCACTCAATGTCATTCTATCTGTTAATATAATGATACCTACTGGAGAATCACTTAATAAACTATAGACTGCATCAAAATGTTTTTCAGCTATTACCACATTCACTGTATCAAAAGCTTTGTAGTAATTAGTTAATTGTTTTTTTAATCGTTCTAATGAGTCTAATTCAGTTTTTATTTCATATACTACAGCTTTTCCATTAAACAAAATAAAATCAGCAATAGAATCTTCTATTGGCAATTCTACAATAGCCGAGGTTGTTTTTAAGCTATGTTTACCTAATACTAATTTATTAAATAATGTATTTTTATATACATATTCATTACGATAGTATCTAATAAGTTCTTTATAAAGAACCTCAAGTCGTTCATGATTATTTTGAGCACAATCAACCAAATCTTGTAATTTGGAAGAATCTTCTATAAGTTTCATCAAATTGTTTTTTGTAAAGAACTTACTACCTTTAAAAATAACAGACATAATATGACCTTCCTAATTAGCGATATGCTATTACTATATCTGAAATCTATATATTATATAGTGTTTTATATTATTGTAATATAAAACTACCCATTTAGGCTATCAAAATTATAGAATTAATACTATATTACAAGAATATATATTCAATTATAACTAAATCATATTATTTTCCCTCCGAACTAACAAAAAACAGTTGATACCATGATTATAAGGTATCAACTGTTTTAAATTATATTTAAGCGCTGATATAGAAATTGTTACACTTCAACTTGTTGTTGATTTTGTAAAACTTGCATTAATACTTGTTTTATTTGTTCATTTTCAGCTTTCAATTGTGCTACTTCACTTTGTAGTACATAAACAGAGCTGATTGGGCCATTTTGGTATTCAGCAGGTACGTATTGTTTATCTGCACCGCTACCTACAGCAAATGTAACACCTGCATTAGCTGCAAAGGAATGGCTGCCACCATAAACTGCACCAACATGGAACATTGTATTTTCATTGCTATAGTGTGCTACTCCCAGTGCTGTAGATGTTTCACCACGGAATGTACCTACACCAGCCATGATTTGAGTTGGTTTATGAGGATTATATTGAATTGGTTTTAATGCTGCTAACGCAACTGCGGAAGCACCAGCTTTTTTGATATCATCATCTAAACGATTAGTACGATCTTCTAAACCACTAATACGTTGCGTATTGCTTTCAATTTTTTGATCTTGTATAGCATTATGAGCTTCTACAGCAGTTAAACGCTCAGTTTGTTGCGCATTAATAGTTTGTACAGAAGCAATACGACTAGCTAAATCAATATCTGCATTTTTACGTGCAGTTGCTTCAGCTGTAATATTTGCCTGAAGTTTTTGATCTTCATTCTCACGTGTACGTTCTTCTGCTGCAACACGATTAGTTAATGCAGTATCTGCTTGTTCACGCGCATCACCTTCAGCATCAAGGGCATCTGCAATTGCAATGTCATTCTTTTCAAGTTCATCTAGGCGAGTATCATGTACTGCATCTGCTTGTTCTCGTAAACCTTTTTCTAAAAGTATGCCTTGCGCTAATTTATTATCTGCCCATTCACGTGCAGTTGCTTCAGCTGTAATATTATTTTGAAGTTTTGCATCACCATTCTCACGTGCACGTTCTTCTGCTGCAACACGATTAGTTAATGCAGTATCTGCTTGTTCTCGTAAATCCTTTTCTAAAAGAATGCCTTGTGCTAATTGATTATCTCGAACTTCACTCATCTCAGCCGTATAGTCAATTTGATTTTGAAGTGTTTCATCAGCCTGTTGACGCTCAGTTTGTTCATACTGAATTGCATCAGCTGCTGCCTGTGCAAGATCACTCGTAGCTGTTTCCACGTCTGTGATGCGACGTTCATTATCTAAAACTTTATTTCCTACAGTCATGATGCCTTGAGCCAATTGATTGTCTGCATTCTCACGTGCATCACCTTCAGCATCAAGAGCATCTGCAAGAACCTCAATATTAGAATCAAGCACATCAAGACGAGTATTATGAATTTCGGCAATCTCTCGTGCGGCTGTTGCAACAGTTGCAAGGTCATCTCGTGTAGTATTGAGAGCGCTTGTTAAATTTGTTTGACCTTGTTCTACTGCGCTAATACGACTATCATATTGATTGATAGAAGCTGCAGCATTATTTGCGGCAGTAGCAGCATTATTTGCGGCAGTAGCAGCATTATTTGCATCTGTTGCTGCTTGGTTTGCATTAGTTATTGCTTGTGCCGCACCACTTACAACATTATCTGCTCGATTTGCTGCTGCTTGAGCTAATGTTGCACTATTAGCTGCATTTGTTTCGCTTGTAGCTGCATTTGCTGCACTTGTCGCTGCTGCAGTTGCAGAACCTTGTGCTGCTGTTGCGCTATTAGCTGCATTCGTTTCGCTTGTAGCTGCATTTGCTGCACTTGTCGCTGCTGTAGTTGCAGAACCTTGTGCTGCTGTTGCGCTATTAGCTGCATTCGTTTCACTTGTAGCTGCATTTGTTGCACTTGTCGCTGCTGCATTTTCTGATGCTTGTGCTGCTGTTGCAGCATCATCTGCCGCCACTGCATTAATTGCAGATGCCGATGCTGCATTTTCCGCTGCCGTTGCACTATTTTGTGCATCTGCTGCACTACCTGCTGCTGCAGTTGCAGAACCTTGCGCTGCTGTTGCACTATTTTGTGCATCTGTTGCACTACCTGCTGCTGCAGTTGCGGAACCTTGTGCCGCATTAGCACTGTTAGTTGCATCATTAGCAGATGCTGCAACATTACTTACTTGTGCAGTCAAACTAGTTACACTGTTAGATAATTCTCTAACTTGATCCGTCAAAGTCTGGTTATCCCAGGCTACTGCACCTGATGTCCCCCCCCCGTGAACACAGCGCCAGATACGATGGCAGCAACCACCGCACCTTTCACGAGAGAACTGCCGCTCATTTTAGAACGATTTTTACCTAACTCAGACACGACTTCATAAGCGTTTTTAGCTTTATTATAAACAACTTTATAAATTTTGTTCATAATCAATACCTCCTCATAAACATACACTTCACACGCTTGTGCCTTGATTATAACCATTCTTCATG
Organism: Veillonella agrestimuris; assembly: GCF_943193065.1. Classification (GTDB taxonomy): domain Bacteria; phylum Bacillota; class Negativicutes; order Veillonellales; family Veillonellaceae; genus Veillonella; species Veillonella agrestimuris. The sequence goes on from NZ_CALPCS010000001.1 coordinate 202,136, forward strand.
AATTTGTAAACTAGATTTTTTATCCACTCTCAGAGGACATCAATAATAATAATAATAATAATAATAATAGACAAAACCTATAAAAATCCGCTTCATCTCAAAACAAAATTAAACAAAAAGGAGATAGACCGAAAAACTAAATTTCGGTCTATCTCCTTTATTAAATCATTAATCTTCACCAATCATCCGCACTTCTGGTTCTAAATGAACACCATGAGCGTCATGCACACGTTGTTGCACTTCTTTAATCAAGGTCAACACATCATGAGCCGATGCATTGCCCGTATTGATGACAAAACCAGCATGTTTTTCCGACACTTGCGCATCGCCTACGGAAAAACCTTTCAAACCAGTTTGTTCGATTAATGTACCAGCATAATATCCTGTAGGGCGTTTAAACGTAGAGCCAGCACTAGCAAATTCTAAAGGCTGTTTCGATTCACGTTTTTCTGTGAGTTCATCCATGCGCGCTTTGATAGCCTCTTGATTTCCTTCTGTTAAGGTCATCACAATTTCTGCAATAACTTCATGATTATCATGGAATACGCTGTGACGATAGCCAAAGTCGAGATCTTTTACATCGTATTCTTTTATAGTACCATCAAAAGCAACAGCCCGTACACGAGACACGACATGACTCATTTCTCCGTCGTAAGCACCAGCATTCATAAATACAGCACCGCCCAATGTGCCAGGAATACCAATAGCAAATTCTAATCCCGTTAATCCTTGAGACCAAGCAAATTCAGATACATCTTTCAACATATAGCCAGCACCAACATATAACGTTTGATCTTTGCAGTCCATAATCTGCATCATTTCTTTAACAGATACAACGGCGCCACGAATCCCTTTATCTTTAACGAGAATATTAGAACCAGACCCAATTACAGTAAGCGGTATATTATGAGTTTTAATCGTTTTTAAAGTAAAGCTTAGTTCATCCATAGAAATAGGTTCTACAAAGATATCTGCAGGGCCACCGATTTTAAAAGTCGTATGGTATTTTAATTCTTCCTGTTTCCGCACGCGTTCTACGGGTAGTTGCGTTAATAATTCGGCGTGTAAGGCCTCAATATTAAGCTTCTTCATTTCCATGATTGAGCACCTTCATCCCCTCAGTGATAGGTCCGCTAATAATTTTATAAATATCATTAGAGATTTGACTCCAACGCATTTGAGCTTGCAAGTACTCTGCAGCTGCCGTATTTGCTTGAATTTGAGGCATTAATTCTTCTTGTTTTTTTTGTAATTCCTCTGCTTCTGGCGCACCTGAAATTTTAGCATATTCCCATTGCATTTGTTGTGCCATGAAAGTACGTACTAAAGCCGTAGCTGTTTGATCAGATTCTACTGCTTCTTGTGCTTTCATCAGTGCTTTATATTCTTCAGATTCGCGCATAGCATGTGCTAAATCATGTGCTTTATCATAATTCATAAGTATTCCTCTTTTCCTATATTATCCCTATCTACAATCAAAACATTGAAGTACTATATACGTCTCAATACTTAGCAACTAGTAACGTTACTCGTTAATCCAATTTCCTGCAGCTTTTAAATCTGGGTAATTTAATTGACGCATCCCTTCATAAGCAACAACGGCTACTGCATTGGACAAATTAAGCGATCGTGCCGCTTCTACCATGGGTATACGGATACAATAATCTTCTTTACCAGCTAATAAAGATTCTGGCAAGCCCCTCGACTCTGGGCCAAAGACGAGCATATCACCAATTTCATAACTGACTTCCGAATGAGTATGCGGAGCCTTTGTGGTAGCATAAAAATATCTACGCTCCGGATATTTCGCATACAAATCGTCTATCGATTCATGAACTTGTACATCTACTAAATGCCAGTAATCGAGACCAGCTCGTTTTACATGTTTATCATCAATAGAAAAACCTAATGGCTTAATAAGATGTAATGTCATGTGGTTCGCCGCGCAGAGACGAGCTATATTGCCCGTATTTCCAGGAATTTCTGGTTCATATAATACAATTTCCATAATCAAACCTCTATTCTTACATCTATATTATTCTACCTAATCTATAGTGTCTATTCAAGAGGTCTTACAAAATGACCACTTTTACCGCCATCTTTTTCTACTAAATAAGTGGGCCCAATGACCATACTTTTGTCAATAGCCTTACACATATCGTAAACCGTAAGCAGCCCTATTTGTACCGCTGTAAGAGCCTCCATTTCAACTCCCGTTTGTCCCGTCGTCTTCACAGTAGCACGAATCTTAACGGCCTTACTAGTCTCTACTTCTACTAAGGAACACTGTACTTCTACTTTTGTCAGCATTAAAGGATGACATAAAGGAATCAAATGACTTGTCTGCTTTGCCCCCATAATAGCTGCTAATTGAGCAACAGATAGAACATCTCCTTTTTTCATCGTCCCTTCTACAATACGTTCATAAATCCTATCGTTAATCGAGATAAAACCTTCTGCAATGGCAATTCGATCTGTATATTCCTTCTGAGATACATCAACCATCCACGCATTACCTTTATCATCAAAATGAGTTAAATCCATAATATCCTCTTTCTAAGTATTAAAGGAAAACTTTTATCATTTCATTTATAACAGCTTTCACAATATGCATAAGCTAATAATATGTATACATGACTAGGAGTATTTTACTTTTTCTAATTCTATTATACAATATAGATAATATATAAATATACAAAGGAGGAAGTGTTCCTATGAAAACCAAATTAACGTATTTAGGCCATGCTTGCTTTATGCTTACCCGAAATGATGTGTCTATCATTTTCGACCCATTCTTAACGGGTAATACTTGGGATGTGGCTAAAAAAGAAGATATCAAATGCCAATATATTTTTGTCAGCCATGGTCATGATGATCATTATGGCGACACGGAGTTCATTGCCAAAGCCAATGACGCTCTCGTTATTTCTACTGCAGAAGTTGCGCATAAAGCAGCCGACGCTGGTTGTCGTACCCATGCAATGCACTTAGGCGGCAAATTTGACTTTGAATTTGGCTCAATTCGCCTAGTTCCAGCATTTCACGGTGCTGGCGTACCTGGTGGCCATGCTGCTGGTTGTATCGTAGATTTCTATGGCGATATTATTTACTTCGCTGGTGATACGGCATTATTTAGCGATATGAAATTGCTAAACCGCTTCGGCGAAATTGACTATGCGTTACTCCCTATTGGCGACAACTATACTATGGGGATAGAAGATGCTGCCCTCGCTGCTTCCTATGTGAAAGCTCGTATCTCCATTCCTATTCACTATAAAACATGGCCTGTTATCGACAGAGAACCAGGCGTATTTACCAGCCTCGTAGAAGGTAAGTATAATCAAACCGCTTTGATTATCGATCCAGGTTCTTCTATTGAGCTAAATGCTTAAGATATGTTCAAAAGTAATAGAAAAACCTTCTAAATTTCAAAATCCCGCTACTGTTAGACTCGTCAACAATAACGGGATTTTTCTTATTCCATGTAATACATCATGAGCTATAGCCATTAATTATTCTATATATTTTAGAATTATTATATACATCCTAACACTATATTATATTTCCTGATTTGACATAGAGAATCCACCGCGATTACTCATGCGTACAAATTCATCAATATCTTGTGTTTCATCAACGCCTACATAACCTAATTCTCGAACAATACCAAAAGGTTGGGAAATAGATAATTGAGGATGTTCTCCAGTGAGAACCCATAAGATTCGATAGCCTTTAGGAGATTCTTTCAAACGCACTTCCCCTTTACCATCAGTGAAATATACGAGCAAGTCTACCTTCTCTCTATTAGCCAATGAAATAACAGGACTAAAAGCAGTTGCCCCACGCACATCAAGGCGAGTTTTAACATCACGCACATCTTCCATAGTATAGCTGCGACGCACCTCATTATCGCATTCTACAACAGTAATACGATGATTATAAGTGCGTACGATTTGCAAAACTTGTTCCAACGCAGCTGTAAACTCTATGTCTGTAATACTTCCACTCATATCTAGCGCCACCCAAACATTGGCTTTGTGGTTGCGCAATGTGCCCGCTAACTCTATCCGTTCTGGTTGACGACGATTACGTCGCATCGTCGTTTTCTTCCGTCCACTCGCTACTTTACCGATGAGTTTTTTCAAATAAAAATACCATGGCAACGAACGTTGTGTCTGTTGAAAAGTATGAACTAAGCTTTTGACATAACCCGATAATTCACCTTTAGAGGCGCTATTAATATAGCGTTCCGTAATCTTATCCATCATCGCTGTATCGATAGGATCTGACTCGTCCCATATATCATGGCTAAAAGCCTCGTCAAATTCCATAGCCACTACTTGTTCCACATCATCCACAGCAACAAATAGTTCCGGCTTTGTTTTCATTACCTTATCAATGGCTTTAGCATAATATTCAACAGTTCTAAATCGTTTCAATTCCAGTCCGTAGCGAGCATTCATATTACTAACTGTCGTCGCGTCGCGGCTCACATGGTCTAAATAATCATTAACAATCATATCCATAGCCATATGAACAGCTCTTTTTTGAAAGCGTTCACTCAATTCTTTACTACGCTCAAGATGGTTAGAAATGACATGTAATACCTCTCGTTTTATACCATCTTTCATGACGTCAGGAGGCTGTCTCAAGAGAATAAAGGGATTTACATATAACACATATTGTCCTTGTTTCATAGCTACGCCAAAGGCATTTTTCATATCAAGGCGTACTTCATGTCCCATTTGCAAATAAAAATAGCCAAAGAATTGTTCTTCTTCTAGAAGCAAGGAATTAACATCATGTAAAATGCGCCACAGTCGTTGTTCATAACCATCGTCGAGTATAGTGTCTACACTGACTTCATAGCGAGCATATAATTGTTCATATAAGGCGTCTGCCTCTCGATGAATACGCTCTCGTTTGGCATACCATCGATCAAAAGCTTGTACTGCTGTTTCGTTCAGGTCAGTACGTTTTTCACCGCCATCAATATGAGTCAATAGATCTGACGCATCGCGAATATCATCTTTGTCTAAATTTCGATTCACTATACCACCTCCTCTATGTCATGTATTTAATCAAGATCTATTTGATTCTATTCTCTAGACACTGTTCCCAGCTCTATATGAATGCTTAAAGCAATACCTATGCAAGAAGGGAATGTCTAAAAACCACTACCGATGAGCTGCAAAGAAGGATTCAGTAAAGCTCTTATCGTCTCGTGCAATCGCATATACCTTCGGATAGGTGTTGCGCATATCTTTCATAATGGCAATACGTAAATCTCCTGGATAGAGGTTAATAAATTCAATCATACTATGTATCTCTTCTACTGTAGCATGGGACTCTAAACGGTGAAGCATATTTTTAGCGCTCACATATAATCGAGTTGGACTCTCACTAGTAACCGTCTCTACTAAAGACATAATTCCTCCTGCCTTATGTCGAGCTTGCAACACATCATCGAAAGTTAACAGTGGCTCTTGCTCTGTTTCTATGAAATTCAAGAAAGCCTCTCCAATTAATCGCCCCACATTACCGCGAATAACATTGAGGAATACATCTCGACTCACTGCTGGTTTCCCCTCTTGATACAAACGATATAAATGAGATATGCGTTCAAAAGAGCGCGGTGTAGCATCGATATCGTCTTCATGCCGCTGATTTAAATAGTCTGGAAAGGCCGAAATAAATTCAATTACTTTCGGTTCAATATCATTCGTAATAGCCCAATCGATCCATTGCATATAATCGACTTCCATATACAACCAAACAAATCTGTTTTGCTGTGCTGGATCCATATCAATCGTTTGATAGTCATACGAATCTTCTGGGTTCATAGCTGCAATGATGCGCACTTCACCACTTAACACAAAACCATTGATTTCGCGGTTCAAAATGAGGTTCATCAACTCTTGTTGAACCGCATGTTCAGCTCGGTTAATTTCATCGATAAACAGCAATACTTGTTTACCTTTATCTATAGCTTGTGAAACTCGTTCTAATGTATGGTGAACGGCATATACCGTCGTTTTTAGTTCACGAATACGGCCTTCTGCATCACGATGAGAAACGGTTTCTACCGTAGGAAGACCACCGATTTCCCCTTCTTTCAACAAATTACCGTCAATAGTAACAAGTTCCCAATCATTCACAGCTGCCACACGAGCTGCTAATGAAGTTTTACCAATCCCCGTTTCCCCTACTAAGAGCGGTACTTGATTGGCTGCCAGTACTAATTCTACGCTGGCCATCGTATCTATAAAGTTCATATAAACTCCTATCTATTAAGCTACTGTCATCGTCTTACGAATGTAACTCATTGTACTGAATAATACTGGCTATGATATAACTAATCATTGTGAAAATCTAAATCATAGCCCTAACAAGGACAAATAGATATGAAAAGAGCACCTTTCGGTGCTCTTGTAACCTACTATATAGTATTTTATCAATATAATAGCCATTCATCAATGGCAATTCGTTTGGCTTTGGCCGATCCAACTGTATCGATGAGGGTGAGAATATCGATAGGCCATGACGATTGGCGACTTCCTAGTGCTTTATTTCTAACTACATCCCTCACATATCGTTCATCTACATCAGGGCTGGCAACCATATCCCCTATGATTCGTTCCACTTCTTTCACATCGATGCCCAATTGTTGTGGTACATAGCCTAAAATCAAACTAGATGTACGGAGTAAATCTAACACCACAGACGGTTCTAACTGCGTGATTTGACGAAGTGCTTGCGGATTTTGTAACACTGCTAAGCGTAGTGCGTCTATAGTAGGATTATCAATATAGCGCAGCGCTAAATAGGTTTTCTTAACTGCCGCCATTTGTACCGCTTCCGATGGATTCGGAATAAATTGGAGGGCCTCATAGGTTTGTTCTACAGCCCGTATTTGTAGGTCTTCGCTAGGAGCTTTTATATATCGAATAGCCCATCCCGACTGTTCTAATGCCAAATCGATCATAGCCGGCGTCGGTTGTTCAATAAACTCTAATACAGCCCAGTCTTTTTTGACTAACCCTAAGAGCAATTCTTCGCTTGGACTGTCTACAAATTGAAGGGCTCTCGACTCTGTTTCTAAAGCTTTTTCGATGACTGCGTGGGTCGGTTCTTTCAAATATTGCAACAACATACCATTCTGAGATACAGCCACTAATTGCATCGCCTCCGTAGGGTTTGGAATATTCCGAATCCCATGAGGATTGTTAGCCAAAGCTTGTAAATATTGTTCTTCTGTCATATGGTACCTAAATTATATAATACTTGTTTATACTTATGTTCCATTCATAAGAGCCTGTACAGCTTCCCATGTTGGCAAACCACTGCGACCGCCCATATGTTGTGTATTAAGGGCCGCCACAGCAGAGGCAAAGTGAGCAGCTTCTTGTAATACTGTATCGTCTATATGACGCATAATATCTACAGGGCGACCTTCATAGTTCCTTATATAGGCGCTAATCTTTGCTAAAAAGGCTCCGTGAAAGCTATCGCCAGCCCCTGTAGTATCCACTACCGATGATTGTTTGTAAGCAGGGCAATAATAATACGTTCCAGTTGGGCCTACAAAATGACTCCCCCTTTCACCATCTGTAATGCCCGCAATAAGGGCGCCTCGCTCATGAATGATTCGAACAGCAACTTTTAAATCAGTGGTGCTCGTATATTTTTCTCCAAAATCTCGCGCCACAATGACAATATGGCATTGCTTCGTAATAGCTCCTAAATCGTCATCATATCGCTGCGCACCACCATCAATGGATAATAGCAATCCCTTATCAAGCCCTTGTGCTATAGCTTCTACCATGACGTGCCGATGTCGACCATTCATATGAATAATCGCAGCAGAGTCAATCAATTTATTACAACGTTCATGCCACAGTACATCAGACGACGTGGAGGGCTCAAAAAATACAGCCCGTTCACCCGTGTCTTCTTTCACAAGGATGGTAGCAACCGCACTCGATGCTCCTGCTTCAACATCTATAGCCTGGGTATGAACCCCATAGCGCTGAAAGTCTTCTATAATGGCATCTCCTGCCGCATCATTACCTACGGTATCGATCATAGCCGTCTTAGCACCATATTTGCTGGCTGCTACTAAAGCCGTCGCTACAGGACCTCCGCCATCGCGAACAGAGGTCAACACCTTTTGCACCTCTCGGCCACTAGGAAAATGATTGATGACGAGAAAAGTGTCTAGCGTACTCGCTCCGATGCCAACGATATCATAGGATTCTTGACGCTTAGGATTCATAGTACTATGGGTACTAGCATGAGTAACTAGTCCCTCATCATTATGTTTCATGTCCCTCTCCTTGTTTTGTTTTAACAAAAAAGAACAATCCTATAACATGGCCAATCCAAACCACAGCTAATATGGCTAATACAATTGGTATATGGCGGGAAAAATAGGCCCCTATTCCCATAAGGAGCGTAACAGAACTAAGGATGGTCAACTTAGACCGCATTGCCATAGACTTATCTTTTTCATAAGCGCCTACTGTTTTTTGATACAAAGAAGATTCAATAAATTTCTTATGGAACCGTTCTGAGCCACGAGTAAGGGCAAATACAGTAAGCATATAAAAAGGAACTGTCGGAAGTAATGGCAACACAATACCTATTGTGCCTACTGCAAAGCTAATGCCTGCTATGATGAGCCATATATAGCGAGTCCAGCCTAATTGTTTAGGTGCCTCTTGGTTCTGCTCCATTACGTCCAATCCTTTACTCTTCTTCAACGTAATTAATTACATCCCCTTTTGTTTTCACAAAATTAGGAATGATCAATACTAATAAAGCTAAACCAACAATGCTGTAAATACCAGCTAAGCCAAGCCACTCGAAGGCATTGCCGATAACAAGGGCGATAACGGCAAAGTCAGCATCCCCAAATGTAGTGTTTTGGAAGCCTAATTGGCCCAATACAGGTAAAGCCATAGCTGGCAAGAATGTAATCGCAAGACCATTTAAGAAAGCCCCTACAGCTGCACCGCGACGGCCACCAGTAGCATTGCCATAAATACCAGCCGTAGCACCGCAGAAGAAATGTGGTACTAAGCCTGGAATGATAAGTACACCACCGATAGCACCGAGAATGAGCATACCAATAATACCGCCAATAAAAGAACTGATAAAACCAAGTACTACCGCTGTTGGTGCATATGTGAAAAATACGGCACAGTCTACTGCAGGGATTGCTTTTGGAATAATTTTAGTAGCAATACCTTGGAATGCAGGAATCAAATCGCCTAAGATCATACGCACCCCAGAGTATACGATAGTTACGCCAACGGCAAAATTCATAGCGCTCATAATAGCATATAAATAAGGACTCATATCACCTGATAAAGTAGCTACGAATTCAGGACCTGCAGCAATAGCAGCAATTAAATAAAATACGATCATCGTCAAAGCTGTAGATAATGTGGAATCACGCAAGAAACCCCATTTTTCTGGAATTTCAATATCTTCTGTACTATCTTCTGCTTTGCCTACATATTTGGCAATCCATGCAGACAAATAATAGCCTAAACTACCAAAATGGCCTAAAGCGATTTCGTCACCATCAGTTACTTTAGATGTATATTTTTGGCCAATAGCTGGAGAAATTGCAGACCAGGCGCCCATTAAAAAGCCACCTACTACGATAAGTTCTGTTCCTGCTAAGCCAGCAGTGCCTAATACGGCAGACATTAAGCAAGCCATAAATAAGCTGTGGTGACCTGTGAGAAATACGTATTTATACTTGGTAAAACGAGCGATTAATAAATTCATCACAAGCCCTACAACGAGAATAGACATCGTTTCTACACCTAATACTTGTTGAGCTACCGCTACAATCGCTTCATTATTAGGAACGACGCCAGTAATATGGAATCCATATTCAATCATTTTACCTAGTGGATCTAAGTTACTAACGATAACACCAGCACCAGCAGCAAGCATTAAATAGCCTAAAATAGGCTTCAATGTACCTGTCATTACTTTGTGAAACGGACGTTTTAAAGCCACCAACCCGATACAAGACATAATACCAATTAATAAGGCTGGTTGACTTAAGACGTCGCGCAAAAATTCTAATATTGCTTCCATGAAATATACTCCTTATGTTGTAAAGATAATAGCGCATAACACAGATGTATAGACTGTCATCATACCGAAACACCTATGGTATAACACTACCACAAGCTTAGGCCTTAGCAGCCGCTTCTAAAGCATCCATAATATCTTCTTTAATTTTCTTCTTATTAATATAACTACGTACTACAGCTATATTTTTACCTTCAAATTGGTCAGCCAACTCTTTTACAGTGACGATTAAGTCTGCTTTGCGACCTTGTGCGGCATTGAAGTCAATAGATTCTACTTGTGCATCAATACCAGCTTCTTGGCAAATTTCTTCAATTTTCATTTTCAGCATTAAGCTAGAACCGATACCATTACCACATACAGTTAATACAGAAATCATATTATACCTCCATAATGCTATTATCATCTAAGTGTTCTCGTAAGAACGTTTGTACATCATCAATACTTTCAAATTCATTGGCTGCATCTAAAAAGTCTTCATCTTCAAAGAGTGTAGCTATATCTGTAAGCAATTGAATATGGTCCTCTTTATTAGGAGCACATAAGAATAACGCCACCGATACAGGATCATTCTCTTCGTGACCAAAATTAACTGGTTTTTCCAATGTCACCAATGCAGTACCTACTGCTTTAGCCCCCATTTCAGGACGGGCGTGAGGCATAGCTAAACCAGGGGCTAAAACTACATAAGGGCCCATTTCTTCCACAGCAGTCACCATCGCTTCTGTATAAGATGGTTCAGTAAAGCCCGCTGCCACCATCAATTGGCCGCCGTGACGCACTACATCCTCCCATGTCTCCGCAGGATATTTGAAGGATACCGTATCCTCCGACAGTAAATCTTCTAACAAAGTAACACCTCCTATATAACGTGTATAATAATATTATAACGATGCATAGGAAAAATGCCTATAGGTAATCTCGAATAAATGGAAAAAAGCAAAAAAATAGACCCCGCAGGGTCTATTTTCTATATTCACATAGTACACTTCTATAGGCTGTTTAGGATTTCATCATAATAAATCAGATAATATTATAATGTGCACCATGTCAATAAAACAATATATCTAATGATACGAATCTCTTACACAACCAATTATACGTTATTTTATACAATGATTCAAGAGTATTTATTCATTTTATATATTATTTATTAGCTGCTTCCGCTGCTTTTTTCAAGTTAGGAATCGAAGTAGGGCAAGTTTCTGGAGTACAAGCTCCATTCGGGCCTAAATCAGCAGCTCTACTTGCATAGGATGTATGCAACATATGGTGTGCTTTTTCACTCAATGGTTTGCCATCGAAGAATTCTTTATATAATGCTTGAATTTCAGGATTGTCGAGACATGTTTTAATTTTAACTTCATTGTCACGATTATACAAAGATTCGATACGAGCTTCACGCGCTTTATCGGCTAATGGTAATTTAACACGTGGTTGACCACCACCACCGATACAGCCACCGCGGCAAGCCATAACTTCGATGAAATCATAATGGATATTTTCTTCGCGCATACGGTCAATAAATTTACGCATGTTTCCAGTGCCGTGTACAGCTGCTACATGCAATGTTTTATCACCAATTACTACGTCTGCTTCACGAGCACCGTCCATGCCACGAATTGCTTCAAATGGAATCAATGTATTAGGTGCATCTTCGCCAGTTACCATTTCATAAGCAGCACGCATAGCTGCTTCCATAACACCACCAGTATTACCGAAGATAATACCGCCACCAGAAGCTTCACCCATTAATGGATCAAACGCAGAATCTTCTAATTCATCAAAGTTAACGTTTTCATCACGTAACCATTTAGCTAACTCACGAGTTGTAATACAGTAATCCGTATCACGCATGGTTGGCTCATCCCAATATTCTGCAGAAGCATTCATTTCTTCACGACGAATTTCAAATTTTTTCGCTGTACATGGCGTTACAGATACGGCTACAATTCGTTTTGCATCGAGATTCATTTTTTCTGCAAAATATGTTTTTTGAGTTGGTGCCTGCATAGAGATAGGGCTTTTTGCAGTGGATAAATTTGGTAAAAATTCTGGGAAGAATGTTTCGGCAAATTTAACCCATGCTGGACAACAAGATGTAAATTGTGGCAATTCACCAGCACCATTAATTACGCGCTCTACCAATTCACTAGCTTCTTCCATGATTGTCATATCAGCGCCAAAGTTAGTATCCAGTACATAGTCCCCACCCAATTTACGAAGAGCTGCAACCATTTTACCTTCTACAAATGTACCTGCATCCATACCAAACTCTTCGCCTAAACCTACGCGAACAGCTGGTGCAGTTTGGAAAATAACAATTTTATTTGGATCTGCAATAGCAGCTTTTACTTCCTCTATTTCTGAACGTTCATTAATGGAGTCAAATGGGCAAATAGATGCGCATTGACCACAATGAATACAAATAGGATGATCGCCATTTGTAGTCAAATCATAATAGTCGAAAACCCCCATATCTACGGCACAAGCTTTACGACATAAAGAACAGTTTTTACATTTAGACAAATCCTGTACAACTGCAATATTACCGTCTTCAATTGGTACACGACGATCTAAAAATTCATACTTACTCATTGTTCCTCCTACTTAGGTAACGTTGTTATCGTTAATCTAGTAGATTATACTATACTACTCAACTTTTATCAATCATTCTAGACCTTACAGATTCATAAATTTATGTTATATATCTACATTCGTTCATCCAATTCAATCCATCGTTCTGTTAATCGATCTAGTTCAGCTTGCGCTTCTTCTCGTTCCACCATGAAAGCTTGCATCTTTTCATAGTCAGTAGCGACTTCATTGATCATCACATCGAGACCTTTAATGAGATGCTCCACTTTTGACATATCTTCAAGTAAGCCCTCATATTCTGTTTCTTCCGCCTTGTTAAGACCTTTCAACACAGTTTGTTCTACACGAGGAGTCTTCGTTGTCGCACTCGTTGTATCGCTATTCTGTTCTCGTTTAGTTCCGCTTTTCTGTCCTTCAGGCTGATAAAAAGACCCATCAAGGCTTTCATCAAGCGCCTCTCGATAATCAGAGTAGGACCCGTGAACGATATCAATGTGTCCGTTCCCGGTAAAGACAAATAATTTATCCACTACCCGGTCTAAGAAATAGCGGTCGTGACAAACAGTAATAATGATACCATTAAAGGAATCGAGAAATTGCTCCAACACCTCTAAAGTCGGTATATCTAAATCATTGGTAGGCTCGTCCAAAAGAAGTACATTAGGGGCACTCATCAACAATTTTAACAAATATAAACGCCGCTTCTCGCCACCTGACAATTTACGGATAGGCACACCATGCAATTCGGGGGTGAATAAGAAGCGTTCCAAAATCTGTCCAGCACTTAATGTAGAGCCATCACCAAGGACCATATAGGAGTGATCTTCTCGAATATAGTCTAAGACGCGCATATCTTCATCGAAGTGGGGCAATTCTTGTTTAAAATGAGCGATGCGCACCGTTTCCCCTTTGCCAATCGTACCAGCGGCAGGTTCATAGGTACCATCAAGGATATTCATAAAAGTAGATTTTCCTACTCCATTAGGACCAACAATGCCAATGCGATCATGACGCACTACGTGATAGGTGAAATCATCCACCATAGGACGACCATTAAAATCGAAACTCAAATGCTCTATATCAAAAATCCGCTTCCCCAGTCTCGTTTTTAATGCTATAGGATCCAATTGGTCCACCCGTCTTGTATTTTCCATGTTTTTCAAGGTTTCATAGCGCTGTAGTCGAGCTTTTTGTTTTGTCGTACGCGCTTGGGCGCCTCGACGTACCCATTCGATTTCACGTTTCAAAAATTGACGGCGCTTTTCTTCTACCGCTGCTTGTTGTGCCTCTCGAGTCGCCTTATTCTCCACATAAGTTTCGTAATTACCTTCATATTCATACATATGGCGATTAGACAATTCTAAAATCCCATTACACACAGAGTCTAAGAAATAGCGGTCATGTGTACTGATAATTAAACCTCCTTGACGATTACTCAAATAGGTCTCTAACCAATCGATACTAGCCTCATCTAAATGGTTCGTTGGCTCGTCTAAGAGGAGCAAATCACAAGGATAGAGCAAGGCCTGTCCTAAAGCGAGTCGTCGTTTTTGACCGCCTGATAATCGTTCTACCAGTTGGTCTGTATCGTAAAAGCCTAGTTTATTTAGAATGACGCGGGCTTCTTGCTCTACTTGCCACCCATCATGCTGATCCATTTCTTCTAAGCTTTTCATATACCGTTTTTCAGTAGCTTCATCATATTCATTGCGGTCTTGCATGCGACGATATATTTGGCTAATCTCTTCGAAAGCCTTAACCATGTTGAGCTTTGGATGGTCCCCATCTAATATGGCCGATAATACTGTATCAGTACTATTAAAATCAGGTGTTTGTGCCAAGTAATAAATTCGGCTTTTACCATTCCTCTCTACATGTCCCTTATCAGGCTCCATTTGACCTGCCAAAATTTTTAAAAACGTAGACTTCCCAGTCCCATTAATGCCGACCAAACCTAATCGTTTTTGGTCTGTCAAAGTTATGGTCACATCGCGGAACAAAAGCCGTGTTCCATATGACTTTTCCACTTGTTGTAAACTCAGTACATTCATAATACTATATAAATTCTCCTTACTAAGGCTCACTCTAACTTGACAATCATAGACCTTCCTCAGTAGAATACAAGCATAAATTAGATTCTACTAGGAGGATTCACTATGGCCCAAGACAGTGTGCTCGATTTCTATGACACTTTGAAGTTTGAAATCATCGACTTTGATGGTTACGATACACTATTTACAGAATTGCTCGATGACGGTACGTACGCCACTATATCTGACGACGATGGTCGTATTCCGGACACCTTAGATACGCCCATCGTATTTAATGTTTATGACGAAGACGATTCCTTCCAATGGAGCGTAACCCTTAACGATTCATACCACTTGCAAGAATTGATGGACAGCACATCAGAGACAGAGGCATTCTTACAAATATTACAAGACATTCGAGAAGCCAATATCAATCAGTTCCAATAATTTCATGCCAAATATATAGTTGTATTCATAAAGAAGGCACCGCCTTATCACATTCATTACTGTACACATATGAAGACAGTTAATGAATTGATAAAGTAGTGCCTTTTATTTATAGTATTGTACCTATCTTCTCGTATGTTGTATCAATTTCCTTATCATCGGCGCTATCTAACATATAAATGAGATCGTCTACTATATTGGCAGCCCCATCTACATGCCATTGGTGAGATGTTTCAGACATTTCCTTTAATCGCACCGGATTGATCAAGAGGGCTGTCACTACGTCTTCTAAATTGTGAATATCCCGGGCCCATCGTGCGCAGCCACGGCTTTCCAATAATTTAGCATTCGCCTCTTCCTGCCCAGGAATAGCATTAAAGAACACCATCGGTAACCCTATCGTTACCGCTTCCATACAAGTCAATGCACCTGGTTTAGTAACCAATAAGGTAGAGGACTGCATAAGCTCCGAAATATTCGACGTATAGCCGTATACGGTAGTCTTCGTATGCATGGAGGTACTCAAGGTCACTAAAGACTCGTAAAGTGACGTATTTTGGCCTGTAACAACAGTAATTTCATCGATTGCTTCGACCCTATCTAAATGTTGTAAGGCCGTCTCTAATGAACCAAGACCGAGGCCCCCTCCCATAACGAGGACCTTTATAGGATTTTTCATTTCATAGTCTTTGATAGTATCTCTAAAAAATGCACGTCGCACAGGAATGCCAGAAACGCGAATTTTAGCGCCGTCAATACCTGCTTCTGTCATTTCAGCTACCATCCCCTCAGTAGCTACAAAATAGGTATCTACTTGAGGATATAACCAAAACTGGTGACTACTAAAATCTGTCAAAATCGCTACTAAAGGAACATCAATATGACCTTGTCGTTTCAATACCGACGCAGCACCGCATGGGAATGGATGGGTAAAAACGATGACATCGGGATTTTCCTGTTGAATTAATTTGAGCATACGGTTTTTCAACAAATAAGACACTACCGTTTGCATGACAGTCCCGCGTTTTTCCCCTTTTGAAGCGCGATAGATCATATCGTACAACATAGGGAATACATCAATCATCTTGATGTAGGTTCCTTTAATGAGATGCTCTACCGATAATGTTTCGGTATCCAAAAAGTCCACATGACTAATAGTGGCCTGTGGTTCTTTAATCTTCCAATATTCTTCTATCGCTCTCGCAGCCTGCATATGACCACTCCCAATGGAAGCGGACACAATGAGAATCTTTCGTTGGTCGTCTCTGTTCATAGAATATCCTTTCCTCTTAATTATACCATATGCAAAAGGTATGGCGAAGAATATAGGATAGTAAGCATAAAAAAAGGCTCTCTGTCAAATGTTGGGGTGCTTATCCCTAATCATTTGTTTGGCACCAATCACTTATGTGGTTGGTGCCATTT
>NZ_CALPCS010000002.1 GCF_943193065.1 Veillonella agrestimuris
TGCTTATTTTTTTTGCAAAAAAATAATGTTGGTTGTGCCACCTTGATGGTGACACCCCAACATTTATTATAGAACCTGCTTTTATGCAATTGTTTATATGTGGTTTTTTATAGTAAAATTATATTTATATGGAAATTATAAATATAATCAAAGGAAAGTTTTATTATGGCAGTGATTAAAGAAATACAAAAATCTTCAGACATAAAATTCGCTGGCAAGTTAATACAAGTGACTTACGATATTGCTGATGTTAATGGGCAAGATGCATGGCGGGAGGTAGTTCATCACCCTGGTGCCACGGCTATTATTGCTGTTACAGATGATAATAAGATTGTTATGGAACGTCAATTCCGTTATGCCTTGGGGGAACCATTATTAGAAATCCCAGCAGGTAAATTGGATAAAGGGGAAGATCCATTAGAGTGTGCTAAGAGAGAATTAGCGGAAGAAACTGGGTATAGTGCTGCTGAATGGCGCCCTCTCGGTGTCATTGCTACTAGCCCAGGATTTTGTAATGAAACATTACACCTGTATTTAGCGAAAGGCCTTACTATGGGAACAACGAATTGGGACCCTGATGAATATGTAGAGATTGAGTATTATACGTTACCTGAATTGCTAGAAGCTATACAGAAGGAAAATATTAAAGATAGTAAATCATTAGCTGCTATTATGTTGGCTTTGCCTCATCTTAAGTAATAGTAGGTTTGCGTATCAAAAGATAGAGAGGTACTTATGTTTAAGCGTATTATTTTGCTCGTCATGGATAGTGTGGGGATTGGTCATGCACCAGATGCAGCTAGATTCAATGATGAAGGTGCCAACACATTAGGTCATATTGAATCTACTGTAGGGCCGATTCATTGTCCTACTTTAAAGCAATTAGGCTTATCTCATATTGCAGATATTGAAAAAACTACCAATCCGGTTATAGGAGCATATGGTAAAATGGAAGCTACTAGTACGGGAAAGGATACTACCAGTGGTCACTGGGAGATGATGGGGCATCCTGTAACTGTGCCGTTTCCTACCTTTTATGATGGATTCCCACAGGCATTAATGGAGACTTTTACAAAAGAAACGGGCTATGAATTCCTCGGCAATGAAGTAGCATCTGGTACAGAGATTATTGAACGCCTTGGCGAGGAGCATATGAAAACAGGGAAACCTATTATTTACACATCTGCTGATTCGGTGTTTCAAATTGCTGCTCATGAAGATGTCATCCCTCTTGAGGAATTGTATCGCATGTGTGATATTACGCGTAATAAGGTTTGCATTGGAGATTATTATGTAGGCCGTATTATTGCTAGACCTTTTGTAGGTGAGCCAGGAAGTTTTATGCGCACCGCTAATCGTCATGATTATAGCCGTATGCCTGAGAAGCGAATGGTACAGCAAGAATTGCAAGCAGCGCATATTCCTACGGTGGCCGTTGGCAAAATTGGCGATATTTATGCTCAAGTAGGATGGGATGTGTCGTATCCTACCGTGTCTAATTCTCATGGTATGAATTTGGTACCTTATATATTGGGCGGCAGTTTTACTAAGGGACTCATGATGGTTAATCTTGTAGAATTTGATAGTTTATATGGTCATCGTCGCAATGCAGAGGGCTATAAACGAGCTATTGAAGAGTTTGACTATCAGTTGAGTGGGTTATTACCGTTATTAGGTGATGATGACTTATTGCTTATTACTGCAGATCATGGCAATGATCCTACCTGGGAGGGAACGGATCACACGAGAGAACAAGTCCCTATATTGGCATATCATTGTCGTATGAATGATGCTATAGATTTAGGGACAAGACGTAGCTTTTCTGATATAGGGGAAACGATATTAGAAAACTTTGGACTTGCTTCTTATCATATAGGTCAGTCATTTTTATCAAAATTAAATATATAAATTAAAACGCCTTTTATAGGATTGGATTTAGGTTCCAAGTTCGATGTATGCATCCAACTGTAAGCGAATCAATACAGATTCTATGAAAGGCGTTTTGTATATCTTTTTTAGAATTCCAGTTATCAAGTATATTTATAAAGGATAATTGTGTATGTATGTAGAAATGTATACATATAGTTTGATTCGTATTTGTTAATAGAAATCTAAAGGAGGTAGGTACTATGAATGAGGTGCGTGGAACAAGTATATGGGATAAATTGTTCCATATTACAGAACGGGGTAGCACGGTCAGTAGTGAAATCTTTGCGGGAGCTACTACCTTTTTATGTGTAGCTTATGTATTAGCTGTTAATCCTGCTATACTTAGCGCTAGTGGCATGGATGGTGGTGCTGTTTTTACGGCCACTGCTCTATCGGCTATTGTAATGACTTTACTTCTTGCTTTTGTCAGCAATATGCCATTTGCAGGACTTTCCGGGATGGGGATTAATGCATTTTTTGCTTATACTGTTGTTATACAAATGGGGCATAGTTTTGCTTTTGCTTTAACGGCACAGCTTATAGCAGGTATTTTATTTTTAATCATTGCTCTAACACCTTTGAAGAATCTTATTTTTAATGCCATTCCACATACCTTAAAGATGGCTGTAACAGCAGGGATTGGATTATTTATTACCCTCATAGGTCTGAGCAGTGCCGGTCTTATTGTGAGTTCGCCTGCTACATTAGTGAGCCTTGGTGATTTACATAGTGCCAATAGTTTGATTGCTATGCTTGGCATACTATTAATTGCTGTATTTACAGTACGTAATGTAAAAGGTGGCATATTCCTTGCCATTATTATTGCTGCTATTGTAGGGTTTTTCTCAGGTGTTACTACAATGCCTGATACAATTCTATCGATGCCACCGTCTTTAGCGCCTATCGCATTGCATTATGATTTCTCTGAAATTTTTAGTGTAGATATGATCTTCGTTATTTTTACGTTCTTATTTGTTAACTTATTTAATGTTGTAGGTGTATTGATTGGCTTAACAAATCAAGCGGAAGTACCAGCAGAACAGCAAATGGCAGTACAAGGCTCTTCTATGAAAGTCGCCGCTATCGGTACCATTGTAGGTAGTGCTCTCGGTACATCACCGCATATTGTAGCTGTCGAGTCCGCGGCAGGTATAGCAGAAGGAGGCCGAACTGGTTTAACTGCGTTGACAGTAGCTGTTCTTTTTATTGCCTCTTTATTTGCGGCACCTTTATTATTAGCTATTCCAGTAGCTGCGACTGCACCTGTACTGATTGTAGTAGGTTTATTTATGGTGGCATCTGTAAAAGATATTGATTTTGGCGATATATCTGAAGGATTACCAGCATTTTTAACTATCATTATGATGCCTTTTGCCTATTCCATTGGCGTAGGTATTGAATGGGGGCTAGTAAGTTATGTATTAGTAAAAGTACTATCTAAAAAATATAGCGATGTATCTTTTGTGATGTACGTGTTAGCAGGCATTTTTGTATTAAAAGAAATACTAGCGTAAGAAGCTAAGATATAAGAGTATAAGGAATTATAATAGGGGATCACATATAAAATGGCAAAAATAGTTTAATAGATAGAACCGTAAAACATTGTGAAATAAGGAGACTGGCATGAAATATACAAAAGAATTATCTAATATTGCACAGGGTCTAGAAAAAGCCCCTTTAGTATTAAAAGGAGCTCATGTATTAGATGTAGGTAATGAAGTGTGGGATGTAAGAGATATTGCTATTGCTGACGGTTATATTGTGGGCGTTGGTGACTACGAAGGAATTAAGGAAATCGATTATAGCGATAAATATATTGTACCTGCTTTCATAGATGCTCATCTTCACTTAGAATCGACCTTAGTTAATCCCAGAGAGCTCGTTTTTGAAGCATCTAGAGAGGGTACATTAACGTATATTGTAGATCCTCATGAAGCTGGTAATGTGGCAGGGATAAAAGGTATTCAGTATATGATTGATGAAACGCGAGAAGCCCGCGGTGATGTTTACGTTATGGCACCGTCTTGTGTGCCGGCTATACCCGGAGAAGATAATGGTGCATTATTAGATAGTAAAGCGCTTACCGAATTATTAGATAATCCTGCTATTCTTGGCTTAGCGGAAGTCATGGATTGTTATGGTGTTATTGGTGCTGACCCAGATATGTTAGCTAAGATAGACGCTTATAAAGGTGGCGTGTTAGATGGTCATATTATTGGGCTTTCACAGAAGCAATTAGCAGCCTATCGCTTAGCAGGTATTACTACAAATCACGAATGCATTACCTATGAAGATGCTCGTGAACAAGTGCGCCAAGGTTTATATGTGTGGATTCGTGAAGGCAGTGCAGCTCACAATCTAGAGGCCATTGTAAAAGGCATTATTAATAGTGGTAGTCCTGTTGAGCGTTATGGATTCTGTACAGATGATAAACATATTGAAGATATCCGTCGAGAAGGTCATATTAGTTATAATATTAGAAGAGCCATCGAACTTGGGTTAATGCCTATTAAAGCCTATAAAATGGCTAGTACCTATCCCGCACAATGTTATGATTTGAGAGATGCTGGTTGGATTGCGCCAGGTTATAAAGCTAATTTAGTGGTCCTCGATGATGAAATAACAGTGTCTATTTGCGATGTCATTTATAATGGAGAAATTGTAGATCGTCATAGTGAATACCACAAGTCGAAACGACCTGTGCCACCAGCGTTGCTAAATACTATTAATATTGGCGACTTTAAAGCATCTCAATTAGATTTACCTATTGATGGTCCGCATGCAGTGATTAATATCATACCAGGACAAATTGTGACGGCTAAAACAGAAGAGATAGTACCATCAGAGAATGGAATATTTAAACCGAATAGTGAATTCAATAAAATTACCTGTATTGAACGTTATAAAGCAAGCGGGCGTAATGGTGTCGGCGTACTCAAAGGATTTAATATTCATAATGGTGCTATTGCTACATCCTTTGCCCATGATTCGCACAATCTTATCGTCGTTGGTGATAATGATACGGATATGATGATAGCCATTGAACGGATCAAAGACATCGGTGGTGGTTACGTCATGGTAGAAAATGGACAGATTATAGGGGAATTAGCACTAGAAATTATGGGTTTAATTACCAATGAACCGCATGATATAGTGGATGCAAAAGTAGCACATATGAAAGAGAAAGCCTATGCTATGGGGATCAGTAAAGACTTAGATCCATTTATTAATTTAAGTTTCTTAGCCCTTACAGTCATTCCAGCTATTCGCGTCACTACGAAAGGTGTTGTAGAGTGTTAGCTACTATAGGTTGAGTAATAGAGTGAAAGTCTTTATAGAAAACAAAAAGCAGCCTTCCCATATGGGATAGGCTGCTTTTTAGTTCTATAGTGATTGTGCCTTATATCAAAAATAGCCTCTACAGAGTAGAGGCTATTGAGATCTAAATTATAAAGCGTTTACTTTCGCTGCTAAGTTAGATTTTTTGCGAGCTGCAGTGTTTTTATGAAGAACACCTTTGGAGGCCGCTTTATCAATTACGCTAGTAGCATGAACAAGTGCTTGTTTTGCATCTTCTACTGCGCCTGCTTGAACAGCTTCAACGGTTTTACGAGTTGCTGTACGAATTTGAGATTTCACAGCGGCGTTTTTCGCACGACGTTCAGCATCCGTTTTTACGCTTCTAATACTGGATTTAATGTTTGGCAATTGAGTCACCTCCTTAAAATATCGTTTCTATACCTGAATGATTATATCATAGAAGATATTTGATAAGCAAGAACTTTTATTTTATTCATAAAAGGGAGGTTACAGCATGAGTGATATATTCCTTTTATGGTATAATTAATAGATAGATTTAAGTGAGGTGCTCTATGAAAAAACTGATGATTATAGATGGCAGTAGCCTATTATTTCGTGCCTTTTTTGCATTGCCACCATTGCGTTCTGCATTAGGCACACCGACTAATGCAGTATACGGATTTTTGACGATGCTCATAAAACTATACGAAGAAATTAATCCAGATTACATTGCGGTGGCTTTCGATAAAGGTCGCCAAACCTTTCGTACAGAACTATATAGTGACTATAAAGGGAATCGTCCCGATGCTCCAGAAGATTTGCGGCCTCAATTTAGTCTTATTCAAGATGTACTAAAAGCGATGGGCATTTGTGTTATCGAAGAAGAAGGTTTTGAAGGAGATGATGTTTTAGGCTCTCTATCTAAAACATTTGGATCTTCTGATTTAGCCGTTCAAATTATTACAGGCGACCGAGATAACTTACAATTAATTACAGAACACAGCCATGTATTTCTAACGAAAAAAGGCATTTCTGATATGTTGGAAGTGACCTTGGAGAATATGGAAGAATTATATGGTTATGGCCCTGACAAGGTAATTGATATTAAAGCTCTTATGGGAGATTCGTCTGATAATATCCCTGGTGTTCCTGGCGTAGGTGAAAAAACAGCCCTTAAGTTGATTGCCGAATACGACACATTAGAAGGTGTTTATGAGAATATCGATGCTATTTCTGGTAAGAAATTAAAAGAGCGATTATTAGAAAATAAAGAACTTGCCTTTTTGTCGCGCCAATTGGCGACTATAAAAACAGATCTTCAATTGCCATATGAATTAGAAAATTTTGTACAACAATTTCACGTTAGTGAGGTAAAACCTATGTTTGAAACATTAGGTTTTACGAAATTAACGCCTCGATTAGTGCAAGTTATGGGCAATGATAGTGATAGCGCAGATGAAATTGGCGGCTTATTTGCGGTCCAAGAAGAGGTTTCCTTAGATGATTTAGCAGATAGTACTGCATTGACACCTGATTTCTATACAGAGAAAAAAGTTGCTATCCATGCTTTGTTTGATGGAAAAACTCCGTTTAGAACGATTGATTCTATCTATATCTTTAATGGTGACTTCATTGTAAAAACAGATGGTACGAATGGTACCCTTTTATTAGATGTTTTGAACGGTGCTAGTACGGTTATAACGACGCAAACGAAGGACCTTTTAGAAGCACTAGGTACGGATAAGCCGGCAGCGATTCGATTATTCCAAGATAATGGAACGCCTCGCATTCACGATATATCTTTAATGGCCTATTTATTAGATCCAACTAGGACTAATTATGGTTACTTGTACTTAACTGAGCTATTCTCCGTTCCATCCATTGCTACTGGCAGCGTGGACGTAGAATGTGTATCTATGGTGAAAGCTTTATTCGCCATGAACAAGCCTGCAGTGGAAACAGTACAACGAGAAGAGTTATGGCGTTTATATGAAACTATAGAATTACCATTGATTCACACACTCCTCGTTATGGAGAAAAACGGTATTTATATTAATACAGATAAATTAGAAGATACGACAGTTCGTTTTAAAGCTGAACTAGAAGAAGTGCAGCAAGAAATTTATGATATGGCAGGCGAAACCTTTAACATTAATTCGCCAAAACAATTAGGTGTTATTTTGTTTGAAAAAATGGGGTTACCTGTTATTAAGAAGACAAAAACAGGCTATTCTACAGATGCAGAAGTATTGGATATGTTGCGCAATGAAAGTCCATTAATTGAAAAAATCTTACATTTTAGAACTATTTCAAAATTAGTGTCTACTTATTTAGATGGTCTTGCGGTGTTAATTAATGATAGAACACATCGTATTCATACTACCTTTAATCAAATGGTAACGGCTACGGGACGATTGAGTTCGTCGGATCCAAACCTTCAAAATATTCCTGTGCGTACTGAAAAAGGGAGAGAAATTCGAGCTCTTTTCTCTCCAGGAGAAGGCTTTGATACATTAGTAAGCGCCGATTACTCTCAAATTGAATTGCGCATTTTAGCTCACTTATCCGGCGATGAAGCGTTAATTCGGGCTTTCACAGAAGGAAAGGATATTCACCGTTTTACCGCTGCAGAAGTATTAGGTAAAGCTCAAGAAGAGGTAACTAGTGAAGAGCGGTCCCATGCCAAAGCCATTAATTTCGGCATCATTTACGGTATTTCTGATTTTGGTTTGTCTCGCGATTTAGGTATAACTCGAGGAGAGGCCAAAAATTATATCGATTTGTATTTTAGTCGTTACCCACGAGTTAAAGAATATATGGACAATATGGTGAAAGAAGCTCATGAGACGGGAAAAGTTCGTACCATGTTCGGCCGTGTTAGAGAATTGCCAGATATTAATAGTCGCAATTTTAATCGCCGTTCTTTTGCTGAACGAACAGCTATGAATACACCAATTCAAGGGACCGCAGCGGATATTATTAAATTAGCAATGAACAAAGTAGAGTCCTTGTTAGAAGAAAAAGGATTTACATCGCGTCTATTATTACAAGTGCATGATGAACTCGTGTTAGAGGCTGTTAATGAGGAACTAGAAGCTATTAAAGTACTGTTGAAAGAGACTATGGAGAGTGTAGTAACCTTAGATGTACCACTCATTGTAGATGTTCATGATGCAGAAAATTGGGCTCTTGTTAAGTAAGCGGTACTGGAAGATGAATCGGTTGAGTCTTATTCGTAATGATTATAGATGCGTTATCTAGCATTATGATGCACATATGTGTTAAATGCATTAATCAGAAGGGGATTATATGTTAAAAATTGGTTTAACTGGTGGTATTGCATCAGGAAAA
This sequence comes from Veillonella agrestimuris, assembly GCF_943193065.1. Taxonomy (GTDB): domain Bacteria; phylum Bacillota; class Negativicutes; order Veillonellales; family Veillonellaceae; genus Veillonella; species Veillonella agrestimuris. The sequence continues at coordinate 8,581 of NZ_CALPCS010000002.1, forward strand.
AGCACAGTCTTACACTATTTTAAAAATAAACAAATTCCCTTTATTGATGCTGATATAGTAGCAAGAGAAGTTGTTGCACCTGGTACAGAAGGTCTAGCTGATATTGAAAGGCTCTTTGGATCTACTGTCATCAATGATGATGGAACACTCAATCGAGAGGCTTTAGGAGCTATTGTGTTCCATGACCCAAAAGAGCGTGAACGATTGAATACTTCGATTCATGGATTTATTCGAAATCGAATCGAGGAATTAACACGACAGTTTGAGTCTCAAGGTGTACCTGTTTTGATCTATGATATTCCACTTCTTATTGAAGGTAAGTGGTATGAAATATTAGATACTATATGGCTCGTCTATGTAACACCAGAAGTTCAATTACATCGACTTATGGACCGCAATGGATTTACAAGAGAAGAGGCATTAGCTCGTATTGATAGCCAAATGCCGATAGATGAAAAGAGACAGTATGCGGATATTATTATTGATAATACTGGTGATTTGGCATCTTTACAAGCGCAGTTAGATTCTCTATGGCATGACAAATTGCAGTCGTTATATGTATAATGAAATTATATTGATCTGGATGTATTATATTATGCGTACTTGAATTTATTGTTTACGAATGTACAAATATGTGATTAATATATGTGTTGGATTATGAAAACGTTATAGTCTAATGTAATGGGAGGCTTTATGAAACGGACTACCGCAACAGCATTGGCAGTTGTTGTATTAGGTGTGGCCTATTTCTGTTATTTACAAGATAATGTAGCCCGCAATACAGCATACCCCTATGAATATAGACAGGTAGTTGAAGCGGCAGCTATAAAAGAAGGGGTTCCAGCATCTTTAGTGGCTAGCGTTATTTTAGCAGAAAGCAAATATAAAAATACCGCACAATCTGCATCAGGAGCTATGGGGTTAATGCAATTGATGCCAGAAACAGCTCATTGGGTAGCGGAGCAAATGGGACATGGCAATTATACAGATCGTCAATTGCAAGAGCCACATACAAATATTGAATTAGGCACTTGGTATTTGGCACATTTATTACAAGAGTTTAATGGTGATGAAGTACAAGCCTTAGCGGCGTATAATGCAGGGCGTGGACATGTGGAATCGTGGATTAAAGACGATAATTGGAATGGTATGATTGATACTATTCCCTTTCCGGAGACACGAGAATACGTGAGAAATGTATTAACCTATCAAGAAAGGTATGAAGTATTATATGAAAACCGTCGTTGAAGCTTGTAAACAGTTAGATTATTCTTGGTTGCCAGAGACGATAGGAGCTTTTTCTTTAGTTGTTACAGGTCCAGATGCCATTAAGTTGGTCGAAGAACGATTAGAAAAGGGCGAAATAGTTTTACAATTACCATTATTCCATTATGAAAATGAATTAGGCTGGAAGTGGTGTGCTCTTTATGATAAAGAAGTAGAGGATTACACGGTTCACGTAGTAATGCCGTTATTCTACTTCGTCGATATTTCGTTTGTCAGGGCAGATATTGATTCTTTTTGGCGTGGATTGCAAGAACGAGCTGTACAAGGGTTAACGAAAATGCTCATTAATAGTAGTGAAAGTTTTTCTTATACCTATAGAAAGAAAGGTATCCCTAATTGGGATTTTGAAACGCTATTGCCGTCTCGCATTGAAGATTTTACATTAGACATTACACCTCGTAATGCGGTATCTATGATTAATGGGTCTTTCATTATTGCGGAGTATCGCAAAGAAGATGAGTGTACAGGTTTGCTACTTTTTTATAATGAATTTCGCGATGAATTTTTTGCAGAGCTGCGATATAAACAGTATCCAGAAATCGATCATCGCTTAGATGCGAAAACGATTGAAGAATTAGGACCATTATTAGAAGCACATTTACAGCCTATGTTACAAGAGTTGAATCAGCGCTAATCGATTTGTACATTATGGGTAATATATGTTATAATAAGGGTGACTTGTATATAAACTTTTTTAAGAGTGGGCAAATAGCCCACTCTTTCATTTATGATTAACCGTACTTTGTTTGTAAAACAAGGATACATGTTATAAAGATATAGATTGTATAAGTTACAAGGAGGGATGGCAATGAAAAGAGAAGCCATAGAGGAGTTTGTAGCCTCTGTAGTGGAAGGCGTAATTGCCGGTACAGAATTAGAATTAGTCGATGTAGACTATGTGCGTGAACGAGATTGGTATTTACGAGTATATCTCGATAAACCAGGTGGTATCGACTTAGACGATTGCCAAATGGTGAGCGAAAAAGTAAGCGCCGCTTTAGATGAAAAAGACCCAATTGTGGAGAATTATTTATTAGAAGTATCCTCACCTGGTCTTGACAGAGTATTGAAAAAAGATAAAGATTTTATTCGTTATAATGGCCGTGAAGTAGATATCCAATTGTTTAAGCCTATTGATGGGGCAAAACAATATACTGGTATATTGCAAGGCTTTACGGATGAGACTATAGAATTCTTAATCAATGGTGACAGTACGACCTTTGAACGGTCTAGTATCGCACAAATTCGATTACATCTTGATTTTTAGTATATGGAGGCATAGGAGTGAGTCAAGAATTAATTCAAGCAGTTATGGTGCTTACAAAGGAAAAGGGCTTTGCACCAGAAGTCATTTTTGAATCCTTAGAGGCTGCTTTATTACAAGCATATAGAAAAGAACCAACATCAAATCCTGACGCTTATGTAGAGCTCAATCGGGAAACAGGGGCTTATAAAGTAATGGCAAAGAAACAAGTTGTAGAAAACGTAGAATTGCCAGAAACAGAAATTAGTTTAGTAGAAGCTCGCCAAAAAGATAAACGCTTTGAAATCGGTGACACTGTAGAAGTAGATGTTACGCCTGCTAACTTTGGCCGCAGCGCAGCGCATACAGCAAAACAAATGTTGATTCAACGTTTAAAAGAAGCAGAGCGTAGTGTTGTGTACGAAGAATATTACAGCCGTGAAGGCGATATTATTACTGGTATTATTACTCGTGTGGAAGGTAAGAACGTATATATAGATCTTGGTAAAACAGAAGCGATTTTGCCTCCAATTGAGCAAATTGCCAATGAAATATATCGTGAAGGAGATCGCATTAAGTGCTATATCGTAGAAGTTAAGAAAACTACAAAAGGCCCTCAAATCATGATTTCTCGCACCCATCCAGGGTTATTGAAACGACTTTTTGAATTGGAAGTACCGGAAATTTATGAAGGTGTTGTAGAAATAAAATCAGTTGCTCGTGAACCAGGTATGCGATCTAAAATTGCCGTATATAGCCGCGATGAAAGCATCGATCCGGTAGGTGCTTGTGTAGGTCCTAAAGGACAACGTGTACAACATATCGTCGATGAGTTACATGATGAAAAAATTGACATTGTAAAGTGGGATGAAGACCCAGCTATTTATATTGCTAATTCCTTAAGTCCTGCTAAAGTCATTTCTGTAGATGTAAGTGAGTCTGAAAAGTCTTCCTATGTAGTCGTACCTGATTACCAATTATCTTTGGCTATCGGTAAAGCTGGTCAAAATGCTCGTTTAGCAGCTAAATTGACGAATTGGAAAATCGATATCAAAAGTGAAAGTCAAGATGCAGAACATCCTTTTACTGGATTCGGTACTGATGATGAAGCAGAAAGTGAAGCATAATGAAAACCAAATCTCAACCTATGCGTAGCTGCGTAGGCTGTGGAGAACAGAAGAGCAAAAAAGAGCTAATGCGCGTTGTATTGAGCCCAGAAGGAACAATTAGTATTGATAGAGTTGGCAAAGCGCCTGGACGAGGTGCTTACATTTGTCCTTCCAAAGAGTGCTTACAAGCGGCCTATAAAGGCAGAAAACTAGAACGCTCTTTGAAGCATGCTGTATCGAAAGATGTATATGAAACATTAGAGCAGGATTTGGAACAACAAGCATAATGAATGACGAAAAAATATTAAATCTCTTAGGATTAGCACAGCGGGCAGGTTCGATTAGTTCTGGTGATTTTATTGTTGAAAAAGCAGTAAAAAAGAGAGATGCTAAATTGATATTGTTAGCCAGTGATTGTGTAGCGAATAATGAAAAGAAATATATCGAATTAGCAACGGTACATAATATTCCACTTCGTAAAATAGCGCATAAAGAAGCTTTGGGTAGAGCGATTGGAAAAGAAATACGCGTAGTTATAGCCGTACACGATGAGGGATTTGCAAAGGCATTGCTAAAAGAGATTGATCAGTAATAAGGGGGTATGTAGATGTCAAAAAAGCGCGTTCATGAAATAGCCAAAGAGTTTGGCGTGGAAAGCAAAGAAGTTATTTCTATTTTACAAAACAATAATTTTGAAAATATTACTAAAGCTGTTAATACTGTAGACGATGCAGGATATAATGTGGTAAAACAAGCATTAACTAAAGGTAAACAAGAACAGTCAAAAGTAGAACAATCAAAAAAAGTGAGCGAACCGCAAAAGAAACGTAGTGACGAGAAAAAGGAACATAAACAAGAAAAGGCGAGAGCAAATGTACGCCACGTACAAATCAATGCCCCTACAAAAAGCGGTCAACAACAAGATCGTAAAGGACGCAATAAAGATAATCGTAATGAAAACAGAGATGAAAACGGTCGTCCTCGCCAAGATGGCAACCATAACAATGCTGTAAATCGTCATAACGATAATCGTGAACAACACCACAATCATCGTCATGATGATCGCCGCAATTCCGACGACCGTCGTCATAACGAGGATCGTCGCAATCATGATGATCGTCGTAACAACGATGATCGCCGAAATAAGAAAAATAAAAAAGGAAATAATCGCCCTCAATCCTTATTGTCCACTTCTATGCAAAAGAAGAAAAATAAGGTTAAACACCGTAATGAGCAATATTTACAACAAAAAGCGGAAGAAGAGCGTAAGGCACAAGCCGCTATTGCTAGCGAAATTGAGTTAAGTGGTTCTTTAACAGTTAAAGAATTAGCTGAAAAAATGGGCCGTGAAGTATCTGAAATCATCAAAAAATTGATGCTTTTAGGTGTTATGGCGAGCATCAACCAAGAAATTGATTTAGATACAGCTACTATCGTAGCGGAAGAATTTGGTGTAGTCGTAACAGAAGTAGAGCCAGAAGAGGATCCTACGGATATTATCGAAATTGAAGACGCACCTGAAACATTGAAACCTCGCCCACCAGTCGTTACGATTATGGGGCATGTTGACCATGGTAAAACATCATTGCTCGACGTAATTCGTCAAACTAATGTAACAGCTGGAGAGGCTGGCGGTATTACACAACATATCGGTGCATACCAAGTTCGTTATAATGACAACAAAATTACATTCCTTGATACGCCAGGTCACGAAGCGTTTACAGCGATGCGTTTGCGCGGTGCTAAATCTACGGATATTGCGGTTCTCGTAGTAGCTGCTGATGACGGTGTAATGCCACAAACTATTGAAGCTATTAACCATGCTAAATCTGCAGAAGTACCAATTATTGTAGCCATCAATAAAATGGATAAACCAGGAGCTAACCCTGACCATGTAAAACAACAATTGTCCGAACACGGCTTATTGCCAGAAGAGTGGGGTGGCGATGTAATTATGGTTCCTGTATCGGCAAAACAAAAAGAAGGTATCGATGACCTTCTGGAAAATATTTTGCTCGTTGCAGAAGTGATGGAATTGAAAGCTAATCCAAACCGCAAAGCTTACGGTGTTGTTATCGAAGCACAGCTCGATAAAGGTCGTGGCGCTGTATGTACTGTATTAGTACAAAAAGGGTCTCTCCGTGTAGGTGATACTGTACTGGCTGGTACTGCATATGGTAAAGTACGTGCTATGACAAATGAGCGAGGGGAAAAAGTAAAAGTCGCTCGTCCATCTATGCCAGTAGAGATCCTCGGTTTCTCCGAAGTGCCTCAAGCTGGTGAAATCATCAATGGTATGGATGATAACGAAGCTCGTGCTATTGCAGAAAAACGTATTGCAAAACAACGCGTTCAAGAATTAAATGCAACTCATAAAGTTACATTAGATGATATTTTCAACCAAATTCAACAAGGTGAATTGAAAGATCTTAATATCATCATTAAAGCAGATGTGCAAGGTTCTGTAGAAGCATTGCGTCAATCCTTAGAAGGCATTAAAAATCCAGAAGTGCGTATCGTTATCGTTCACGCTGCTGTAGGTGCTATTAATGAATCTGATATTATGCTTGCTTCTGCTTCTAATGCTATTGTAATGGGCTTTAACGTACGTCCAGATGCGAATGTACGTCGTGCGGCAGAAACTGAAAAAGTCGATCTTCGTACATATCGCGTTATTTATGATGCAATTAATGACGTAGAATCTGCTATGCGTGGTATGTTGGCGCCACAATTTAAAGAGGTTGTAGTTGGTCGCGCTGATGTACGTCAAGTTATTTCTACACCGAAAGCCATTGTTGCAGGATCTTATGTAACAGAAGGTCGCATTACCAATAACTCTGAAGTGCGTTTGATCCGTGATGGTATCGTTGTATTTGAAGGTAAAGTAGATTCCTTACGCCGCTTTAAAGATGAAGTAAAAGAAGTTAAAGCAACTTTCGAATGTGGTATCTCTTTAGAAGGTTACCGCGACATCAAAGAAGGGGACGTTATCGAAGCGTACTTGATGGAAGAAATTGCACCTCAATTCTAGGAGGTTATTATGAGTGATGTTCGGGTACGAAAAGTACAAGAATTTATTAAGCAAGAAGTAAGTCAGATGCTGATGCGAGGTCTTAAAGACCCTCGCATCGGTTTCACTACCATTACCGATGTACACGTAACAGGTGACTTACGAGAAGCGACTATATACGTTAGTCTATTTGGGTCTGATAAAGAAAAAGAAGATACTTTGATAGCCCTAAAACATGCAGCTGGACACATTCGTACAGAACTTGGTAAAGTTCTTCGATTGCGCCATATTCCAGAGATTTCTTTTGATAAAGACACATCTTTAGATTACAGCATGCATATTGAATCCCTTTTGAATGAAATCAAAAAGGATGAACCATCTAATTAATATAGAGGAAGAGACATGAGTAATATAACGATTGATCAATTACACATGGCTCTGTGTGAAGCTAATTCTATTATGCTCACTGTTCACGTTCGCCCCGATGGAGATGCTATTGGCTCGATGTTGGCTTTTTACGAAGCCCTCGTAGGTCAAGGCAAAACTGTTTATATGGCGGTGGACGATATAGTACCAGAGAAATATTCTTTCTTAACTTATGCAGATCACATTCACGATGTTGCTTATTTTGAGGAGAATCCTGTATCTGTTGATATGCTCATGGTATTGGATGCTAGCACGTATGAACGAATTGGTAAAATAGGTGCACTGCATAGTGCACCTATTTTTAATATAGATCATCATATTTCAAATACTCAATTTGCTGATTATCTATATTTAAAATCCGATTTTGCAGCAACTGGTGAGATCATTACAGATTTATGTAAGAACTGGAATTGGCCTATTACAGAGTCGATGGCGAATGCTTTATATATGGCTATCGCTACAGATTGTGGATTTTTTAAATTTAGTAACACCACGGCTAACACATTAGCTATGGCGGCTCTTTGCGTTGAACAGGGCGCTCGTCCACATATCATTTCTGAACGTATTGAAGCAGTCAGTGCGGAACGTTTGGAATTGACTAAATCAGTTATGCAAACCATTAGTTTTCATAAGGATAATACGGTTGCCACTATCGAGTTAGATCCTATAGCAATGGCTATTCTTAAGGACGATACAGATGGGTTTGTGGATATTATCCGCAACGTAGATACCGTAGATATTGCTATTTTGTTAAAAGGTGAAAGCCATGACCGTACTCGTGTTAGCCTTCGTTCCAAAAGAACTGATGTAAATGCTATTGCTCAACAATTCGGCGGTGGAGGTCATATTCGCGCTGCTGGTTGCACCATTACAGGCGATATAGAAGAAGCGAAGAAACAATTGTTGGAGGTCATTGGATAATGGATGGCATTTTACCATTTCTAAAACCGCCGGGGATTACGAGTCACGATGCAGTTGCCATTTGTAGACGTATTTTAAAAGAGAAGCGCATAGGGCATAGTGGTACTTTAGACCCTATGGCCTATGGTGTATTACCTATATTTTTAGGTAAGGCTACGCGTCTCATTGAATATACAGAAAGTTTTTCTAAAACCTATGTAGGCGAATGTAGATTCGGTACTTTCACAGATACGGAAGACAGTACGGGCACCTCTGTGTTACCTGATGAAGAGATGCATATTCGTCATGATGAGCCTATCTGGGATGAACTAGAGGCTATATTGGAGACCTTTAGAGGGACGCAAGAGCAGAGACCGTCTAAATATTCTGCCATTAAAATCAATGGCATTCGAGCTTATGAATATGCTCGCAAAGGAATTCCTGTAGAATTGCCAAGCCGTACCATAATGATTGAACATATTGAATTATTAGCCCATTCATTCCCGTATTTCACGATTCGTGTTACTTGTTCCAGTGGGACCTATATTCGATCGCTGTTGCGAGACATTTGTATGCGCATTGGATTACCAGGAACGATGACTTCTCTGGCACGAACTGCTGTAGGACCTTTTTCTATTCATGATTCCTATATGGCGGAAGAGTTAATGGTGCATGGTGAAAACTTGTTGCTACCAACGGATTTTGCAGTGAGTCATCTTTCAAAAATAGATGTAAATAGTGTACAATTGAAGATGATGGTGCAAGGAAAAGAATTGCCTATAACAGATAGTTTTAGTCATACGGTACCATCTCACTTATATAGAGCTTATGGACCAGATGGGTTTATTGGTATTGTCAAACGGAAGTCTGATTCGATACGGGTAGAGAAAAATATTTTTATTTAAGGATCATTATGAAACAATTACACTCCTTTGATGAGTTATCTATTATTCAAGATAAAATTGTATATGCACTGGGCACATTTGATGGATTGCACCGAGGTCATCAAAGGGTAATTCAAAGAGCTATTGAAGCTGCTAACACTCATAATGGAGTTACTGTTCTTGTTACATTTGATGCCCATCCGAAGACTGTTTTATGTCCAGACAAAGTGCCAAAACGGTTATTATCTACTTCTATTATGGACGATATATTAGTGAAAATGGGTATAGACTATCTATTGCGACTTCCTATGAGCGAAGAGCTTATGAGTATGTCTCCTCAATCATTTTTAGATGTTCTTACGGACCATCTTGATGTCATAGCTATGGCTGTAGGCACTAATTTTACTTTTGGTGCTAAAGGAGCTGGTACGCCTGCTATTATGGTAGATTTATTAGCTTCGAAAGGTATTGAAGTATTAGTAGAATCACTATTACCTACAGAAGAAGGACCTGTTTCTAGTACAGCTATTAGAAAAGCTATTGAAGAAGGGCGTATGGAAGAAGCTGCAGAGTGGCTTGGCCGTCCTTACCAGTTTAAAGGAATTGTCATCAAAGGAGATCAGCGGGGACGCACTTTAGGATTTCCTACGGTAAATTTATTATTGCCTAATGAAATGGCAACACCACCAGATGGCGTATATGCTAATCGCGTTTGTGTAGATGGCAAATGGTATGATGGAGTAGGCAATATAGGAGATAATCCTACTTTCAAAAACCAATATCATCGTTGTGAAGTCCATTTATTTGATTTTGATCAAAATACATACGGTAAAGAAGTAACAGTTCAATTTATTTCTTATTTACGAGGGGAAATTAAATTTAATCAGTTAGAGGAATTAATTGAACAAATGAAAATTGATGAAGCCCAAGCGTTGTCGATTTTAAGAGGTTAGAAGCCATAAGGGGGAATTATGGATATTAAAGACGCACGTCAACAAATTGACAGTATAGATTCGCAATTAGTGACATTATTTGAACAACGTTTATTACTTATTGAAGCTATTGCTAAATATAAAGATGAGCATCATTTGCCTTTAATTGATGAAGCGCGAGATGAAGAAATCATTGCCAAACATAAAGAAAATTGCAGCCAAACACAATGGGCTCCTTATATTGAATCTTACATGAAACAAGTAGTAGCTACTAGCAATGAGTTTTTAAAAGAACATATGCATAAGCACATTTTCCTCATCGGTATGCCTGGTGCAGGTAAGACGACAGTAGGGAAAATGTTGGCTAAAGAATTGGGCCGTGATTTCTACGATCTAGATCAAACTATACAAGATAAAGTGGGAAAATCGGTACAAAATATTTTTATTTACGATGGCAAAGATGCTTTCAGCGAATATGAATATGAAACGATTAAAGAGTTGATTCATAATAAGCCTTCTGTTATTGCTACTGGTGGCGGCACGGTTACGTCTGAAAAAACTGTTAATCTTATGCGCAATAATGGTTTAGTTGTATTTGTTAATCGAGACGTAAATCATATTCTCGACGATTTAGATTTAGAAATTCGCCCTCTCGTAAAAGAGAGTATTGAATATATCTTTAATGTGTATGAAGAGCGTTATCCACTCTATGAAGAGGTAGCTCATATCAAAATTGGTAATGAAGGTAGTATTACTGATGCTGTACAGGAAATTATAGAAGCTTTACCAAATACGGAGAAATAATGGAATCAATACGAGGATTTGTGTATCGAATTATATATCAAAATACGCAGAATACGTATTGTGTATTTCTCTTGAAAGATTATAACGAAGAAACAATCCCTTGTACTGGTCGATTTGAAGCCCCAAAAGAAGGGGAAGACGTAGAAGTAAAAGGTCAATATGTAGAGCATAAAAAATATGGACACCAATTTGATGCCCATAGCATTGAAAAGCTTAAACCTGATAATATGGGGGCTGCTAGGCTTTACTTATTAAATTTGGGTATTAAAGGTTTAGGGGAAAAGACGGTAGAAAAGATTTGCGATTATTTTGGCCTTCGCCTTCTCGACGTGTTGCGAGAAGAGAAGCCAGAAGAGATCAAAGATGTGCCGAATATTCGCAAAAGCGTGAAAGAAGAGTTATATAATACTCTTTTAGGTGAAGGAATTTTAGCAGAACTGAACCAGTTTTTTGAGTCTCATCAAATTTCGTCGAAATGGTCTCGCCAAGTTTACAATTATTATGGGGCATCCTCTATTTCTGTCATAGAAGACAATCCCTATGTATTGCTTCGTATCGTCCCTGATATGCTATTTAATACGGCTGATACATTGGCTTTACAATTAGGGGTGGATCCTCAAGATGAACGTCGCTTAGAAGCTGGTATTAACTGGATTTTAGGGCTTTTAGACAATCAAGGACATACTTGTTTGCCTGTAGATATGCTCATTAGTCGGGCTTATGATATATTACAGATCAATCCGGACTTAGTAGCTGATTATATTGAAAATAACATCTCTCAAGGCCTGTTATATAGTACTTATTATGATGATATTCTCTATATTTATCCTCCAGAATTATATGTAGCAGAATTAGAAGGCGTTCATTATGCACGGCACTTTTTAGGAGGAGCAGATCCAGTTGCTCTTGACATTCCTACATTTATTGAAAGCTTTGAGGCGTCTAACCATATCCGATTAGGGGACGAGCAGAAAGAAGCCATTTCTCTATCCTTTTTTGAAAAGTTCTCCCTCATTACTGGGGGACCAGGAACAGGGAAGACAACCATCATCAAAGCTTTGGTGAAAGGGTTTCAATTAGGTGGCTTAAATCGCATTGTCTTATGTGCTCCTACGGGCCGGGCTGCTAAACGATTAACAGAGGCTACAGAATTTGAAGCCACTACTATACATCGCTTATTGATGCCTGTTGTAGGCAGTGATTCTTATGATTTTACGAAAAATGAAGATGATCCTCTCGATATTGATGTTATCATTATTGATGAAGCTTCCATGTTAAATGTACGTCTTTTTTATTCTTTAATGGCAGCTATACCGAAAGAAGCGCATATTGTCATCGTTGGTGATGTGGATCAATTGCCGCCTATTGGTGCTGGATTTGTTTTAAAAGATCTACTCCATAGCGATATGGTACCTTATACGAGATTGCAACATATATATCGGCAAAGTTCTGGGAATAGTATTGTGGATAGTGCTTATGCGATTAATAGCGGTAACATGCCTAATTTAGAATCGGTAAATGGAGAATTTACTTTCATTCCCGTTAGTTCCTTAAATGACATGATGAAAGCTATTACCGATGTTTACGAACGAGAAGTTAACACCGTAGATGATGAGTTAGATATTCAAATCATTTCGCCTATGCGCCGAGGAAAAGCTGGGAGTATCAGCATATCTCAATATGTGCAGCAAGTGGTGAACCCTAGTAGTGCACATAAAGGAGAAGTGCGTGCCAATGGGATTACTTATCGCGTTGGTGATAAGGTGATCCAAATATTAAATAATTATGAATTAGAAATTTTTAATGGTGAAATTGGCATTATTTATGCTATTACGAAGAGTGATATGTGCATTCGATTCGTTCACAAAGAAGTACGCCTATCTCTCGATGAAGTGCATATGATTATGCCTGCTTACGCCATTACAGTACATAAAAGCCAAGGTAGTGAATATGGGGTTGTCATTATCCCCTTTATTCCTATGTATGGAGGCATGTTGCAACGTAATTTATTATATACTGCTGTGACACGGGCAAAACGAAAGGTGATCATTATTGGTACTAAAAGTTCTGTTGAAAGAGCGGTAGCTACTGTTAATGGAGAAGAACGATTTACATTGTTTAAAGAACGTTTACAAGGAAAGTGTGATGGATAATGGGTCTATTAGATTTTTTATTTCCTCCCATTTGTCCTCATTGTGGTACTCCTGTAGTGACACAAGGGGAATGGTGTGAATCTTGTATTACTGATATTCTACATGTGAGACAAGTGCCAGAGAAGTTTTTACAATCCTTAGACTGTGTTTATATTCTTAGCGATTATCGCGGTGGTATGAAGTCAATTATATACGATGTAAAATTTAATGAAAAAAAGGAGCAGTCCAAAGGGACTGCTCCTTTTTTAGCATCGCACAACTTCTATATACACCAATTTAAACCGCATTATATTATTCCTGTTCCGTCTAGCACAGAAAAGAAGAAAATTCGAGGTTATAACCAAGTCGATCTTTTCTTCAAAGATTGGGCTTTGTCCTTAGAAGGAGAGTATGGGAACGGCCAATATTATCGGTGGCTAGATTGTTTAGCTAAAATCGATACGAAAAAAGAAATGTGGGCCTTAAGTGGAACAGAACGATTAGAAACGGTGAAACATGCCTTTACTTGGCAAGATGATTATAAAGATATAGATTTTACTGATACAAGAATTTTATTAGTAGATGATATCTATACGACTGGAGCCACATTAGAAGCGGCTAGCCGTGTGCTAGCGACTCGGTCACCTCTTAGAATTGAAGGGCTCACATTGACGAGTGGTAGTTTTTAGCCTAACACTTCTATAAATGCTTTTACAACCGATGGATCAAAGAGGGAACCGGAGGCACTGAATAATTCTTCTTTGGCTTTCGCTTTTGTTTTCGCCCAAAATTCCGTAGATGGATTGACAGTAGAGTCATAGTAATCAGCAACGGCAATAATGCGCGCTCCGAGAGGGATATTAGCCCCTCGTAAGTGTTTTGGATAGCCAGATCCATCCCATTTTTCATGATGATAGCGGATATATGGTAAAATTTGTTGGCAACATGGATAGTTTTCAATCATGTTGGCACCGCTAGCAGGGTGTTGTTTATATTTGGACATTTCTTGTTTATTAAGATATGGTGCTTTTTGAATCAGTGAATTAGGCACCATTAATAATCCTACATCATGTAATAAAGCGGCATGACGAATTTGTTCAATTTCATTTAATGGTAAACCCATTTTTGCAGCAATACTGACTGCGTAATTTGAGACTTGAATAGAATGTGTATATAAATGATAACTTTTCATCTGAATCATTTGTAATAGCTGAGCGCTTATGGCTTCTAAACTATCCTTCTCTAATTCATACAGTCCCGATGGCTGCATTAATGATAACATAAACATAATATACCCCTTTAATTACTAGACAATTAGACAGTATACATATTCTCCCAAAAGATGTATACATCGTACAGTTTTTAGGTCGATCTTCTATAACAGTATTCGTATTATACAACATTTTTTTTGATTTGTGTATGAAGTAGATAAGTAATTTAAAATTAGTATTCACATTTTGCATAAGAAAAAAGATTGACAAAAATAGAATGCCTTAACGGTGTGGATCATATGTTGCGATATAATAAATGATATTTATTTATTAAGAAAATCTTATAAATCCTATTCCTATTTTCTATACATGAAAATAAGGGGTTGAAATTTTCATTCTCATAGATCTGATAATAGAGGAAATATATGTTTGCTTTCTTGCTTTCTTTATATATAATAAGATATGTATATTTGATAGACATTTCTTAGCTATATATTCTATAATTAAAGAATACGGGTCTGTGGTTGCAAGTCGAGGCCAGTCGCAGGCAAAACGATCCACATAAGCAGTTTAAGAAACTGTGAGCATGGTGCGGCTTAGATATAAGTCCTGCCGGTAAACCGAGAGAAGTAGTAGTGGGGAGCCACAGGCTTAGGAGCGAACCTTCCAGCAGGCGAGTGTGGGGGCAAAGACCAGGTCAGCCGTATACAGGCACATGAGGCTTTCTCATGTGCTTTTTGTATGCCATTTATTCATAGCTATATAAAAATGATAGTTATATATAAAAAAACAGGCAAATTGTTTTATACACAAATAGAATATTTATACAGTCAATGCATAAAAGATGAAATCAAAAGGCGTTAATAATGCATTTTTTAAAAATATATATAAAATTATTGACATAAATATTCGGTTATTATATACTATGACTATAACGTAAGATAGTTTGTAAAGTGAGGGAATACTTATGAAAAAAAATAAAGTAAAAAAACTGATTTTAAGTAGTTTCATGCTAGCTATGGCAGGCTTTTTTATTGCTGGCTGTGGTTCTGACGGTGCTAACAAAAGCAATAGTATTGTAGTAGGTACAAATGCTACCTTTGTACCATTTGAATTTAAAGATGAAAAAACAAGTGACTACACTGGTTTTGATATTGAGTTGATTCGGGCTATTGGTAAACGACTCAATAAAAATGTAGAACTTAAAAATGTAGCCTTTGATGCTTTAATTCCAGCATTGAATACACGTGATATTGATGTAGCTGCTTCTGGCATGACGATTACCGCACAGAGAAGTGAAAAAGTATTATTTTCATCTCCTTATTATGAAAATGCATTAGCTGTAGTCTATAAAGGTGATGTAAATATCAATAGTTTAGAGGATTTAGTAGGTAAAAAAATCGCTGCTCAAATGGGGACTACAGGAGCTGATTTAGCTCATAAAATTGAAGGTACTACAGTAACAGAATTTGACCATAGTAATGAAGCTTTGTTAGAATTACAAAATGGTGGTGTAGATGCTACTGTTATCGATTTACCAGTAGCGCAGTATTATAGTACACAACACCCTGATGAATCTATCAAATTGTTTGAGTACCCTAATACAAAAGAATACTTAGGGTTAGCTTTGAATAAGGATAACAAAGAATTGCAAGAAGCTATCAATAAAGCGATTGCTGATATGAAGGCTGATGGCGAATTCAATGAGTTATATAAAAAGTGGTTTAATGTAGATGCTCCTGCAGATATGCCGGTAGTATTAGAATTTAAATAATAGGAGTCATGAATGGATTGGAATGTTATCATTAATAACTTACCTTTGTTATTACAAGGGGCGTTAGTGACAATTGAAATTACAGCCATGTCTGTAGGTTGTGGTTTTCTTATTGGGTTATTAGTAGCCTTAGCTGGTTTATCTCGGTTTATGGTGGTTCGATTATTGGCGAAATGCTACGTAGATATTATTCGTGGTACACCTTTATTGGTGCAAATTTTCTTAATTTATTTCGCCTTACCAATGATAACAGGTCAACGTATTGATCCATTTATTGCTGCTGTTACTGCTTGTAGTATTAACTCTGGTGCTTACGTATCTGAGATTTTCCGTGCTGGTATCCAATCTATTGATAAAGGACAAATGGAAGCAGGTCGCTCTCTCGGGTTGTCATGGGCCCAAACTATGCGATATATCATTATGCCGCAAGCTTTCAGAGCTATTATTCCACCATTGGGCAATGAGTTTATTGCTATGTTGAAAGATTCTTCTCTTGTATCTGTTATCGGATTTGAAGAGTTGACTCGTCGTGGTCAGTTGATCATTGCTAAAACTTACTCATCCTTTGAAATTTGGGGAACTGTAGCAGTTATTTACTTAATTATGACTGTTACTATCTCTCAATTGGTTGGTTATTTGGAAAGGAAAAATAGCGTAAAATGATTATTTTAGATAAGGTGCGTAAATCCTTTGGTAAAAACGAAGTACTAAAAGGCATTGATCTTCATATTGCAAAAGGGGAAGTTGTAGTTATTATTGGCCCTTCTGGTTCTGGCAAGAGTACGGTGTTACGAACTATGAACTATTTAGAAGAACCTAGTAGTGGAAAAGTTATTGTAGATAGCATGGATTTAGCGGATAAAAACAATTTGAACGAAGTCCGCAAAGAAGTGGGGATGGTATTCCAAAACTTCAATTTATTTCCTCATATGACGGTGCTTGATAATTTAACATTGGCACAAACAAAAGTGAGAAAAACACCGAAACAAGAAGCTGAAAATATAGCTCTTGCATTGTTAGAACGAGTTGGGCTAGCAGATAAAGCAAAAGCGTATCCAAATTCCTTGTCTGGTGGTCAAAAACAGCGTGTTGCTATTGCTAGAGCATTAGCGATGAAACCAAAAGTCATGCTGTTTGATGAACCTACATCTGCTTTGGACCCTGAAATGGTGCGGGAAGTTTTAGATGTTATGAAATCTCTTGCTGAAGAGGGAATGACGATGGTCATTGTGACTCATGAAATGGGTTTTGCCAAAGAAGTGGCTGATAGAGTTCTCTTCGTAGATGGTGGTTTAATCTTAGAAGATGGAACACCACAAGAGATATTCGATACGCCTACTAATGAGCGAACAAAGAGTTTTCTCTCCAAAATTCTATAATCCAAAATAAGAATACAGTAGTTCTTTGTGACGATTTTCTAATCTTCATAGAGGACTACTTTTTATTATAAATATAGGATTATGCATTTCTTAGATATCAAATAATATGATAAATAAAAATTAAAATTTACAATAAATCTATAACTAAAGTGGTTAGTTTAAGTAGGTACATCATGTTTTACAGATTAATGATATAAATATTTGTGATATCAACGTGGTTTATGCATACACGATTATGCATAATAATTTTTAATACGAATATGGTTTATTAATATAGAAGGCCCTTAATTATGAGAAAAAGATATAGGATTGAAATGAATGAATAAATATCTGAATTTCTTCTGATGTATAGTTGATACTGACAAAAAGTTATATATGTATAATCATTAAAAGGAAATTATTATTATTTGATATTTTATGCATAGTGTGCTATGATACAAGTGTAGTGCAAGACAGTTAAGACATATAGATATTTTAGGAGGATGTTACCATGTTGGGTAAAGTAAAATGGTTCAGCGCAGAAAAAGGCTATGGATTTATTGAAAGAGAAGATAGCAGCGATGTATTCGTACATTATTCTGCGATTCAAGATGAAGGATTCAAATCCTTGAGCGAAGGCCAAAATGTTCAATTTGATATCGTTGATGGCAATCGTGGTCCGCAAGCGGCTAACGTTGTGAAAGCCTAATACGAAATCGACACGTATAGGAATACCAATTTTATATAGTCATATACACTCACGTCGGATGTAAGTTGAGAAAATTTATATCCGATGTGAGTTTTTTGTTTCCTTATTAATCTGTTAAAATATTTTTATAAATTTATATAATATAAAAGCAGGAGTTTTTCTGAAGTTGGTAGAAATATTTAAATAACACAATGATATATCTATAGGGATATATTGTTTGTGGATTGTTAGAAAGGATGTTGACATATGAAGGTACAAGTCAGAGGTAAAAACATTGAAGTAACAGCTGCTCTTAGAGCTTATGTAGAAAAACGATTGAGCAAATTGACTCGTTACTTTGATGATGAGTTAGATGCACAAGCAGTACTATCTGTGGCAAAAGAAAAAGCAACTGTTGAGTTAACTTGTTTTGTCGATAAGATTGTATTACGTGGTGTGGAAACTAACGATGATATGTACGCTGCCATCGATCTCGTTGTTGATAAAATTGTACGTCAGATTCACAAACATAAAACTCGTTTGGCAAAACGTTTTAAACGACAAGAAGTGTTCCGCCCCGATGTGGCTACATTAGATATACCTGTAGAAGAAGAACAAATAGAAGTGGTTAAACGGAAACATTTTGTTGTTCGTCCTATGGATGTAGAAGAAGCTATTTTGCAAATGAACTTGATTGGGCATGACTTCTTTATGTTCTTTAATGCAGAAACAGAAACAATGAATGTTGTATATCGTAGACATGATGGATTCTATGGTTTGATCGAACCAGAACTTCAGTAGTTAACATTCGTGAACGAATCAGTCTTTTAGGTACGAAACTATATAGAGAAATAATCGATGGTATATTGAAAATAAATCGATAAAATTGTTGTAAAAAGCCTTGAATTTTGACTATTCAAGGCTTTTTCGTTATAATAAATAAGATAAAATAATGTAATGATATGTCCTATAGAGGAGTGATTTGATTGTTTGACTTTTTACAAAGTCTTTTTGGTAATACTAGCGCTAAAGAATTGAAGAAAATGCGCAAAGTAGTAGACCATATAAATGAATTAGAGGCAGAATTTGAAAGACTCAGTGATACAAATTTAGTGGCAAAAACAGAAGAATTTAAACGTCGTCTTGCAAAAGGTGAAACATTAGATGATATTTTACCAGAAGCATTTGCCGTATGTCGTGAAGCATCAAAACGCGTATTGGGAATGCGCCATTTTGACGTGCAATTAATGGGCGGCATTTGTCTTCATAAGGGCAATATTGCAGAAATGCGTACTGGTGAAGGTAAAACGTTAGTAGCTACTTTGGCGGTATATTTAAATGCTTTAACAGGGAAAGGTGTCCACGTAGTTACTGTTAATGATTATTTGGCGCGTCGCGATAGCGAACAAATGGGACGTCTATATAGTTTCTTAGGCCTTTCTACAGGTCTTATTGTGGCTAATTTAGATTACCATCAACGAAGAGAAGCTTATAGTGCTGACGTAACATATGGTACAAACAACGAGTTTGGTTTTGATTATTTGCGCGATAACATGGTTTCTGAAGTGTCTCAAATGGTGCAACGTCCATTAAATTATGCCATCGTTGATGAAGTGGACTCCATTTTAATCGACGAAGCTCGTACACCGCTTATTATTTCTGGGCCAGGTAACCGTTCTACAGATAATTATTATAAATTAGCTGAAATCGTACCTCATCTTGTGAAAGATGAAGATTATACGGTTGATGAAAAGCAGAAGACTATCGCTCCTACTGATGCAGGGATTGCAAAAGTAGAGAGGATGTTAGGTGTCGAAAATCTGTATGATGCTGAAAATATCGAGCTTAATCACTTGTTAGGAGCTTCCTTACGAGCTCATGCGATGATGCACCGCGATACAGATTATGTAGTTAAAGATGGACAAGTCGTTATTGTAGATGAGTTCACAGGTCGTTTAATGTTTGGTCGTCGTTATTCCGACGGATTGCATCAAGCTATTGAAGCTAAAGAAGGCCTTAAAGTAGAACGTGAAAGCCAAACATTAGCATCTGTTACATTCCAAAACTATTTCCGTATGTACCATAAATTAGCAGGTATGACAGGTACTGCCAAAACTGAGGAAAAAGAGTTTAATGATATTTACGGTTTAGACGTTATTCCTATTCCGCCAAACCGTCCGTTGATTCGTTTAGATTTGGCCGATCAAATCTTTAAAACAAAAGCTGCTAAGTATCGCGCTGTAGTGCGCAATGCAGCAGAACGACATAAATTAGGACAACCAATCTTGATTGGTACTACGTCGATTACACAATCAGAGGAATTATCTGATATGTTGTTACGCGCAGGCATTCCACACAAAGTATTAAATGCAAAACATCACGAACAGGAAGCAGAAATCGTAGCGAATGCAGGCCAAATGGGTATGGTTACGATTGCTACTAATATGGCTGGACGAGGTACTGATATTACATTAGGTGAAGGCGTACCTGAACTTGGAGGCCTTGCTATTTTAGGTACAGAACGCCATGAAAGTCGTCGTATCGATAATCAGTTGCGCGGTCGTTCTGGTCGTCAAGGGGACCCTGGATCCTCTCAATTCTTCTTATCTTTAGAAGACGATTTGATGCGTATTTTCGGAGCTGATAACATCTCTGGCATTATGGATCGTTTAGGCATGGAAGAAGATGAGCCAATTGAACATTCATTGATTACAAAATCAATTGAACGAGCTCAGAAAAAAGTCGAAGATCATAACTACAATATTCGTAAATATATTTTGGAATATGATGATGTTATGAATCAACAAAGGGAAGTCCTGTACGAACAACGCCGTCGCATCTTAGGTAATGAATCATTACGAGATACGATTAAAGAAATGATTGATCGCCTTGTAACAGAAGCGGTAGACACCTATGCAGACGAAAAACTCTATCCAGAAGAATGGGATTATGAAGGTTTGTATACACACCTTAGCCAATACTTCTTAACAGAAGAGATTATGTCTGCAGAAGATATGGAAAACTATACACGCCAAGAGTTAGATGAACGCTTGCATGATATTGCTCATGAAGAATACCAACATCGTATCGACTTGTTAGGAGATGCTATGTTTAATGAATTAGAACGAGCAATTATGTTACGCGTAGTAGATAACAAATGGATGGAACACTTAGATAACATGGATATGCTTCGCGAAGGAATTGGCCTTCGTGCGTATGGCCAAAAAAATCCACTTGTGGAATATAAATTTGAAGCCTATGAAATGTTCCAACGTATGGTCGAAGCCATTCAAGATGAAACGATTATGGCATTGTATAAAATTCGTGCACAATTGATTGAAGAAATTGAAGAACCGAAAGATCAATTAGAGGGTGCACAGTCCCATCATGAAGATGTGTTGGAGCCACAAAACATAGATTAGATTTGTGAAATGGCACGTTGCTGATGGATTCCCTTCTAGCAACGGCCATTTTTCTTTTATTACGGCATTGTAGTAATACTGTAATACGTTAATAAGATAAATATGATGTAGTCATATGAGTTATCTATAATGTAAAAAATGAGTATAGAATTGATAAAGGCGGTGACATAAATTGTTAGAAGATTTAAAGCCAATGATAGCGAATCTAGAAGAACGTATTTATGGAATGAGGGATTCACTTTAACATCGCTCAGAAAGAAGATCGAATCTTCACTCTCGATGTACAAATGAGTGACCCTACATTTTGGGACAATCCTGATAAAGCCCGTGAAATATCACAGGAAGCGACACAATTGAAAAACTCTGTAGAAGGGTATAAGCAATTAGTATCTGATATTGACGATGCAAGCATGATGCTTGATTTAGCTATTGAAGAAGACGATAGTTCTATGGAAAATGAGATTAAGCAGTTTATCAATGGCATTCAAGAAGCGGTAGAGAAACAAGAAGTATTGTTACTCTTAAGTGGAGAATATGATGCTAATAATGCGATTTTAACCTTCCATGCTGGCGCTGGAGGTACAGAAGCGCAAGATTGGTGCTCCATGTTGATTCGTATGTATCTAAGATGGACTGAAAAAGCCGGTTTTTCCATTGAGTTAATGGATGAGCAACCAGGTGATGAAGCTGGTATTAAAAGTGCTACGTTTCTTGTAAAAGGGGAAAATGCCTTTGGCTATTTGAAATCAGAAAAAGGGGTACATCGCCTCGTTCGCATTTCTCCTTTCGATGCAGCGGCTCGTCGCCATACATCTTTTGCAGCCGTTGATGTCATGCCAGAAATTGATGATGCTGTAGAAATCAATATCGATATGAAGGACGTTCAAGTCGATACTTATCGTGCTAGTGGTGCTGGTGGTCAGCATATTAATAAAACAGATTCTGCTGTTCGAATGACCCATAAACCGACAGGCATCGTCGTGCAATGTCAATCGCAACGGTCTCAAATGCAAAATAGAGAACAAGCTTTGCGATTATTGAGAGCTAAATTATTTGAATTAGAATTAGAAAAACAAGCAGAATTAAAAGAACAAATTGGTGGCACTTATCAAGCTATCGAGTGGGGTAGTCAAATTCGTTCTTACGTATTCCATCCTTACAATATGGTAAAAGATCACCGTACATCTGTAGAAACAGGTAATGTACAAGCCGTTATGGATGGCAACTTAGACCAATTTATCGAAGGATTCCTTAAGAAGGAAGCTAATTTAACAGTATAGGAGATTATATGAAAAAGTTTTTTCTATTCCTTATTTTCCTCATTGTGCTTCTCGCCGTAGGTGCACAATTTGCACTTCCATCTTATTTGGAATCACAAGTACAATCTGAACTTGATGAAGCATTACATCCTAGTAGCCAAACTATAGATATTAGTTCTATGCCTGCTTTTAAATTGACCTATGGGGAAGTGGATGAAGTAAAAGGTACATTAGAGAACGTAAAGTTAGGAAAATTAAATTTCAATCATTTTCAATATAGTGCAGAAGGATTGAAAATCAATCCTGTGTCTTTGCTTATGTCTCGTGAGATTGATGTAATCAGTGCTAATAGCGCTTCTTTAGAAGGTATTGTATTGGCTGATGATTTAAAAACGTTCCTCGTTGATAATACGCCAGGGTTAGAAAATGGCAATGTAAAACTTAGCAACGAAAAAATTACTGTTTCTGGATCTGTTAACTTATTAGGTGCTCTTCGTGGACAAGGTAATTTGGAAGGTAATTTAGAATTAAAAGACAATGTACTTTCCTTTGCGCCTACTCGATTTACTATTAATGGTAGTACTGTCGGTGGTTTGACATCACAAGTGTTAGAGCCAATTACGATTTATGATTTCAATACATTTCCAATTCCTGTGAAAGCAGAGTCTGTTAGTGTGGAAAGTGATGAAATTCATATTAAAATCAAACCTGTAATCAATTAGAAAGGATTTATCGTGCAGATGATTAATAAAACTAAGCATTCCTTAGTTCTCATTGCATGTATCATTATCGGTCTTTTATCCTCCTTGTATTTAGTGGTGGAAAGACACAATGTCGAGAAAGTGCAAAATCACATTGAAAATATTGTCGATTATGATGCTGTATTAAGAGCTAATGCTTTTGAAAAGCGAAGTCAAGAAGAGGCTTTTGATGCACTAAAAGATGCAGGTGTAACAGCGTTTGCCATTTATGATCGGACATTAGAAAAAGCAAATGATGCTGGTCATATCAAATTGCTTAATGCTCAGGATTTATCGAATGTGAGGATTGATGGTGATACAGCAACGCCTGGTGCTACTTATGTAGCTCTAGTGCCAGGAAAAGAAGGGTATTATCGAGAGATTCGGGAAGATTTATATCATCGCATTAGTAAAGATAAAGTTAAAGAGTTACAAACGAGCATTGGTCCTGTCCTTCAGCTATATGGTGCTAGTGCTGAAAACTATGCAAAATTAAGTTTAGGTATTTCCAAAATTCAAGCTATGGAAGTAGCAGACTCAGGTTTTAACGTTATCGTTAGACCTACGAATTATCGAAATGTAACACCTGAAGATATAGCACATGTATTTAGTCGTTTAGAAGGTGTTCCTCGTGTTACGGGCATGATATTTGCTGGTAAAGAAGTGTTAGGCGCACCTCACTATATTGATGAAACACTAGCTCATATGGATGAGTTGCACATTCCATTAGTTGGTATTGAAGCAGTTAATCAGTTGCAATATGAACCACAAATGGGTTTCTTAGAGATGGCTGCTAAGAAAGAGTATAGTGTAGGTCGGGTCTATACAATTGCTAAAGAAGAGTTAAAGAAAATTGCTCCGCAAGAGGCTGCACAACGCTTCTATATTAGCGATATAGAACGGAATATTCGATTTAATTTATTCCCTGTTTATGAAACGGGACAAAATAATGAAACCGTATTACAAACGACCATAAATTATATCGATATAGCCACTACTAAGTTAGCTGAAAAAGGCTATAAATTTGGTCCTGCTAATATTTATCCACCTTATGAGCCTAATCCAATTGCATTGGGACTCACTATTATTGGTAGTGTAGCTCTATTTATTTATGTAGGGCAAATGCTCATTGCTATGCAAAAAATATGGCAAATTATAGCTTTTGTAGTGCTGTCTATCCTGTCTTTAGTAGGCATGACTATGACAAGTGGTACCTTGATTACTCAAGTATGGGCTTTTTTTGCAGCTATTTTGGCACCTGTAGGGGCGATGATTCTTCTTATGGAAGAGTGGCGCCGATATAGTGAATCTCTCAAAATAGAGCCATGGAAAGCCACAATATTATCCCTCTTTTATCTACTCGTAGCAGCTATTATTGCTGCAGTAGGTGCTATGTATGTAGCTGCTTTATTAGGGAATACACGATTCTTTATGGAGTTCGCTTTATTTAGAGGTGTTAAATTAACTTTTGTATTACCAGTCATTTTGGTGGCTATTGCTTATTTACAGCGATTCCCATTATGGAAAGGGCGTATGATCAATTCTTCAAAAGAAGCAAAACAATTTGTAGTGGAATTTTTCACTGCAGATGTAAAAATGTACGTTTTCTTTGTAGTTGCTGCATTAGGCGCGGCAGGTTGGATTTTTGTGGGGCGTAGTGGTCATACAGCAGGTGTTCCAGTACCTAGCTTTGAACTGATGTTGCGCAGATTTCTGGAGAATACATTATATGCAAGACCTCGAGAAAAGGAATTCCTCATCGGTCATCCTGCATTGATGTTGGCAACTTTTGCATTACTTCGCAAATGGCCAATGGTTATTCACTTCGTCTTGACCATTGCTGGCGTTATTGGCATAGCTTCTATGGTTCAAACATTCTGTCACGTTCGAACGCCAGTATTTATGTCTATTATGCGTGGTTATGATGGACTTTTATTAGGCGCAGTATTAGGTGTAGTCGCTATTATTGGCGTCCGCCTATGCCTATATATCGCTCAATGGTTCGTCGCTAAGGAGGAAAGCCATGAGTAATATCGTTATTTCCGGGTATTACGGTTTTGGCAATGCTGGCGATGAAGCTATGTTATCCGCTATTATCGATGCCATTAGAGATGTAGAAAGTACAGCTCATATTACTGTTATTTCCGGGAATCCTACAGAAACGAGTCGAAAACATAATATACAAGCGGTAGGTACTTTTGCGGGATTATCGATTGTAAAAGCCATTACTAAAGCTGATCTAGTCATTAGTGGTGGAGGTAGTCTTCT
Source organism: Veillonella agrestimuris (assembly GCF_943193065.1). Taxonomy (GTDB): domain Bacteria; phylum Bacillota; class Negativicutes; order Veillonellales; family Veillonellaceae; genus Veillonella; species Veillonella agrestimuris. The sequence continues at coordinate 34,028 of NZ_CALPCS010000002.1, forward strand.
GCAAGATGCAACAAGTATTCGAAACACCTATTATTACTTGAGTATTATGGGCCTTGCTAAGTTATTTGGTAAGCCTGTTATGCTCTATTCGCAAGGGATTGGACCTTTATATCGTCAATCGACGCGTAAAGCTGTTAGCTTTATGTTAAAATACGTTGATCGCATTACTGTTCGTGACTCTATATCGAAAGAGGAACTTCAATCATTAGGTATTCACGATGTAGAGGTGACAGCTGATGCTGTATTGGCTATGCATCAAGGCGATATATCGGTAGGACGCAACATATTAGAAAGCTATGACTGCAATACGTCTAGTGATAAAAAGCGAATCGGTATTGCTGTACGTAGCTGGAAAGAAGATACAGCATACCGCACAAGCTTAGCCACTGTTTTGTCGAATCTTAGTGAAAAAGATAATGCAGAAATTATCTTCATTCCTATGTCTCATCCAGATGATACAATGGAGGCAAAAGAAATTGCTCATCTTATGACAGCGCCATCTATCGTATTAGAAGGGCCTTTTACAACAGAGGAGCAAGTTTCTTTATCAGGTAATGTAGATGTTATGATTGGCGTTCGTCTTCATGCACTTGTTTTTAGTTCCTTAATGAACAAGCCTGTTATTGGAATTTCTTATGATCCCAAGATTACAAGTTTCCTTCATATGATTGGACAAGAGCCAATTGGAACGATGAAAGAATTAGATCCGCAAATGTTATATGAACGTTGTCGCGATTTATTAACGAGTACCGACTCTTATAGGGGCTCGTTTGAACGGATTAAACAACTGCGTGTAGATTCGAAGCGGAATGCAGAGATTGCACTATCGCTTCTAAACCATGGTTAATTTAAATGGATCCTATCCAGAAAGAGAGGTCTCTATGACTACATTGACACAAGAGCAATTACAATTAGTTGAAGAGAAAGCTAAAGCGATTCGAGCTAGTATTATTAGATCCGTAACTGCTGCTAAATCTGGCCATCCTGGTGGTTCTTTGTCCATTGCAGATATTATGGCTTTACTATATTTTCTGGAAATGAAGGTAGACCCAAAGAATCCAAAGGATCCAAATCGGGATCGTTTTGTTTTATCTAAAGGTCATGCAGCGCCTGCCTTATATGCGACGCTAGCAGAAAAAGGATATTTCCCTAAAGAAGAATTATTGAATTTACGAAAAATTGACCATATCTTACAAGGTCATCCAGATATGAAATATACACCTGGTGTAGATATGTCGACTGGTTCTCTTGGACAAGGTATTTCTGCAGCAGCAGGTATGGCTTTGGCGGGTAAAATCGACAATGCTGGATACCGCGTATATGCCGTTCTTGGAGATGGTGAGTTAGAAGAAGGTCAAGTTTGGGAAGCAGCTATGTTTGCTGGTCATTACAAATTAAATAATTTGACTGCTTTTGTAGATTTCAATGGCTTACAAATTGATGGAGACATTAGAGAGGTCTTATCGCCATTACCTATTCCAGAGAAATTTAAAGCTTTCAACTGGAACGTAATCGAAGTCGATGGTCATAATATAACTGAGTTACATAATGCTATCGAAAGTGCTAAAGCCTTTACAGAAGGGCCTACTTGCATCGTTATGCATACGGTAAAAGGAAAAGGCGTAAAAGAAATGGAAGGCCAAGCAGGTTGGCATGGTAAAGCGCCTAGTGCTGAACAAGGTGAAGCATTTGTCAATGAAATTATGGGGGTGTAATAATGGGTAAAGCAACACGTGAAGCATACGGTAATGCCTTAGCTCGTATCGGTAAAGAGAATACCAATATCGTTGTTCTCGATGCAGATTTATCGAAATCTACTAAGACAGATACATTTAAAAAAGATAATAGTAATCGATTTTTTAATGTAGGTATTGCAGAACAAAATTTAATCTCTGTTGGTGCTGGTTTGGCAGCAGCTGGGAAAATTCCATTTGTATCTTCTTTTGCTATGTTTGCTACTGGCCGTGCTTTTGAACAAATTCGAAATGCCGTATGTTATCCAAAATTAAATGTAAAAATCTGTGCTACTCATGCTGGTATCACTGTAGGTGAAGATGGTGCTACACACCAGAGTTTAGAAGATATTGCATGTATGCGCGTATTGTCAAATATGACTGTAATAGTACCTGCTGACGAACGAGAGACAGAAGCTGTTATCGAATGGGCTGCTCAATATGAAGGGCCTGTATACGTTCGCCTAGGCCGTGCTAGTGTAGACGATGTTATGCCGGAAGGCTATACTTTCACACCTGGTACATCCACTATATTGCAAGAAGGTCCTGATGCTACTATTATCGCTTGTGGTGCCCTTGTAGGTCCTGCACTAGAAGCGGCAAAAGAATTGAACAATAACGGTATTGCTTGTACAGTAGTCAATATGGCTTCTATTAAACCAATCGACGCAGAAGCGATTGTGAAAGCTGCTACTACAACAGGCGCTATTGTAACAGCAGAAGAACATAATGTATTAGGCGGTCTTGGTTCTGCTGTAGCTGAAGTCGTTGCTGCTAATCATCCTGTGCCGATGGAATTTGTTGGTGTAAAAGATACATTTGGGGAAAGTGGTACACCTAATGAATTAATGGCTAAATATGGTTTGACAGCAGCTCATATTGTAGAAGCTGTTAAGCGAGTGGTAACACGTAAATAATAAAGGGGAACCCATGATTGAATTTAAAAATGTTAGTAAAGTATATGAAAATGGATCTGTTGCGCTAGATGATGTGTGCCTCAATATTCACGACGGTGAATTTGTGCTTGTCTGTGGTCATAGTGGAGCAGGTAAATCTACATTGTTTAAACTTTTGACACATGAAGTCGTGCCTGATTCTGGTAGCGTTATTGTGGATGAGTATGAAGTCACCAAAATGCGCCGTAGTCGCATTCCTAAATTGCGTCGTAAATTAGGTGTTGTATTCCAAGACTTTAGACTATTGCCTAATAAAACGGTAGCTGAAAATATTGCTTTTGCCTTAGAAGTAATTGAGGAAAAACCAAAAGTTATTAAAGAAAAAGTAGCTCATGTATTAGAGCTAGTCGGACTTACTGATAAAGCAAACGATTTGCCAGAAGATTTATCTGGAGGAGAGCAACAACGGGTTGCCATTGCTCGAGCTATTGTAAATAGACCGACTGTATTGATTGCTGATGAACCGACAGGTAATCTTGATCCAACTACGAGTAAAGATATTGTAGATTTGTTTAAGCACATCAATGATTTCGGCACTACGGTTGTTATGATTACTCATAACATGGATATCGTTACGTATTTGAATAAGCGGGTTATCGAATTAAAAGATGGTCGCATACAAAGTGATAATATGAGAGGTGCAGAATTCAATGAAGCCTAGAACAATGAAATATTTCTTTAAAGAAGCGCTTAAGTCTATGAAGCGTAATGGTCTCATGACATTAGCTTCTATTTCTACAGTAGCATTGTCTTTATTTATGCTTGGCGTATTCCTTTGTGGCGTTATGAATTTAAACAATATGGCGTCTAATCTGGAAAATCAAGTACAATTAAGCGTCTATTTAAAAGATGGTCTTACTACTGAACAAATCATGGAAACAGGAAAGCAAATCAAGGCGATACCTAATTTAAAACAGCTTGAATTTGTCAATAAAGAACAGGCTATGAAAGATTTTAAAGAACGCCTTGGGGAGCAACAACAATTAGTCAATGCTTTAGATGGGGTAAACCCGTTGCCTAATTCCTATGTACTGACTTTTGAAAACCCAGAAGATGTGAAAACAACAGCTAAGTTAGTCACTACATTCAGCGGTGTTGAAAGTACTCACTATGGACAAGATATCATTGAGGAATTGTTCCGCATTACTCAAGTTATTCGTTTTGGTGGTATTATACTCATTGCATTCTTGGCAGGGGCTACATTGTTTATTATTTCCAATACGATTCGCCTCACTGTATTTGCGCGTCGCAAAGAGATTGCCATTATGAAATACGTAGGGGCTACTAATGGATTTATTCGCTGGCCATTCTTGATTGAAGGTATGCTATTAGGTTTAATTGGTGCTATCATTGCCGTTGCTTGTGTAGGCTGGTTATACAATTTCATTACCTTAGAAGTAGCTAGATCACTAGCATTTTTCCCATTAGTACCAATGTTCCCGTTTTTCTATGACGTTATCCTTTACTTATTAGCAGGTGGTATCGTCGTAGGTGCTATTGGTAGTACCATTTCATTGCGTCAATATATGAAAGTATAATAGGGGTTATATGAGACAGTATACATTTAAAACTCGCCTCTTAGCAGCCCTTTTGACAGGTTTGGTATTGACGGGAATACCGACTCATATATGGGCTGTAGATGAGGATTTAACAAATCAGTTAGATTCAATACAGCAGCAAGTTAATGAACAGAGTTCTAAGCAAGCCAACGCTGAAGTCGTTATTGGTAGCGTATCGGAACAATTGCGACAAATTGAAGAAGAATTAAGACAGGCCAATGCTGAATTAGCAGTTATAACAGAACAGCGCGTTGCTGTAGAAGCTGATATTGCAGTGAGTACGCAACAATTAGAAGAGGCACAACGACGTCTTGAACAACGAGAAGCTGTCTTTTATAAGCGGGTTCGCGATATTTATATCAATGGCCGTCTTAGTTATTTGGATGTTGTGATTGGCTCTAAAGACTTTACAGATTTTGCGAATCGCTTAGAAATTTTAAAACGAATCATTGACGCTGATATTAATTTGATTAATGAGATTAAAAGAGAGCGCGAAGAAATCGAGATTCGCAAACAAGAATTAGAAGCAAAACGAGCACAATTATTAGAAATTGAAAAAGCTGCTTTAGCTAAACAAGCAGAAATTGAAGCGAAAAAAGCAGAGCGTAACGAAGTATTAGCACGAGCACAAAATGATCGTGCTACAGCTATGCAAGCTATTGAAGAGTTAAATGCTGCTTCTGCACAAGTAACTGCATTGTTGCGAGAACGACAATCTGCACGTGCAGCGGAAGCCGCATCAGCGGCTGCTGCGGCCGAACAAAATGCTACTTGGTCACAAGGGTCTGGTGTTTTAGGTTGGCCTGCTAGTGGTCCTCTTACATCGTCCTTTGGTTATCGTATTCATCCAATTTGGGGGACTTCAATTCTTCATGCTGGTATCGATATTGGTGTTGATGAAGGAGATCCTGTATACGCAGCAGATAGTGGTACTGTCGTGTGGGCTGGCTGGCTCGGTGGTTATGGTTATGCCGTTATCATCGACCATAGCAATGGTTTATCTACTCTTTACGCACATAATTCTGATCTCGCTGTTGGCGACGGTCAATATGTTAGCAAAGGTTCGCTCATTGCTTATGCTGGTAGTACTGGTAATAGTACAGGCCCTCACGTTCACTTTGAGGTCCGCGTAGATGGGGATCCAGTAGATCCTATGGGTTATTTATAAAATGAAGTGGAATATAAGAAATATATGCTGGAACCTTTTTAGATATATAGGGGCAGGCATACTCGTTATGTGGTTTACTTTTTGGTATTTATCGGGCAGTTTTTGGGGTCTCCCAAAATTCGCTTTTACCTATTATGTAGCGACACAGAAATTTATGGATCCTGTTAGTAAGGGTGAATTATTTGAAGGCGCTCTAAAAGGTATGATTGAATCCTTACAAGAACCGCATAGTGTGTATTTAGATGAAGAAGATTTAAATACCATAAAACAACATACATCTGGTACTTATGCAGGCATTGGGATGGTCTTAGGTTACGGTGATAAAGGTCTAGAAGCAGTGACTGTTATTGATGACCAGCCAGCTTATAAAGCCGGATTAAAAAGTGGCGACTATATCATATCTATTGACGAAAAAGATACAAAAGATATGAAAATCGAAGAGGCTGCTGCAACCATACGCGGTGAAGCTGGCACTGACGTGACTATTGTAATTGAACGGGATGGGGAAAGACAGACTTTCACTATTACTCGAGAAGAAATCACATTGCCTACTGTAAAAAGTCACATGTTAACAGATACGGTAGGATATATTCGAATTAGTCAATTTGCAGAACATACAGCAGAGGCTTTTAAAGAGCAATATGATCAATTACGAAATAAAGGGATGACTTCATTAGTTCTTGATTTGCGTGATAATCCAGGAGGATTATTAAATAGCGCAGAAGATATTGCTAGCGTTATTATGCCAGAAGGACCTCTCGTAAGTATGACGCCACGGAGCGGTGAATCTACAATGTATAGTTCTAAAGGTGTAGATATGCCAGTGCCAATGGTCGTTTTGATTAATAAAGGTTCGGCTAGCGCTTCTGAAATTATTGCCGGTGCGGTGCAAGATCGAAAGCTAGGTACTATCGTAGGTACTACAAGTTATGGTAAAGGAACGGTGCAAACCATTTATCCTAACTTTGATGGAGAAGGTATTAAAGTGACGATTGCTAAATATCATACTCCTAATGATCGTATTATTGATGGTATTGGTATAAAACCAGATGTAGAAGTTGAATTACCAAATGGAGTGACTCCAAATGGGACGACTTCCGATGTTCAAGTTCAAAAAGCACTAGAAGTATTGCAATAAACTTAGCGTTATAGCAATGGTAGTGTAGAAAAGGGAAAAATTATGTTTATAGATCGCGCTCGTGTCTTTGTAAAAGCGGGTGATGGCGGTGACGGTATGTCTAGTTTCCGCAGAGAAAAATATGTTCCTAATGGTGGGCCTAGTGGTGGCGATGGTGGCCAAGGAGCAGATATTATTTTGAAGGCTGATAAAAATATTAATACTCTTGTGGACTTCCGTTATAAACGCCAATTTAAAGCGCCACAAGGGGGCAATGGTGAAAGTTCTAATAAACATGGTCGCGGTGCCGATGATTTAGTTATTCCTGTACCGCTAGGAACTGTTGTAAAAGATGATGAAACAGGTAAGATTTTCTGTGACCTAATTAATGATGGTGATACATTTGTCATTGCTAAAGGCGGTCGTGGCGGTCGTGGTAACGCTCGATTTCAAACAAGTGCTAACCGGGCCCCTACCTTTGCGGAAAAGGGGGAACCAGGTGAAGAACGTTGGTTGCAATTAGAATTAAAAGTTTTGGCAGATGTAGGGTTATTGGGATATCCAAGCGTTGGTAAGTCTAGTATTTTGAGAAAAGTATCAAAAGCACAACCAGAAGTAGCAGCATATCACTTTACAACATTAACACCCGTATTAGGGGTTGTTACCATTTCTGGAGATAGAAGTTTTGTCCTTGCTGATATTCCAGGACTTATCGAAGGGGCTAGCGAAGGTGTGGGCTTAGGGCATAACTTCCTTCGCCATGTAGAACGTACTAACATTCTCATTCATGTTCTTGACGTATCTGGTATGGAAGGCCGAGATCCAAAAGAAGATTTTGATGCTATTAATGAAGAATTACGTAAGTATTCTGAAAGATTAGCCAATAAAAAACAAATTATAGCACTTAATAAAATCGATATGGTTTTTGATGATGAAACGATTCCGAATACAAAGAAATATTTTGAAGATAAAGGATATGAAGTATTTCTTATCAATGCCTTAAGTGGTGATGGTTTACCAAAATTGATGGAACGTGCTTACTATTACGTTGAAAACTATGAGCCAGAAGTAGAAGCTACTGATGATACTGTTATGTATGAAGCAAAGCCAGATACGGAATTTGTTATTACTCGCGGTGATGATGCAGCATTCTATATTACAGGCAAACGTATAGAGCGTCTCGTAGCGATGACTAATTTAGATGATGACCAATCGTTACGTCGATTCCAACGTATTTGGAGGTTTATGGAATTAGATGCTAAGTTACGCGAAAAAGGATGTAAAGACGGCGATGAAGTAGTAATCGGCGATCAACGATTTACATTCCAAGAGTAGGAGATATAATGACAGGAAAACAAAAACGATATTTACGTTCTTTAGCAGCTACCATGCAACCGGTTGTGCAAATTGGTAAAAATGGCTTAGAAGATAGTGTTATCGACAGTGCTCGAGCTGCTTTGATGGCTCGTGAGCTTATTAAGGTGAAGATGCATAATAATAGCCCAGAAGATAAAGAAGTATTCCAAGAACTAGCAGATATGCTCGGTGCTGAATTAGTACAAATTATTGGATTTAATGGAGTCCTTTATAAAGCAAAAAAAGAACCAAAAATTATATTACCGAAATAAATGATATAACCTTTTTTCCTTGAGGAGGCGATTCTATGAGAGAGGCTATAAAAAATGCTAATCGTATTGTTGTAAAAGTAGGGAGTAGTACATTGTGCTATCCCAATGGTCACTTGCATTTAGAGCGCATTGAAACATTAGTACGACAATTGTCAGATCTAGCTAATCAAGGAAAAGAGGTTATTCTTGTTTCTTCTGGTGCTACAGGTGCGGGATTAGCTCCTTTAGGATTTAAAGAAAAGCCTAGAGATTTAGTGTTGCGACAAGCTGCTGCATCGGTAGGACAAGGTGTATTGATGCATATGTATGAGCGCCTATTTAGAGAATATGGACGCACAGTTGGTCAAATTTTATTAACAAAAGAAGATAGTACGGCACGCCATAGATATTTAAATTTGCGAAATACATTACATGCTTTATTACAGCTCAATGTTATTCCTATTATTAATGAAAATGATGTAGTTGCTATAGAAGAATATAAAATTGGTGATAATGATACATTGTCAGCTACTGTAGCAGGCATTGTAGAAGCAGATGTATTAATCATTCTTTCTGATATAGATGGTTTATATACAGCCAATCCAACTACAGACCCTAATGCTACCTTAATTAGTGAAGTATATAGTATTACTGATGAAACCTATGCGATTGCAGGGGGCGCTGGTAGTAATATGGGTACAGGCGGTATGTATACAAAAATAAAAGCTGCTCATATGGTCACAAACTCTGGTATACATATGGTGATTACCAGTGGAGAAGAAGAAAATTCATTGCGTCGTGTATGCAAAGGTGAAGTGATAGGCACTTTATTTGTGGCCAATGAACAGAAAGTTAACCAAAAACAACATTGGCTAGCTTATGGAAAGCGTATTAATGGGACTATCCTCGTCGATAATGGTTGTGCATCGGCTGTTTTAAATCATGGGGCCAGCGTATTACCTGCTGGTATCATCGATGTAGAAGGGCAATTTGAATCAGGTGACACCGTATCTATCGTTCATGATGGAAAAGAAATTGCTCGAGGATTAGTCAATTATGATGCTCATGATTTATTGCTTATCAAAGGTCATAGCACAGCAGATATTGCTAAGGTGTTGCAAATCAATGCCACTCATGATGAAGTGATACATCGTAATAATTTGGTGATTATTCATTAGAATTTACAGCAGAGGTAGTATATGAATCAATATGAATCTATTTTCCAACTTATGGGCGAATCTGCTCGTGCCGCATCTATCAAATTAAGTCAAATTTCAGAAGCGAAAATTAATGATGTATTACATGATATGGCAGAAGCACTTACTAAGCAGGAATCATTAATATTGAAAGCAAATGAAGCAGATCTTCGATTGGCAAAAGAGAGTCAGCCTGAAGCGATGATGGATCGATTGTTATTAACACAAGAAAGAATTCATCAAATGGCTGAAGGTGTTAGACAAGTTGCATCTTTACAAAGTCCAGTAGGTACGACTCTAGAATCGATAGAACGACCTAATGGTTTGCGCATAGAAAAACGGGCTGTTCCTTTTGGTGTAATTGGTATTATTTTTGAAGCTCGTCCTAATGTAACTGTTGATGCTGGAGTTCTTTGTTTTAAAACGGCCAACGCTGTAATTCTTCGCGGTGGTAAGGAAGCTTTTCATACAAATCGTGCCATCGTATCTATCCTACAAGATGTACTAGAAGCTCATAATTTGCCAAGAGAGGCCATTCAATTAGTGGAAGTGTTAGATCGAGATGCTGTGGCAGTTTTCTTGCGTCAACGAAACTATATTGATGTCATCATTCCACGTGGTGGCGCGGGATTAATTCAACGAGTTATTAGTGAAAGCCAAATTCCTGTCATCGAAACTGGTAGCGGTATTTGTCATACCTATGTGGACGAATTTGCTGATCTAGAAATGGCTCTATCCATTGCGATGAATGCTAAAGTACAACGTCCGTCAGTATGTAATTCGATGGAAACTTTATTAGTTCATCGAGCAGTAGCAGAAGAGTTTTTGCCTGCTTTATCACAAGCGATGGAAGAGCATAAAGTAACTATTCATGCTACCGATGATGTATTACAGTTAATTCCAGGCGTACCTGTAACCGAACTTTCATTTAGCACAGAGTATAATGATTTTGATCTTAATATTAAGATTGTTGATTCTTTGGAAGCCGCTATAGAGCATATCAATCGTTACACTACACATCACTCAGAAGCCATCGTTACGAATGATATAGAACGAGCTACCCTATTTATGAATCTCATCGATTGCTCTACGGTATATCATAATGCATCAACCCGTTTCACAGATGGCTTTGAATTTGGTTTTGGTGCAGAAATTGGTATTAGCACACAAAAATTACATGCAAGAGGGCCTATGGGATTAGCGGCGCTTACATCTTATAAATATTTCGTCTATGGTGATGGGCAGGTTAGACAGTGAGACGATTACTGTACTTAATCAAGGCATACTATGCATATATTCAAACACCTAAAGGTCGATATGAATGGATTTCATATGGTAAGGCCATACTATTATTTATCTTGATTTGCTTTATAGTCATAAAGGGCGTGTCATATATATGGTAAAACAGACGAGAATTGGTGTTATTGGCGGTACTTTTAATCCTATCCACTTAGGCCACTTAATGATTGCTGAAGTGGCTCGAGAAGAATTTCTCCTAGAGAAGGTTTTATTTGTCCCTTCTCGCATTCCACCTCATAAATCTGAAGGGGTTATACCAGCGGAACATAGATATGCTATGACTGTTGCAGGAGTAGCTGACAATCCATACTTTGAAGTGTCTGATGTTGAAATGAAACGCGACGGATTTTCTTATACGATTGAGACGATTCTCCATCTAAAATCAGAATTAGGTGATGATTGTGAAATCTATTTCATTGCTGGTACAGATACAATTATGGATTTACCTAATTGGAAATCGATTGATGAAGTATTAGAATCTTGCCATTTTATTGGAGCTATACGGCCTAATGGAAATGATAACCGCCTAGCTTTAGAAGAGGCTATTAGATCATTAGGACCTAGAGGAAAAGATAAAATTCACTTATTAACAGTACCAGAGATGAAACTATCATCTACTTATTTACGAGATCGTCTCCAACGAGGGAAAAGCATCCGCTATATGGTACCTAAGCTTGTAGCTGATTATATTGAAAGTCATGATATTTATCAAAAGGAATAGTAGAGAATGGATATAGAAGCGATTGAACAAGATCTATCTGAGCGATTAAGTAAAAAGAGATTTACTCATACATTAGGTGTAGTAGAGGCAGCACGAGCATTAGCTAGAATATATGGAGTTAATGAAGAGGATGCGCATATAGCTGCGTTATTACATGATTGTGGTAAAGAATTATCTTTACAAGACATGCAGTTACTAGTGCAGGATATTCCTTGTGATGATGAGATGTTTGCTAATGGTGCGTTATTGCATGGATTGGCAGGCATGGTATTGGCTCAATCTCGCTATGGTGTGACGAAGCAAGACGTTTTAGAAGCAATTCGTGTACATACGACGGGAAAACCGAATATGTCGGAGTTAGATAAAATCATTTTTTTAGCAGATTACATTGAAAAAAATAGGGATTTCCCTGGGGTAGACTTTATACGAGAGGCGGCGAACAAAAGTCTTAATGAAGGTGTGTTAGCTGGTTACGATATGACGATACGACATCTATTAGATAAGGGGTTATCTATTTATGTACTCACTATTTTAGGACGTAATGATATTCTACAGCACATGAGGGGAGGGAATTGATGTGGATGAGTTAGAAAGGGCGCGAATCCGCAGAAAACGGCGTCGTAGACGAGCTCAATCTAAGCCGACTATTCAATGGGGCCGATTAATGTTAGTAGGCATCATTGCATTAGTCATTCTATTAGGAATTGGTTGGGGCATCTATAGTGGCGCTTCTTATGTTTACAACCGTTTGACAACACCTACTGTGACAGAAGAAAAAGAAGAGCCAAAACAAGATACAGAAACTCTTAAAGTAGAACAAAAAGCTGTAGACAAACCAATTTATGTGTTAGTGGTAGGGAAAGATAAAAACAATCCTAGTCAAGGTGATGCTTTATTCCTTATGTCTATTAATACGTCTCAACATACGATGGATATCATTGGTATTCCAAGCAATAGTAAAATTGAAAGTCGCGATCAGCAGTCCATATCTATGTTGAATAGAATGTATGAACAAGATGGCATCAAATTGACTAAAGCTGTTGTAGAAGATATGTTTCATATTTCTATCCCTTACTATGTTGTGGTTGATGAAACTGCTTTCAAAAAAACTCACAATATGCTAGGGGATCAGCAGTTTTATGTTGAAAAAGATATGGAACATATCGATAGTGAAAGCGGTTTAAAAGATATTGATTTAAGACGAGGCTATCAAAACTTAGATGCTGATAATGCCTTTGCGTATTTGCGATATACTGACGAAAAACAAGATAATTTCAGTCGTCTACAACGACAAGAACGATTCCTCAAATTGTGGATAGATCGAGAACAGGATCGATTTACATTGACCAATATGTGGCATATTTGGCGTTTATGGGATTTCTATGATACGAATATTTCTACTTGGGATGCCATTCAATTGATGCGTTCCATAGGGGGGATGGAAAAAGAAAATATTCATTTCTATATCTTGCCAGGAGAGAAAGAAACGATTGATGGTCGCATCTACTGGTCTATTAACCCTACAGAAGCGCAACGCTTGGTAGGCATCATGACAGGTGATTTATCGCCACAAGATTACAGTCAGTTTGTTACGAACACGATGACGATGTCAAGGAAAGTAGAAGAGAATGCGTCTGAAAGTAATGGAACTATTGATGGTGGTGATACAAATACTTCTACTGGCAGAGTTACTACTCAAGCAAGTGAGCCAGGTGATGAAGCTACTAGTAGGGACGCAAGCTCTACTAAGGATAATGGAGAAAGAACGAATTAGGAGTTATTATGAAACAAAAGGAAGATATTAAACAAAGTGTACTAGCCTTAGCACAAGGGGCTTTTGATAAAAAGGGGAGTCATATTGAAATCTTAGATTTAGAAGGGATTTCTATGCTTGGAGACTTCTTTATGATTGTAAGTGCTAGAAATAGTAAACAATCTCAAAGCATTGCTGATGAGATTGAAGATATTGGTGCAGAAATTGGTATGACTGTCCTTCATCGAGAAGGTTATCGTGAGGGGGAATGGATTCTCTTAGACTTTGGTGATGTTATTTGTCATATCTTTGGTGGTGAAGATACACGTCAGTTCTATGACTTAGAGTCGTTGTGGAGCGATGCACCGCGCATTCCATTTGAAGGGGTATAATATGCCTAGCGAATTATTGGAAAATACGATTGCTACATTAACAGTGCTCCGCACGAGCGATCAAGGTGCCTTTTTAGATGGTCAAACAGGTAATACAAATGATGATATATTACTTCACAAAGATCAGCAACTATCACCTGTTGAGATTGGTGATGAAGTAGAGGTCTTTTTATATCGTGATCCTAAAGGTCGTCTCACTGCCTCTATGCGGTTACCGGCTATGAAAGTAGGACAAATCGGTTATGTAGAAGTAATCAATACGACGAACTTTGGATGTTTCGTTGAAGTTGGTACAGAGCGAGGCATCTTTATGCCTCATGCAGAAATGCGGGGCCGGCCACAAGTGGGAGAAAAGGTTTGGGTAAGACTTTATGTCGATAAATCTGGTCGTATGGCTGTCTCTATGGATGTAGATGATGAAATGCGTCGCGCCTCTAAAGCCGCTACTGATGCCACGGTAGGTCAAATTGTAAAAGGTGCCATTTATAACCTTACTAAAGATGGTGCGTTTATCATTACACCAGAGCGTTGGATTGCTTTCTTACATCGCTCTGAAATGACACATCATCTTAAAGTAGGGGAAATGATAGAAGCGCGTGTCACTTTCAAACGCGATGATGGTCGCATCAATATTTCTATGAGACCGACAAAAGAAAAAGCACTTCTTTCGGATGGCGATATTATTATGGAATATTTATTGCAACGAGGCGGTAAAATGCCTTATAGTGATGAATCGTCAGCTATGCGTATTAAAGACAGGTTTAATATTAGTAAAGCTGCTTTTAAACGCGCATTAGGGCGGTTAATGAAAGAGAAAAAAATCGTACAAGAAGAGGGATGGACACTCTTAACTGATATCGGAAAAGAATGGGTTCCCCCTACAAACCAAGAGGACAGTGTATGAAAATAGTTGTAGTTGGTGCTGGTAAGGTAGGCTACTCATTGGCACAACGATTAATACAAGATAATCACGATGTATATGTAATCGATCGTTCGCAAGAACGAATTCACAATTTAGAAAATGTTCTTGATGTGAGTTTAGTGCAAGGCAACGGTAGCGATATTAATTTGCTCAATGAAATCGGTATGGATGATGTGGGCATGTTTATTGCCGTTACTGACTCTGATGAAGTCAATATGCTGTCTTGTTCTGTTGCTAAAATTGCTGGCGTTCCTACAACAGTAGCTCGTGTGCGAGATACGAATATAGCGGACTATATGGATGATGAAATGAAAGCCAAACTAGGTGTTGATTTGTTTATCAATCCAGAAATGGTTACTGCTGAAGAACTTTTGAATATTCTAGAAACGCCATCTGCTATCGATGTGAAAGAATTTGGCGAAGGTACTGTACGATTAATGGAATTTAAAATCGAAGATGATTTTCCATTCCAGAAAATACCTTTAAAAGATGTTCGATTTCCTGATGGAGCTTTATTAGTGGGGATTTTGCGCAATGGGAATATGATCATTCCCCACGGTGAAAGTTATGTAGAAGCTAATGATAGTGTTTTCTTTTTAGGTTTAAAAGAAGCTATTGAGCTTGTAGAGAGTCAATGGTTTTCTGATCACTCAGTTTTTCATAAACGAGTGGTCATCATTGGAGCTGGCTTATTGGGTCAGAATTTAACGGTTCTCCTTGAAGAAGCTGGATTTACTGTTAAAGTCATTGAAAAAGACTTAGAGCGCTGTGAACAATTAGCAGCAAAAGTGGATAAAGCCATTATTATTAACGGTGACGGTACTGATTTCGATTTGTTAGAAGCTGAAGAAGTAGCTGATAACGATGTTATCATCGCCTTAACTGATGATGATAAATTGAATTTATTAGTTGCCTTAGTGGGAAAACATATGGGCATACCGAAAACGGTAGTTCGCGTAGGACGACCAGAATATATTATGCTGATGGAACAAGTTGGTATCGATGTGGTATTTTCTCCGCGTCTTCTTACAGCAGGGCAAATTCTACGCTTCGTTCGAAGTGGTGAAGGGGTTGTGTCCATTTCCACCTTTGAAGGCGGGAAAGCAGAATCCATTGAAATCGAAATTAATGACCAATCTCCAGTAGCAGGCAAGCAATTGAAGGACATTCGATTGCCTGGTAAGGCTTTGGTAGGAGTCATCCTTCGTGGCGATGAAGCCATTGTGCCACGAGGTAATACAGACATATTCGTAGGCGACCATATCGTATTGTTTACATTACCTGAATCAGTAAGTAAATTATTGAACTATTTAACATAGAGGTTTTATGCGTATACAAATTGTCATGTCCTTAGTGGGCAGATTGCTCTATATTTATGGCGTCTTTGTAACGATTCCATTTATATATAGCATACTCTTTGAAACTGCATATTGGTCCTTTGCATTGACTGCAGCCTTATCTATAGGATTAGGATATATCTTTACAAAATGGGGCATTTCTAGTGATAATTTTAGTTTGCGAGATGGATTTTTAGTGGTTGGTTCTACTTGGGGATTTACAGTCTTATTAGGATCTATTCCATTTTTAATATCTCAAGTGTTAACACATCCTTTAGATGCTCTCTTTGAAGCTACATCTGGTATTACTGCTACAGGGGCGACAGTTATTGCAGATGTAAACTATATTCCTAAGACATTTATTCTCTGGCGGGGATTAATGCACTGGATTGGAGGGATGGGAATTATCGTTTTAATTCTATCTTTCTTGCGCAACTTGGGGGCTGATGCAGCTCATTTCTTTAATGCCGAAGCATCGGTACCAAAGCCGGGTGTTGTATTGCCAAGGATTAGAGATATTGCATCGAAATTGTGGAAATTGTATATCCTATTTACGGCGTTGTGCTTTGTATTGCTTTGGGCTGGTGGCATTCCTCCATTTGATGCGTTAAACTATGCATTCTCTATTATATCTACAGGTGGTTTTGCACCTACTTCAGAAGGAACTTTTGCGTATAGTCATAGTATTTACATTTCATTAGTATTTATTTTCTTTATGATTTTAGCTGGTGGCAACTTCTCTGTCTATTACACAGTTTTCCAAAAAGGTCTCCGTTCTTTAGTAGATGATTTTGAAACTCGTATGTATTGGTTGATATTAGCTACAGGCATTGTTATTACGTCAGTATTTTTGTATATTAATCATCAAACCGATTACATTGGTGAAAGCTTACGTAATGCTGCATTTACGCTTGTATCCTTACAAACTGGTAGTGGATTTGCTATCGTAGACTATGATTTATGGCCTGGTGCCGCGCAAATGATGTTATTTATTGCGACCTTCTTTGGTGGGTGTAGTGGATCCACTACAGGGGGGATAAAAATTATCCGCCTTATTATCCTCGTAAAGAGTAGTATTATGTATTTACGAAAATCAATTCATCCTGATATGGTACAAGTCGTTCGCATTAACGGAAAACCTATGCCTGAAAAATGGATACAAATGACACAACAATTTATTTTTCTATATTTAATGATTTATGTCATTTCCGTATTTCTTATGACTTGCTTTGGGGTGAGTAGTGGAGATGCCTTACGCATTGTGACATCCTTCCTTAGTAATGTAGGCTTAGGCTTCGGAGGCTATGGGCCAACAGACTCCTTTAGTGTATTACCATATGGCGCTAAATGTATCGCTATCCTCGATATGCTCTTAGGCCGTTTGGAACTATTTACAATCCTTGTTATGCTTCATCCTCAATTTTGGGAAGGTTATTTTATTAAGAAAGATACAAAGCGATATCGCATTTTGTAATTAACTATCTTATTACCCTAACAGGAGAATTATTCATGCATATTGAAAAACGTCCTTTAGGGCTGTATAAAGCAAATTGCTATGTATTAAAGAAGGATGGTTATTCCGTCATTATTGATCCGGGCTTTCATAGTCATCATATTATTGATATGGTAGGAGATACGAAGGTGTTAGCCATTCTTCTTACACATGGTCATTGTGATCATGTATCTGCTTTAGATGATGTTTACAAATATTATCAAGTGCCTGTGTATTTGCATGCTGATGATCATAAATTGTTGCAATTGATTCGCCGGAGACCTAGCGTGTATAAAAAGAAAATGTTTACGCCTTGTGAAGTTTTGGAAGAAGGATCGCTACGGATTGGACCATTTTCGTTTACTATTTACCATACGCCTGGTCATAGTGCTGGTTCGGTATGTATAGAAATAGAGGGGCATTTATTTACAGGCGATACAGTGTTTAAACAGAATGTAGGGAATAGCGACAATTATAATGGCAATGCTGAGGCGTTACAAGAGAGTATTAAGCGTATTATGACTTTTAATAAGGACTTAATTATATGCCCTGGACATAAAGACAATAGCTTATTAAAAGATGAAGTTGAATTCTTAATGAAGTTTATAATATAAGCTTGACAAATAATTCTAGAACAGATATACTAAGCAAGTACTTTGGATACGGCCCCGTGGTGTAGCGGTTAACATGTCGCCCTGTCACGGCGAAGATCGTCAGTTCAAATCTGATCGGGGTCGCCATTCATGCCTCGGTAGCTCAGTCGGTAGAGCAACGGACTGAAAATCCGTGTGTCGACAGTTCGATTCTGTCCTGAGGCACCATGTACATGCGGGAATAGCTCAGTGGTAGAGCACTGCCTTGCCAAGGCGGGGGTCGCGAGTTCGAATCTCGTTTCCCGCTCCACTATTGTATGGCGGCATAGCCAAGCGGTAAGGCAGAGGTCTGCAAAACCTTTATTCCCCAGTTCGATTCTGGGTGCCGCCTCCACTATACGTTACCCATGCCGGGGTGGCGGAACAGGCAGACGCAACGGACTTAAAATCCGTCGGTTAGAAATAACCGTACCGGTTCGATTCCGGTCCTCGGCACCAATTAAGACTAACTTCGGTTAGTCTTTTTTTCATTTATATGACCTATAGACGTAATTGTTGATGAAATATCATAGATGTATTGATGACGAATTTATAAGAGATTATTAGGGAAGAAAATCCTAAATTATTGATTAGTAAATGTCTTTGTGGAGCGTTCTATCGATAGGAGGGGAATTATACTATGCAAAAAAGCGTCCAGTTGATTGTAATATATCAACTGGACGCTTTTTTGCATAGTGGAATAATAGTTCAGATGTTACTGAGTTTTATTATCTGGATCTTTGATTAATGGCTCTTGGCCTAACAATGTTGTTAGATTATGTACATTAAATCGATAGCTAGGATTACTAAAATCTCTAGACGGATCATACCGGTTGCTAGGGGCTTGTAAAATCCCTACTAATGTATCGTATAGAAGGTCGTTTGTAAAATATTGTGTTTCATGTTTTTTTAGGGTCGTTACCGTTTCTGGATAGGTTGCAGCATATTCAGGAGACAGATACACCCACAATGGAATATGGGCCATAACAAAATCAAAAGTATCTGGATTGTGAGATTTATCAAGGCTTTCACCGTGATCGGAGAAATACACCATAGCTTGTAGGTTGAGATGTTCTTTTCCGTAGTTGTAGATTTGTTGCAATACCCAATCTGTGTAGAGTTGACTGTTAGCGTAAGCTTCTAGCCCTTCCGGATAAGGTCCTTGTTTCCATTTACTAAACGATGATGGGTACCGATCGTTATAGTAAATATGGCTACCCATGATATGGATGACAATAAAGTTGTTTTCACTAGGATTCACCGTCTCTAAAAGAGGCAAAACAGATTCATCGTATTGATCGGAAAAGGCATATGAATCGTGAGCCCATTGTGTAATATCTGCCGTTTTAGCTATGAGCGATATAGCCGTATCATATTCTCCGAATACCCCTTGATTACTGAACCAAGATGTTTTATAACCTGCTTTTTTAGCTACGTCTAGAATATTAGCAGAATCGAGAAATGGTCGATCATCATATTGATTTCGTTCCGATAAAGCTCGCTCTAATGTTGGTACCGTCTGTACATAAGAAGAGTAAGCATTATCATAAAATATAAACTCACTATTGTGATGACGCATATCGCTTTGCCAAGGGGTATCATCGTAGAGGAATTCTGGATTGAATACTTTCATATAATCTCGAGAGCTAGACTCACCAATGACGAGAATTACCGTACCGGGCACTTTTTGAGCAGCAGTTTCATTCGTTGTTAATTGAAATGACTCATAGATGGTAGTATGTTTATCATTATAAGTTTGCATTTCTTCTACATAATCGGCTACGGAATTCCAATTGGCTATGATACAGGTTTGGGGAAATACATAGAATGGTACATATATTAAAAAGGATAATAATGATAGGGAAAGAATCCATTTTCTCATAGGTCGTGTGGAATTAAATTCTACGACTCGTTTCATATCTAAATTACACCAATATAGGAAGGCTATCCATAGTAAAAATCCTATGATTATAGCGACAAGGCCAGGGATACCAGCGGCATTTTTTAGAAAACCAAAAGCTTCTTCTGGATTTGTCATATATAATGCGAGGAGACTAGCTGGCGTTAAACAGTGCCAAGTAGTCATATAATAACCGATTTGTATAAATGGAATTAAACTAAGTAGAGTTGACAGAATAGCTAATATAGCAGACCCTACTTTATGAAAGCGGTAGGATTGTGATATAAAAAACTGCAATCCTGATAACCCCATAAATAATAAAAGGCCAAATAAAAAATCATTAGCAAACTCATAGAAGTATAAGGGCTTTACATAGGACCAATGGAATAATAAGGGAAAAGTTAAAACCCATAATATACCTACTAATCCATAACCTAAGAAGGCTCTATGAAAGACTGTAGTGCCCATAAAATACTGAAATAAAAACATACCTACAATGGTAGGGATCGTTAAAATAGATAGATCTTCTACATCGAGACCTAGTGTTATGGGTTCATAGATTAAAAATAAAATGATATATAAAACTATGCCGATAATACCGTATCGAAATATGGGATTCCGACCTATTTGTGCCAATGCTGATGACATATGAAATCCTTTCTTAAGGAATATAAATTACATAGTATAATCTATCATTATAAAGATAACAAAGATATATAAAAAAAACAAATTACAGAGGCAAATATCTATTATTTTCTAATAGCACAGATTTAGAAGGATTATATGTGAAACAAGTATATAGACAACGTGGAAGAATTCTTAGAATTACGCTATAATTATATAGTTAGGTATATTGTAACTCAGGGATGGCGATGCATGGGAGATTATAGTTATAAACTGGATGTTTTTGAAGGACCGCTCGACTTATTATTACATTTGATTGAAAAACATAAAATAGATATTACAGATATTCCTATTGTAGAAATTACATCTCAATATTTGGAGTATTTAGATAATTGGAATCACTTTGACATTCATTATAGTAGCGAATTTTTATTGATGGCTTCTACATTATTACAAATTAAATCTCGTATGTTATTGCCAAAGGTGGAGCCTGAAGAAGAGGAATCTTTGGACCCTCGTGATGAATTAGTAGCCAAATTAGTAGAGTTCAAAAAGATCAAAGATTTTACAGCTTTATTAATGGATAAGGCATCGTTAGAAGAAGATGTATTTAGTCGACCTGAAGAAACGAGTATATTAGGAATCGATAGCTATTATAATTTAGAACTCACTAAACTGTATGATATATTTTTCAGCGTTTTACAACGGACTATAGCTACTGTTGAGTCAGAACAAATGGTAGAAGTGAAGGTTGAGAAAGATACGTATAGTTTAGAAGATATGATTATTTCCCTCTCTAGTCGAGCTAGAAGGGGAGAGCGATTGCAGTTCCGTCAGCTTTTGCTTGGCATTGGTAATCGCAGTGGTATGGTAACTATTGTGATGGCTGTATTGGAATTGTTGAAGCAACAAGCACTTCATATGTATTACGAAGACGATGATATTATATTTACAGCCCCTCTCATAGAGGAAGATGTGGCAGAAATGGAGGCCCCATAATATGGAAACAAAATATGTAGAAGCCGTTCTATTTTCTGCTGCTAAACCACTATCATTAGAGATGTTGGCAGATATATTTGAACTTTCACAAGAGGATATGAACGATTGTATCAATCAATTGAGTGGTGAATTAGAATCGCAAGACCGAGGGATTCGCATTCGATCTTCGGCAGCAGGGATAGAATTGGTGAGTGATTCTTCCTGTGCAGAGTATGTAGGTCAAATCCGGAAGAAAGAAGATAAATTGTCCAATGCAGCTATGGAAACATTAGCAGTTATCGCTTATAAGCAGCCCATAACAAAAGCGGAAATCGAAGAGGTGCGAGGTGTAAATAGTGATAAAGTGATAAAACAATTGCTATCCCGATCTCTTATAGCTGAATTAGGTCATAAAGATACAGTAGGACGACCTATTTTATATGGTACTACTGATGAATTTTTACGCAGTACTGGTGTTACATCTATTGATGATTTACATAAAGAATTAGAGATTTACGAATCGCCTGAGTCTAGCGATGTACTTAGGGAAGCGTAAATTGCAATGATGAATAAATAGAAGGAAAGATAGAGAATATGGAGCGTTTACAAAAATATATCGCTAGTTGCGGTATTGCTTCACGGCGAAAAGCAGAAGAGTTAATTGTAGAAGGCAAAGTCCAAGTAAATGGCCGAAAAGTCACTGAGTTAGGTGTTAAAATTAATCCCGCAAAAGATAAGGTGAAAGTAAATGGTCAATTATTAGCTATGGAAAAACCTGTGTATTATTTACTAAATAAACCAAAAGGGGTTATCACCTCTGTGTCGGATCCACAAGGACGAGAAACAGTATTAGATTACATTAAACATGAAAAGAAACGAATTTTCCCAGTGGGCCGGTTAGATCTATATACAGAAGGCTTGTTATTGTTGACCAATGATGGCGAATTAGCACAAAATTTGACACATCCTTCAAAAGGTGTAGAAAAAACATATGAAGTTCGTCTTAAAGGCCGCATTAAAGAAGAGGATTTACAAGAGATTGCCAATGGAGTCATGCTTGAAGATGGTTTGACATCGCCAGCTACGATTGTAGATTTAGGCTTTGACGATCATAATGGGGTTCATGAAGTAGAAATTACCATTCATGAAGGGCGTAATCGACAAGTTCGGCGTATGTTCGAATATTTTGGTTATCGTATCCATAATCTAAAGCGAATTGCTTACGGTGGCTTGACATTGAGCGGGGTTAAACGTGGTGGTGCTCGACAATTAACACAACGTGAAGTCAATACCCTAAAAGCTTTAGGAGTTAAGAAAAAATGAAGCAAATAGTAATTATTGGTGCTGGTGCCGCTGGATTGATGGCAGCAGCTATTGCTGGTCGCGAAGGAGCTCGCGTCATTTCGCTTGAAAAAATGAATATGGTAGGCAAAAAAATGGGCATTACTGGTAAGGGTCGGTGCAATATTACTAATAGTGCAGATATGTCTGAATTTATCAAGAATACACCGGGAAATGGTAAATTTTTGTACGGCGCCTACGAACGTTTCAGCAATACTGATTTGTTAGATCTCTTGCATAGCTGGGGACTTAAGACTAAGGTGGAGCGAGGGGGACGGGTATTTCCTGAATCGGACTCGGCCTTAGAAGTGCGAAATACCTTTATGAAGGTGCTCAAGCAATACGGTGTAAAAGTTCATTTAAATGAACCTGTACAAGAAATTGTTGTTGAAAATAATAGTATTACGGGCGTCAGGACGGAAAAGGAATTCTATGCTGCTCATGCAGTCATTATTGCTACAGGTGGCAAATCGTATCCGTCAACAGGATCTACTGGTGATGGTTATACCTTGGCAAGTGGCGTCGGTCACAGTGTTACAGATATTCGTCCGTCTTTAGTTCCTATTGTTACTAAAGAGCCTTGGGTTAAGATTATTATGGGCTTAAGCTTGCGCAATGTAGAAGTATCGGTCATTAGTAAGGGAAAAACACAAGCTTCTATGTTTGGCGAAATGATGTTTACTCATTTTGGATTGACAGGACCAACCATTTTATCCTTAAGTCATACAGTGGGGAAATTACTGCGCAAAAAAAATAGTGAACCTATTACTATCTCTATCAATTTAAAGCCTGCTTTGTCAGCAGAAACATTAGATAAGCGATTGCAAAAAGATTTTGAACTATATTCCAAAAAACAGTTGAATAATGGGATGAAAGATTTGTTACCACAAAATTTAATTCCTATCATCATTGAATTGGCTCAATTAGATGGGCATAAACCAATTAATCAGATTACAAAGGAAGAACGGCTTCGTTTGTGCCATACATTGCAACATATGACCGTTACTGTTGAAGGATTGCGTCCCGTAGAGGAAGCTATCGTTACGTCTGGTGGGCTATCGCTGAAAGAATTCAATCCTAAAACGATGGAGTCTAAATTAGTTAATGGTTTATATGGTGCTGGAGAAGTCTTAGATATTGATGCTTTTACAGGGGGATATAATTTGCAAGCTGCATTTTCCACTGCCTATGTAGCGGCTATGCATATCATTCACGGTGACGATTAGGAGGAGACTATGAGTATTAAGAAAATTGCTATTGCCATTGACGGTCCTGCAGGGGCTGGTAAAAGCAGTATTTCAAAAGTAGTGGCTAATAAATTACATTATTTATATATCGACACAGGTGCTATGTATCGTGCTGTTACGTGGGCTGTGTTACATGAGCATTTAGATGTACATAATCAAAAAGCGGTAGAGCGATTGCTGAAAACCTTAGATTTGGCAATGGAAGCCACAGAAACAGGATGTAAAGTCTATATTAGAGGTGAAGATGTTACGGAATTTCTTCGCCAACCTAAAATCAATGATAATGTGTCCATTATTGCTTCTTACAAAGGGGTACGCCAATATTTAGTAGAACGTCAACAAGCTATGGCAGAGGTGGGCGGCGTCATTTTAGATGGTCGCGATATTGGTTCTGTTGTTTTGCCAAAGGCGGAACTTAAGATTTATTTAACTGCTTCTGTAGAGGCCCGTGCTAAAAGACGTTGGTTAGAAGTACAGGGAACACCTAATGAATTACCTTTGGAAGCAATTCAAAGAAGCGTTACAGAACGAGATGAAATGGATAAAAACCGCAAAGAATCTCCGTTAGTGCAAGTAGCAGAGGCTATATTAGTGGATTCCAGCGATATGACATTTGATGAAACAGTTACACATATTTTGTCGTTAGTAGAGGAGCGCGTTAATTGTGAATAAATTTTCAACTTGGCTTTGGCGCACTGCCTTTTGGTTGCGCTATAAAGTAGGCTTTGGTTTGAAAGTATACGGTCGAGATAATTTTCCTATGGAAGGACCTGTTATCGTTGTGCCAAATCATTTGAGCAATAATGATCCACCTATTTGTGGTTATGCTTTACCTAGACATGTTCACTTTATGGCTAAACAAGAATTGTTCGTTAATCCTGTGTCGCGATTTATCTGCACCTGGCTTGGAGCGTTTCCGTTAAATCGCGGTGCCATTGATAAAGTGGCGATTCGCCATGCGTTAGGATTATTAAAAGATAATAAAGTATTAGGCATATTTGCAGAAGGTAATCGACAACGAAATGGTAAATTAGGTCGTTTTCACGATGGTGCTGCATCTATTGCATTACGTACGGGTGTAGGTATTGTTCCAGTCGCTATTATTGGTTCTTATGAGATGAAGAAAAATGAAAGCGCCTGCATTATTGGTAAAATGATTCCCGTAGAAAAGGCAAAACCTACGCCAGAAGCGATTGAAGAAGTTAATGATAAAGTAAAATCTGAAATTCAACGCATGATAGATTCTTATCATAATAATGCGATCGAGGAGACTTTATGGAAATAATTTTAGCTAATAATCACGGTTTTTGTTACGGTGTAAAACGAGCTGTAGAAATGGCTGATGAGGCGGCTAACAAAGAAGGCAATAGTTATACTTTGGGACCTATTATCCACAATCCTCAAGTGGTAGAACGACTGCAGTCTAAAGGGGTGCATCCTATTGCTGAAGTATCGGATATTTCAGAAGGGACTATGATTATTCGTTCTCATGGTGTAGGGCCAGCGATTTACGAAGAAGCCGCAGCCAAGGGATTAGATGTAGTTGATGCTACCTGCCCACATGTAAAAAAGGCACAACAAGATGCGAAATCTGTTATTGAAGAAGGACGGAATCTTATCATTTTAGGTGAAAAAAATCATCCTGAAGTTAAAAGTATCAATTTATGGGCTAATAACGAAGGTATAATCATTGAAGATGAAGAATCCGCTGAAAAACTACAAATTGTTGAAAAAATGGGGGTAGTTGTTCAAACGACCTTTTCACAATTCAAATTTAACAGTATAATAGACATATTAGAGAAAAAATCTAAGAATCTTAAGGTTTTCAAAACGATATGCAATGCAACACAGGAGCGCCAAAATTCTGCCGTTGAGTTAGCTCGTAATGTTGATCTTATGATTGTGATAGGTGGTAAAAACAGCGGTAATACAAACCGATTGGCAGAGGTTTGTCGTGACGTTGGTTGTACTACGTATCACATTGAAACCGCTACTGAATTAGAGCCAATATGGTTTAATAAAATACAAACGGTAGGGGTCACAGCGGGAGCGTCAACTCCTGACTGGATTATTAAGGAGGTCATTGAGACAATGAAAGATTTTGCAGAATTATTAGCAGCAGAAGGTCAAGAAGAATTTAAGAAAGGGAACGTTGTAGAAGGTACAGTAGTTCAAGTTGAAGACGATCGTGCATACGTATCTTTCGGTTATAAAACTGAAGCGATTTTGAATAAAACTGAAATCTCTTATCCAGCACCAGAATCTGCCAAAGATGTGTTGAAATATGGTGATGAAATTAAAGCCGTTATTATGAATCACATCAAAGAAGATAATCCTATTTATCTTTCCATGACTCGTTTGGCTAAAGATGAAGATTGGCAATATGTTATTGAAGCTCAAGAAAAAGATGAAGCTATCGTATGTAAAGGTATCGATGCTATTCCAGCGGGTTTAGTTGTTACAGTTAAATCTCTTCGCGGTTTCATTCCATTGTCCCAAGGTGATGTACACTTTGTAAAATCCTTGGACAACTTGGTAGGTACTGAATTCGAAGCAAAAGTTCTTGAAATCGATGAAAAGAAAAACCGTTTGGTTCTTTCCCGTCGTGCCGTACTTGAAGTGGAACGCCAAGCTAAATTAGCTGAAGCATTGAAAAATATTACTGTCGGCGAAAACTACAAAGGTACTGTTCGCAAAATCATGCCTTACGGTGCATTTGTTGATATCGGTGGTATCGAAGGTTTACTTCACATTTCCGACATTTCTTGGCAAAAAATCAAAAAAGTGGAAGATATTCTTTCCGTTGGTCAAGAAATCGAAGTTAAATTGCAATCTTTTGATGAAGAAAGCAACAAATTGTCTTTATCCTTGAAAGCTTTAACAAAAAGCCCATGGGATGTAGCAGAAGAAACATTGCAAGTTGGCGATGTTATTACTGGTAAAGTTATTCGTTTAGTAGCTTACGGTGCATTTGTAGCTGTTAATGATGACATCCAAGGTTTGTTACACATCTCTCAAATTACAAAACAACGTAATGCGAAAGTGGAAGACTATTTGAACCGCGGCCAAGAAGTTGAAGTTAAAATCATTTCTCTTAACAAAGATGAGAAAAAATTGGGTTTGGCTTTAACTGAGTTAATGGAATCCAAAGAAACTGAAGAAGAAGCAGCAGAATAATTGCTACTTATAAAGGCTAATCAAGTCTATCCTTGATTAGCCTTTTTTGCGTCTGCTCCCTGTAGTATGATAAAATAGAGTGATGTATATAGATTTAAAATGAGGTGAAACTATGGCAAAACCATTAGTGGCTGTTGTAGGCCGTCCCAATGTAGGTAAATCTACACTATTTAATGCCATTGTTAATAAACGAATTTCCATTGTAGAAGATATTCCCGGTGTAACACGGGATAGAATTTATTTTGATGCAGAATGGTTAAATCGTGAATTCACAATGATCGATACTGGGGGTATTGAGTTTATTACTGAAAATAGTCATGTTATCCCTAAAATGATGCGTCTTCAAGCAGAACTTGCTATTGAAGAAGCTGATGTCATTCTCTTTGTAGTAGATGGCAAACAAGGCATTGTACCAGCTGATGAAGAAGTAGCTAATATTTTGCGCACTAGTGGAAAGCCTATTGTATTAGTAGTTAACAAAATTGATAGTATTAGCCAAGAACCTAATATTTATGAATTTTACAATTTAGGTTTAGGTGACCCTATTGGTATTTCAGCTAAAAACTTAATGAATTTAGGTGATTTGCTGGACGATACAGTAAAACATTTCCCTCCTGTAGGAACAAATGTAGACGAAGAAGATACGATTCACGTAGCTATTATTGGTCGTCCCAATGTAGGTAAATCATCTCTTACGAATGCTTTATTAGGGCAAGACCGTGTTATCGTATCTGACGTAGCAGGAACGACTAGGGACTCTATCGATACGTATTGGACTCATGAAGGACAAAAATTCGTACTCATCGATACAGCCGGGATGCGAAGAAAGTCTAAAATTGAAGAAGCTGTAGAACGCTATAGTATTGTACGGTCCCTTCGCTCTGTTGATCGATCTGACATCGTCGTACTCGTACTAGATGGGGTGGATGGGGTAACAGAACAAGATAAAAAAATAGCTGGCTATGCCTATGAAGCTGGTAAAGGTGTTGTCATCGTTGTTAATAAATGGGATCTTGTAGAAAAAGATGATAAAACAACATTACGGTATACAGAAGATATCTATGATGAATTAGGTTTCCTGCAATTTGCTCCTATTTTATTTGCTTCTGCCTTAACGAAACAACGTATTCACCGCTTAGCAGATATGTTAAAATTCGTATCAGAACAACAATATCGCCGTGTATCGACTGGTACATTAAACCAATTGTTACAAGATGCACAAACGGTTAATCCCGTACCATCTCGAAATGGTCGTATTCCTAAAATTTACTATATGACGCAAGCTAGCGTTAAGCCACCAACCTTTATTTTGTTTGTAAATGAGCCAGAATTGATTCATTTCTCTTATATGCGCTTTTTAGAAAACCGCTTGCGAGAATCCTTTGGCTTTGAAGGTACACCAATACGGTTAGTATTGCGTGGTAAAAAGCGTGACGATGATGATTAATACATCGAATAGGGGATTATATGTATATGATGAATGAAGCATTGATGACAATTGGATTGGCTCTATTAGCGTATATAATTGGTTCTATCCCAAGTGGTCTCATTATTGGGAAACTCTTTTTTAATACCGATGTGCGCTTGTATGGGTCTAAAAATATAGGTGCTACTAATACCTATCGGGTTATCGGTTTAAAAGCTGCTTTGCCAGTATTTTTGTGTGATGTATTAAAAGGGGCTATAGGTGTTTTATTATTTTCATCGTTAGGTCCTATATATATGTTACTCGGTGGGATTTTAGCCATGGTAGGTCATAATTGGTCTATTTTCTTAGGTTTTAAAGGTGGCCGTGGTGTCGCTACTGGTCTTGGTGTCCTCATTGCACTTTCTCCTTTAGTAGCGTTAATCTGTTTTGCTATTTGGGGCATCATTGTATATTTTACAAAATTCGTATCCTTAGGATCTATTGTAGCGGCTATAGCAGGGCCTTTTTTGATGTGGTTTACAAATGAATCAATTTGGTTCGTTCTTTTTAATGCACTAGCTGCATTGTTTGTAGTTATACGACATCGAGAAAATATTCAACGCTTATTAGCAGGACAAGAGCTAAAAGTAGAACGAGTAAAGCGAGGAGAATAATATGAATATTTCTGTGATTGGCTCTGGCAGCTGGGGAACAGCGCTAGCGATGAAAGCTGTCGTTGCAGGCAATGAAACGACACTTTACTGCCGTCGGCCAGAATTCGCGAAACTTCTAGAGGAAACTGGAGAAAATAAAGACTATTTGCCTGGTGTACGTTTACCAAAGGCGCTTACTATTAGCACTGACCTTACATATGCCATCGAAAGTGCAGATATAGTACTTCTTGTGACACCATCTATACATGTGCGTAATACATTGCAGAGCATTAAGGATTTCGTAAAAAAAGATCAAATCTTTGTGCTTTGCTCAAAAGGTGTGGAACAGTCGACAGGTAAATTATTAACTACTGTAGTAGAGGAAGAACTCCGTGGGAAGGGTACGCATCTAGTAGCTTTGTCAGGACCAAACCATGCTGAAGAAATAGCGCGTAACTTACCAGCTGCTGCCGTTATAGGCGCAGAAGCTATAGATATAGCAGAGAAAGTGCAACAAGCATTACACTGCCAAGAATTTCGTATTTATACTACAGATGATATCGTTGGTGTTGAGCTGGGAGGTGCTACTAAGAATATTATAGCCTTAGCCGCTGGTATCGTAGAGGGTTTGTCATTAGGGGACAATAGTAAAGCTTTATTATTAACAAGAGGGCTCCATGAAATGACTCGATTTGGTGTAGCATTAGGGGCTAAAAAAGAAACCTATTCTGGTTTAGCGGGCATGGGAGATTTAATTGCTACTTGTATGAGTCCTTATAGTCGGAATCGGAAAGCAGGGGAATCATTAGCAAAAGGTCATTCTATGGATTATATTATGAACCATACAAAGATGGTGGTAGAAGGTTTTTTTGCTACTCGTATTGTTAGGAATATAGCTCTTGAGCGAAACTTAGATATGCCTATTACACAGGCTTTATATGAAGTTCTATACGAAGAAAAATCTCCTACATTAGCTATACAAGAATTAATGAGTAGAAATAGTAAAATAGAAGTGTCTTAATCTGAAAAGGTACTTTTATTTTACTTATTTATATACTATAATTAATGAGTATTATAATCTTGAGAGGATTGTATGCGGATTATTGGAGGCACTGCAAAGGGTCATACTATAAAAGCACCAAAGGGGATTGATACGCGCCCTACTTTGGACCGGGTTCGGGAAAGTATTTTCAATGTACTTAGTAATCGTGGTATCCGAGGTGCATCAGTATTAGATTTATTTTCTGGTACCGGTGCTCTGGCCATTGAATCGTTAAGTCGAGGAGCTTCTTCTGCTGTCGCAGTAGACATGAAGACAGGGAAACTCATATTAGAAAATGCAACGCATTGCCGGGTAGAAAAGGAATTGACAATTGTACCAAAGAAGATTTCGCAAGTCATGCCTTTTATAGATAATCAGCAATTTGATTATATATTTTCTGATCCTCCCTATGAAAAAGGATTCATTCAAAGTACTATTGATTTAGTAGATGGTCATGATTTGTTAGCCCCTGAAGGTGTTCTTATTTTAGAACATCATAAGGACGAAACATTTACAGTACCAGATCATTGGGAATCTATAAAAGAGCAGAAGTTTGGATACACTTTAGTATCCTATTATGTGAAATCTCGTGAGAGGAGTTAGACCTTTGCGAATTGGAGTTTGTCCGGGAAGTTTTGATCCAGTAACGAATGGTCATATTGACATTTTTGAACGAGGCAGTCGTTTAGTCGATAAATTAATTATTGCTGTCAGTACGAATCCTAATAAAAATTCATTGTTCACTATGGACGAGCGGGTAGAGATGATTCGAAACTCCGTTAAGCATATAGATAATGTAGAAATCGATTGTACTGGTGGATTACTGAACGAATATGTTAAGTCGAAAAATGCCACTATTATTATTCGTGGTTTACGAGCGCTTAGCGATTTTGAATACGAGTTTCAACGAGCTCTTTTTTCAAAATATTTAGATGATGACATTGAAACAGTATTTATTATGACGAATAATAAATATTCTTTTGTCAGCTCTACAGGTATCCGAGAACTTGCCAAATTTGGCGGTCGTTTAGAAGGTCTTGTGCCTGATGATGTAAGGATAAAACTAGAAGAACGGTTTCGTAATCGTAGTAATCAAAAATAGGAGTGAATTGTATGAAAACAGAAAAATTACTTGAAGATTTGGAAGTGCTTATTGAATCCAGTAGCCGTATTCCTATGACTACAAAACGAATGGTAGAAGAAGATGAAATCATTCGCATTATCGATGCCATTCAAGAATCTTTGCCTCTTGAATTAGAAG
Source organism: Veillonella agrestimuris (assembly GCF_943193065.1). Lineage (GTDB taxonomy): Bacteria > Bacillota > Negativicutes > Veillonellales > Veillonellaceae > Veillonella > Veillonella agrestimuris. The sequence continues at coordinate 65,543 of NZ_CALPCS010000002.1, forward strand.
AGTCTCGTCGCATTGTAGCAGAAAAAGATAAAGTCCTTGCTGATGCACAACGTCAAGCAGAAGTACTCATCGATCAAGCAAAAGAATATATTGCTAAATTAACTGCTGAAAGTGAACTTGTAAAAGAAGCACAGGAACAAGCTAACCAAATTATCAATGCTGCCAACCAATCTTCTGAAGAGTTGAAATCTAGCTCTTTACAATATGCTGGTGACGTATTGAAATACGTAGAAAATAATTTGGAAAAAACATTAGAAAGCCTTCGCCAAAATCGTGAAAGCTTAAAACAAAACGAACAAAAAGCTGAATAATAGGCGTCATTGTAAATCGTAAAGAAGGGCGAGTTAATCACAACGGATTAACTCGCCCTTTTTTTATGCTATTTTTATCTTTTTAGTGGATTTTATTAATCTGTTTTGATAATACTTAGTGCCATATCTTGTCAGTTGTCCTTGAAGGCCTATAGTTTATTAGATTTGACTACTCATCATACATCGGTGGCTTCTCTGGCTCTACAATCATCGTTTGATGGGTACTAAAAATAACGATGCCCAACGGCGATTTAGGCGGTTTTTTAATATTTTTAATATACGTGTAATCTACAGGAACTTTAGATGTGTGGCGAGCTTTACTAAAGTATGCTGCATATTTGGCCACTTGAGAAATTACCATATCGTCAAGTTCTTGGTTCGGTCGTAAAATCAAATGAGAGCCTTGAATATCTTGAGTATGGAACCACATATCGGTAGGTTTGGCAAAGCGATGCGTAAGATATTCGTTTTGCTGATTATTTCGGCCAATATAGAGGTCGCCTTCAGGTATTTCAAGATGAATATAATTGGACTTATCTAACTTGTAAGATAATGGTTTTTTAGATTTTTTGATGATCCCTGCATCCATACATTCTTGACGAATTTCTTCTAATGCTTCTCGCGTATTCGCTAAGGAGAAGCTATATAAAATCGATTGTAAATAGTCTAGCTTAATATTACTTTGGTCTAATTGATAACGGCCACTAACTATACGATTTTTTAATTTCGTATACAGTTTATAGTACCATTGTGCATTTTCTACAATAGTCAATTGTGGTTTCAAAGGGATAGTTATCATTTTATTATCATCAGCCAATAAGTTTTGTACTTCTACAGATGATTCATACTTAACTTGTAAATAGCTATTAATCATGAGTAGATCGCCGTATAATTTATAGGTTTCCATTTTATCGGTGTCATTTAATTCATCTTGAATTTTTTGATGACGTACTTCTTCTTTGGCAATGGCGTGAGTAATAATTTTTTCTAATTCTCGATCGGCTGTATGAATAGAACCTTTGGCAACTATTTCTTGTTCAATAGCTTCTGATATAGTGGTATAAGTATGTTGTAAGGTGCCTTCGTCTAATCTAATTGGTGAAAGTACAGACTTTCCATTCAATTCATAGTCGTATAAATAGCTAGCATGCTTTAATTGCTCTTGTAAGTCTATAAGGCTTAATGCTAATTGTTCAATACGGTCGCGTTCAATAGAATCAATAGACTCATTACCATTTAAGTGAACTTTTTTTAGCACATAGTCTAGTAAATGTTTGCCGAAACCATTAAAAATATAGCGAATTGTTTGTGCTACCGTGCCATCGCCAAAAGATTTAATGAGATTGACGATTTCTAGGTGATTAAAATCGAAAAGGGAAACGCGGTTAGCATTAGGTGGTAATTCATAGGTTAACTTAGGACCAATGGATCGTTCTCGATTCATAATAGGTGATACATGGATAAGTGATTCTAAAATTATACCTTGTTGAACAAAGATCGCATTTGAATATTTGCCCATTAATTCTATGTAAATTTGTGTAGTTGCAATGGATCCGTCTAGTTCCAACTTATCGAGATGTACGCATAGAATGCGGTCCCCATTAATTTGCTCCACCTTTGTAATACGGCTGCTTTCAATGTGTTTGCGCAGAAACATAGTGAGGGAACTCGGTTCTTTCGGCAAATCTTGAATGGGCTTGCTTATATAAATAGCAGGATTTGCACCAACAGTAATAACAAGATTCACATCATTGTTGAAAGCTCGTACTTTAAAAAGTAATGTATGTTTATCGATTTGATATAAACGTTGTATTTGACCTGACTGTAATTGCTCGTTAAGTTCTCGGCATAGTACAGAGAGGGTTAATCCATCTAAATTCATAGTACTCCTTTCTCATAGTATAGAGTTACGTATATAAGTATAACATAGCTTTCTTTACAGTTGTGTTACAATAAATAAAAAGGGAGGCTCTCATGAAAAGTATGACTGGATTTGGACGAAGTTCCAATATGATTAAAGGATTACAATGTACGGTAGAAATTAAATCGGTAAATTCTCGTTTTTTAGATATTAATGTTCGTAGCCCTAAAGAATTAAATCACATTGAACATATTCTGAGAAAGCTTATAAAAGACACAATTCATCGTGGTAAAGTTGACGTGTCCATTATATTGGAGCGGCAGATAGAGGATAGTAACGATTTTTCTGTAAACAGTGCTTTAAAAGAACAAATTCAAGAACTATTAGTAAAAGAAGGCTTTTATCCATCCATGGCAGAGGTACCGCTTCAAGCAGTGCTAGCTATTTCTAAAGATTGGATTCAATATAAGGAAGAATCAATACCAGAAGAGGAGATCGATAGCCTTGTGGTGAATACTACAAAAGAAGCGTTAGATCAACTCATTCATATGAGAAGGGATGAAGGGGGCAATATACAACAAGCCTTATTAGATATGCTTTCACATATGACGACGAGTATAGACTATATAGATGACCATAAGATAGATATATTAGAGACATATAAAGTATCATTAGAAGGTAAAATAAGTGATCTATTAGCCTCCAAAGATGTAAGCATTTCTGAAGATCGTATTTTACAAGAAGTTGCGATTGTGGCTGATAAAACAGATGTAACAGAAGAGATTGTCCGATTCAGGTCTCATGTGGTACAATTAGGGAACACACTTATACAGGATGAACCAATAGGTCGTAAATTAGATTTTATCATTCAAGAAATGAATCGAGAGATTAATACAATCGGTTCGAAAGCGATGGACCTATCTATTACAGATCGAGTGGTACAACTAAAATGTGAATTAGAAAAAGTTAGAGAACAAGTTCAAAATATAGAATAAGGAGGCCTATAATGAGTATCCAATTACTAAACATTGGCTTTGGTAATATGGTGTCTGCCAATCGCGTTATCGCTATTATCAGTCCAGAATCGGCGCCTATTAAGCGAATGGTGCAAGACGCAAGAGATAAAAGTCTCCTCATTGATGCTACATATGGCCGCAAAACTCGTGCAGTATTAGTTATGGATAGTGGTCAAATCGTTTTATCTGCTATTCAACCGGAAACGGTAGCTAACCGTATTGTACAACATGAAGTAGAAGAGGAATCTGCAGAAGATTAGGAGTTCATATGTCAGACAGAGGATTATTAATCGTCGTATCTGGTCCTTCAGGTGCAGGAAAGGGAACAATTTGTTCCAATATACGCAGTGAAATGCCAAACTTAGTATATTCTGTATCTATGACAACACGAGCACCGCGTGTAGGGGAAGAAGAAGGCGTTAACTATTTCTTCCGTAGCAAGGAAGAATTTGAAGCTTTGCTAGCAGAAGATGCATTTTTAGAATATGCTAAAGTATATGATAATTACTATGGTACACCGAAACAGCACGTTATGGATTTACTTGACGAAGGTAAAAGTGTATTATTAGAAATCGATATTCAAGGAGCTATGCAAGTAAAGGAGCGCTTTAGCGATGCCGTCTTTATTTATATTGTACCACCGTCCTTAAGTGAATTATCGGAGCGGTTACACAATCGAGGTACCGATGCAAAAGAAGTAATCGATAAACGCTTATCCATGGCTTGTTCAGAGTTAGCCTTAGCCCATCGATACGATTACATTGTAGTGAACGACGATTTAGAAGAAGCATCAGAAAAAGTAGCTTCTATTTTACGCGCAGAAGCATGTAAAATTAGTCGTAATAAAGAACAAATTCAGTATATTTATAAACAATACCAAGAGTCTAAGGAGAAGTGATAATATGATGGTAAAACCTCCATTGAAACGATTAGAAGAACAAGTAGATAGCAAATATACATTAGTTACGTTAGCAGCGAAACGCGCTCGAGAATTAACTGATGGTGAACCATGTTTGGCAACTGATATTCATCATACAGATAAACCAGTATCTTTGGCTTTTTATGAAATTGCTGAAGGCGAAGTATCTTATAAACGAACTAAAGAAGGTATTAAATAAATACAATCAATTCCTTGTATTCTTTTGGAGTACAAGGAATTTTTAAAAGGAGAATTATGGAAGGGAAACACATTATTGTCGGTGTATCTGCAGGGATTGCAGCATACAAAGCAATTGAAGTAGTAAGCCGTTTGCGCAAAGCTGGAGCAGAAGTAAAAGTAGTGATGACGGAGCATGCTACGCATATTGCAACGCCTCTAACCTTCGGAGAAATTAGTGGACATCCTGTTGCTATTGATATGTGGGAAGAGATTCATAATTGGAATGTAGAACATATTGCTCTGGCTACTTGGGCTGATGCGTATATTGTCGTTCCTGCTACGGCCAATGTAATTGGGAAGATTAATGCTGGCATTGCTGACGATATGTTAACAACTACCATTATGGCTACACCAGCACCTAAATTTCTTTGTCCTGCTATGAATAGCGAAATGTATAAGAATCCTATTGTACAACGCAATTTAGAAAGTTTAAGACAGCTGGGCTACCATATTATGGAACCTGCATCCGGATGGCTTGCTTGTGGCGTTACTGGTGTCGGTCGATTACCTGAACCAGAGGCAATCGTATCGTGGTTAACGCAGGAACTCCAGGTAATAGATGGGAACGGCTTATTGAAAGATAAGACTGTTCTTGTTACTGCTGGAGGTACACAAGAATATATTGATCCTGTTCGTTATATTGGGAATCATTCCAGTGGGAAAATGGGTTATGCCATTGCTGCAGAAGCTGCTAAACAAGGGGCTAGAACAATTTTAGTGAGCGCTCCTACATCCTTAGATGTACCTCAAGGGGTAGAATATATTCCTGTTGATTCTGCAGAATCTATGAAAGCTGCTGTTGATTCCTATTATGACAATACAGATGTAGTGATTATGGCTGCTGCTGTTTCTGATTTTAGAGTTGCTAATAAGGCGGAACAAAAAATAAAGAAAATGGATTCTATGACCTTAGAACTAGTAAAAAACCCAGATATTTTACAAGGTTTAGGGGAACGAAAAAAAGATCAACTATTAGTGGGATTTGCCGCTGAAACTGAGCATGTATTGGCCTATGGGGAAGATAAAGTGAAACGGAAAAATTTAGATATGCTCGTTGCCAATGATGTGAGCAAATCTAATGCAGGCTTTAATGTAGATACAAATGAAGGATATTTTGTCTACCCTCATGGAACATCTAAAGTCATCCCTAATATGAAAAAGACAGAATTAGCTGCTGCTATTATTAAAGAAGTATCTACATTGTTGAGGAATAAGGATAAATAAAAGAAAGAAGCGTATACCATGTTTGCTATACAAAAAGCATATTCTCAAGGTTCTCTAAAGCCTTCTCAATGGGGAAATAATTTAATAGCTGGTCTTGTAGTGGGCGTCGTAGCCTTGCCGTTGGCCATGGCCTTTGCTATTGCTAGCGGGGTTACACCACAAGCTGGTATTTATACTGCTATTGTAGCAGGGATTTTAGTCTCTCTCTTTGGTGGTTCACAAGTTCAAATAGCTGGCCCTACGGGGGCTTTTGTAGTTCTTTTGAGTAGCATTGTAGCCAATCATGGTATAAGAGGTCTTCAAGTGGCGACGATTATGGCAGGGGTTATGCTTATTTTTATGAGCTTTGCTAAACTCGGTACGGTTATCCGATTTATTCCTACCCCTGTGATTATGGGCTTTACCGCTGGTATTGGCGTTACTATTTGGATTGGTCAATGGCCATATTTTTTCGGCTTTCCTACACTACCTTATGTAGAACAGTTTCATCAAAAGTTGTGGGGAATGATCCAATCATTGCCATATTCTGATATTCCTACATTAGGGATTTCTCTGTTAAGTTTATTCATTTTATTAGTGTTTCCTAAATTTTCTATAGGAAACAAAGTGCCTGCCCCGATTGTGGCGATGGTAGTGGCTACTATGATACAAGCGTATTATCAGTTTCCTACCGTTAGCACTATAGGCTCTGCCTTTGGCGGTATTCCTCAAGGTTTACCATCGTTAACGATACCTGTTTTTTCCCTCGATGAAATGCTAGCACTCATTGGTCCTGCTTTCACAATAGCAATGCTAGGAGCAATTGAATCTTTGTTATCTGCTGTCGTTGCAGATGGTATGAGTGGCCAAAAACATGAATCGAATACGGAATTATTGGGTCAAGGATTGGCTAATATTGTCACTCCTTTACTAGGTGGTATTGCTGCAACAGGTGCTATTGCACGGACAGCGACAAATATCCGACAAGGTGGTAATTCGCCAGTTGCTGGCATTGTACACGGCATTGTGCTAATTGCTATATTATTGTTTTTAGCGCCCTATGCCATATATATTCCGCTTGCTTCCATGGCGGCTATACTATTTGTAGTAGCTTATAAAATGAGCGATGCTCCTCGTTTTATTAAGATGATTCGCTTAGCTCCGAGACAAGACCAGATTATATTAATTCTTACATTTTTCTTAACTATTTTTACAGATTTAGTAGTAGCTGTTAATGTAGGCGTCATATTATCAGTATTATTATTTATGCGTAGAATGGTAAATACTATAGATATTCACGAAGTGAGCTGTGAAGAGTTATCGGCAGAAGTGCAACATGAGCTTCATATTCATCCTGATATTATGGTCTATACTGTAGAAGGGCCGTTGTTTTTCGGTGCTGTTACGGCCTTTGAAAAAGTATTGAAATCCATTAATCAAGATCCTAAGGTGCTTATCGTTCGATTAAATGAAGTTCCTTTTGTTGATTTAACAGGTCTTCGTGTATTGAGTAGTATTGTAGAAGAATTAAAAAAACGAAATATTATCGTTTTAATTAGTGATGCAAACTACGAGATTCGACGAGAAATGTATAAAACTGATTTCTTAGACGTATTAGGGCGTCATCATATGTGGCGTAAATTTGAACGGGCTTTAAAGAAAGCTGAACGGTATATAGAAACAGAATCGGCTCATAAATAGTTACTTCTTAGAAGTTGCTTGCTTTTTGAAACTAAATAGGTTAGAATTGTACATAAGTTTTTAACTCATCAAGAGTAGTGGAGGGATAGGCCCAGTGAAGCTACAGCAACCCTTTATAGAAGAAGGTGCTAAATCCAACAGTCCTAGACTGATAGATGGGTCTCCCTCATGAGAGACCATGAGGGATTTTTTTATTATAGGAGGAACAAATGGCAGAAAAACATATGTTTTTTACTTCTGAGTCTGTAACTGAAGGCCATCCAGATAAAATAGCAGACCAAATTTCTGATGCTGTATTGGATGCGATTATTGAAAAAGATCCAAAAGCACGTGTGGCTTGCGAAACGCTAGTAACAACTGGCTTAGTTCATGTAGTAGGGGAGATTTCCACTACTACATATGTAGATATCCCACGTATCGTTCGCGATACGATTCGAGAAATCGGTTATACTCGTGCAAAATACGGTTTTGATAGCGATACTTGTGGCGTACTTGTATCTATCGATGAGCAATCTGCTGATATCGCTATGGGCGTTGATGAGGCTTTAGAATCTAAAGAAGGTCATGGGGAAGTGCTCGATAAAATTGGTGCTGGTGACCAAGGTATGATGTTTGGTTACGCTTCTAATGAAACGCCAGAATTAATGCCGTTGCCGATTTCTTTGGCCCATCGTTTATCTCGTCGTTTAGCAGAAGTTCGTAAAGATGGCACATTAACATATTTACGTCCAGACGGTAAAACACAAGTTACGGTAGAATACGTTGATGGAAAGCCGAAACGTATTGATACTATCGTTATTTCCACACAACACAGCCCAGAAGTTACACAAGAGCAAATTAAAGCTGATTTAAAACGCTATGTAATTGACGCAGCGTTGCCAGCTGAATTTGTGGATGAACATACTAAATATTTCATCAATCCTACTGGCCGATTTGTTATTGGCGGCCCACATGGTGACGCTGGTTTAACAGGCCGTAAAATTATTGTAGATACCTATGGCGGTATGGCTCGTCATGGAGGTGGTGCATTCTCTGGTAAAGATCCTTCCAAAGTTGACCGTTCTGCAGCTTATGCCGCTCGTTATGTAGCGAAAAATGTAGTAGCTGCAGGCCTCGCTGATAAATGTGAAGTGCAAGTTGCTTATGCCATTGGTGTAGCAAAACCAGTATCTGTTTTAGTCGATACATTTGGTACAGCTCATATTGAAGAAGCTAAAATCGAAGAATTAGTGAAAAAGCACTTTGACTTGCGTCCAGCAGGTATTATTGAAATGCTTGATTTATTAAAACCACATTATCGTAAAACAGCGGCTTACGGCCATTTTGGTAGAACTGATGTAGACCTACCATGGGAACGTATAGATAAAGCTGATACTCTTCGTCACGAAGCAGGTTTATAAGATTTACATAAGACCCTAGCACAGTACTAGGGTCTTATTTTATTCTCTTTTCATGATATAATGTAAAGGTTAAAGGAGGTGGACTAATGCGTGTTGCACAGGTAATTATTAATCGCCCTGCTAAACAATTAAATAAACCATTAAGCTATATATTGCCAGATAAATTTGGCGATGTTGCCTCTGGGACACGTCTATTAGTCCCTCTCGGTGGTAGTCGCGAAGAAGGTATCCTCATTGGTTATGAAGAGTTAACAGAAGCTCCCGACTTTGCTCTTCGCGCCATTATTCAGGTTTTGGATAGTGAACCGTGGTTTACGAAGGAAATGATGGATACAGCGAAACAGATTAGTCAGTATTATCTTTGCTCTTATGGCGATGCATTGAGACTCTTTACGGTTCATAAAACATTGAAATCTTATGATGCACCAAAAGAGGAGTGGCTCGTTGTTTCTTCAGAATTTTCGGTTACTCAATTTAGTCCTAAGAAAAAGAAACAAAGGGAGTTAGCGGCTTACTTAATAGAAGTTGGCGGTGCTCCTAAATCATTATTGCGAGCTAAAGGCTTTTCCCATATGGTGATTAAACAAGTAGCGGCTGAACCAGGTATTTCTATTGAGTCTCGTTTTAAAGATACTAAAACGACTTTTACAGAACTATTAAGTAAGGAAGAAGATATTCCTTTAACTGATGCACAAGCGTCTGTTTATAAGCCCATACAACAAGCTATTGATGAACACCGTTATGAACCATTTTTACTTCACGGTGTGACAGGGAGTGGTAAAACACAAGTGTACTTGAGAGCGGCCGCCCGCTGTATAGGTGAGGGGAAGACTGCTATTATTTTAGTTCCTGAAATTGTGTTGACCGACCAAATTGTACGACGATTTGTAAAGACTTTTGGACAAGAAGTTGTTGTATTCCACAGTAAATTAACTATTAGCGAACGGAATAATAATTGGGAACGGATTCGAAGAAAAGATAGTCACATCATTATCGGTGCTCGTTCGGCTATATTTGCACCAGCTGAAGATATTGGATTGATTGTGTTAGATGAAGAACATGATACATCGTACAAACAAGAAGATATGATTCGTTACCATGCTAGAAATGTAGCGTTGTGGCGCGCTAAGGCACACCAATGTCCTGTTATACTTGGCTCTGCTACGCCATCTATAGTCTCTTTCTATAAAGCGCAAGAAAAAGAATATACATTGCTAGAATTGCCTTATCGTATTTATGAACAGCCTATGCCGGAAGTTCATATTATCGATATGAAAGAGGAAATGATTCGTGGCAATTACTCAGTTTTTTCAGATGCCATGATGGAATTAATTGAAAGTACGTTAGAAGAGCAAAATCAAATGATTATGCTCTTAAATCGCCGTGGTTATAGTACTTTTGTTATGTGCCGCGATTGTGGTGAGACTATAATGTGTCCTCATTGTTCGGTGTCTATGGTATATCATCAAGAAGGTGAAGAACTTCGGTGCCATTATTGTGATCATCATGAACCAATTCCCACTATGTGTCCTAAGTGTGCCAGTAAAAAAATTAAATTCTTTGGATCTGGCACACAGAAAGTAGAAGAAGAATTACGTCGTCATTTTAAAGAGGCTCGTATTGCTCGGTTAGATCAAGATGTAACGAGACGGAAGCATTTAGCCGAAGATATTCTCCGCGATTTTGGAAATCACAAATACGATATTTTGCTAGGCACTCAAATGGTTTCTAAAGGTCATGATTTTAAAGATGTCACTGCGGTAGGTATACTAACGGCAGACTCAGTACTAAATATTCCGCTTTACTCCGCTTCAGAGAGAGCTTTCGATTTGCTTACCCAAACATCGGGTCGTGCTGGACGTGGTGAAAAAGAGGGACGCGTTGTAATCCAAACATATAATCCTTTGAATTATGCTATAATAAAGAGTAAGGCTCATGATTATGAAGGGTTTTATAATGAAGAAATTGCAAATCGTCGTGAACTAGGATATCCGCCTTTCAAAGATATGATATATATGGTCGTACGCCATGAAAAAGAAGACATGGTGAGTGATATTGCACAGCGCATAGTAACCGATTTGGACTCGCATTTTCAAAGTAATGACATTGAAATTATAGGTCCTTATGAAAGCGGTATCAAAAAAATTCGCAATATGTATCGATTATCTATTATGATTCGCGGTATGGACTTGAAGGAATTAAAAGAATATATATATAATTCGTGGATTTTTACACAAGAAGGTCTTCTTATTGATGTAGATCCTATTTGATAAAGAGGAAATATATGGCAGTTTTAGATATTGTAAAGGCAGGTCACCCTGTATTAAAAGAGGTGGCAAAGCCAGTTGAACATGTAAATAAAAAATTGCGTACATTAATTGCTGATATGGCAGAAACTATGTATGCTACAGAAGGTGTAGGTTTAGCTGCACCACAAGTAGGCGAATCATTGCGTATTATCGTTGTTGACGATCATGCAGGCAGTGGTTTGATTGCTCTTGTTAATCCTGAAATCACTCGTGCTGAAGGTTCTCAAATTGGACCAGAAGGTTGTTTAAGCGTTCCTGGTTATTTTGGTGATGTAGAACGATATGAAACAATTACTGTAAAAGGGATTAACGAACATAACAAAAAAGTAACGATTAAAGCAGAAGGCTTCTTGGCACGTATTTTCCAACATGAAATTGATCATTTGGAAGGCTATTTATTTATTGAAAAGGCGACAAACTTGCGATTAATTGCAGATCATCCAGAGGAGAAAGAAATTGTCTAACGAAACATTGCGTGTTCTATTTATGGGTACGCCTGATTTTTCTGTGCCTACTTTGAAAGCATTAGCAGAATGGGGCCATCATATTGTAGGAGTGTATTGCCAACCAGATAAAGAAAAGGGCCGTGGCAAACAATTACAGAAGCCTCCTGTTAAAATGGCTGCTTTAGAATTAGGACTACCAATTTTTCAACCGCACACATTAAAAGATGAAGCGGTAAAAGAAGAGCTGATGGCTTTAGAGCCGGATGTGGTGGTAGTTATTGCGTATGGTAAAATTTTACCGCCATGGCTCATTCGATTCCCTCAATATGGCTGTATCAATGTGCATGCTTCTATATTGCCAAAGTACAGAGGGGCAGCACCAATTCATTATGCCATTTTAAACGGTGATAGTAAGACAGGTGTTACTATTATGCATATGGATGATGGTCTTGATACAGGGGATATCATTGATATCGTCGAAACAGATATTGGTCCTAACGAAACGACAGGTGAGCTTTTTGAACGACTAGCTAAACTAGGAGCAGAAACAATTAATCCTGTACTAGATAAATGGGTAGCAGGTACTATTCAAAGTATCCCTCAAGATGATGACGCTGCTACACATACCGCTAAGATTACGAAAGATATGGGACATATTGATTGGACTAAAGATGGGGTGACTATTGCTAATCTCATTCGCGGGTTAAATCCAACACCAGGTTGTTATACCTATTTAAGTGGAAAGCGATTAAAAGTATGGAAAGCTATCCCTATCATTGCTAGTGCTAATACTATTGAAGTGAATGGGAAATATCTATCTGTTAGTGATGCAGATGAACCAGGTACAATCGTATCTACCGTAGGTGGTATGATTGTTGCTACAGGAAATAATGGCTATCTTTTAATTACAGAAATTCAACCAGAAAACAAAAAGCGCATGACTGCTCAAGATTTTATTAACGGACACCAAATCAAAGGTGGGATGGCTTTTGACAAAGGATAATGTGAATAATAAAAACTATAGCCTTTATATACAGCTGTCGGGCGTAACTTGTTTGCTATTAGTTAGCATTATTGTTTTCTTTATGTATGTTATGTGGCCTGGATTAGAGCGACTATCTTATATATGGGCTATAATCTTTGAAATGATAGGAGCTATAATCATTATTTTAATGATTACCTTATGGCTTGTATTAGTGCTAGCTTCACTAGGTATGAAGATACATCCATTTTTATTGCGTTTATCGAATCGTTTTATTTACGCTCTATTTCCTATTACGTTAACCATAGGATCTATTGTGGGAGGCGTAACAAAAGATTCCTTACGACAGTCTATGATTAGCTTAATTAATCATTTAGTATTACTCGATGGGGATTCGATTTCACCAGACCGTATTTTATTGCTCACACCTCATTGCTTGCAAAAAAGTGATTGCATTCACAAAGTCACTCATGACGTTTATAACTGTAAAGAATGTGGTCAATGTGACGTAGGTGGCTTGTTAGGTCTGGCAAAGGAATATGGATGTCAATTTATCGTCGTTACTGGTGGCACATTAGCGCGCATGAAGGTGAAATCTGCTAAACCAGAACTTGTCATTGCCATTGCCTGTGAACGAGATTTGGCGAGCGGTATGGTCGACGTATTTCCAATTCCTGTCATAGGTGTACTTAATGAGCGACCTAATGGGCCTTGTTATAATACAAAAATTGATTTACAAAATGTACGAATTGCTATAGAAAAAGTTATTAATAAGTAATGACTATATTCATGACTCTAAATTTATAAAAGATATGCACAGTAAGGAAGATTATGGGACATATAGACACATCTCAAAAACAAAATATTCGTTTGTTAGCTGTAAAAGCCTTAAGTGATATCAATCGTCATGGTGCATATGCGAATATTACATTACAAGAGTATATACAACGATATAATCTCTCTGATTTAGATCGACGATTTTTTACAGAACTCGTTTATGGTGTATTGCGGAGAAGAAATTATTTAGACGCTATTATTGTACATTTGGCAAAGCGTCCACTGAAAAAACTATCTTCTATGGCCGTTGAGATTCTTCGGCTTGGCGTTTATCAGCTTATATACATGGATAAAGTGCCCCCTAGTGCAGCCGTTAATGAATCTGTAACATTATCGAAAAAGCTAACTCGTGGACTATCCGGATTCGTCAATGCTATCCTTAGATCTGTGATACGGCAACAAGGTACGCTTGGTATTGATGATTTAGCCACCGATGAGTTAGAGCGTATATCGTTAATTTATAATATGCCTTTATGGCTCATTGCGCTTTGGGTTAATGAGTTTGGTCAAGAATATACAGAGAACTTGTGTGCTTGGTTCAACGAACAACCGAGACTGACGGCTCGTATTAATACTTTAAAAACAGATAGTTCTTCTTGCATAAATGCATTAAGAACAGATAATTGGGTAATTGAAGAAGATTCTGACTATAAGGATATGATTTATATTGATAAACATATTGGCAGTTTAGAAAAATCGAGGGCTGTTAGCCATGGCCATATTACATTTATGGATAAAGCCTCTATGTTAGTGGCGAGACTAGTGAATCCGCAAAAAGGGGATCGCATTTTAGATTGTTGTGCCGCTCCCGGCGGAAAGTCCATGTACATGGCTGCTTTAATGGAGAACGAAGGTTCTATTATGAGTTGTGATATTTACGAACATAAAGTAGACCTTATGAAGTATAATGCACAGCGCTTAGGAGCTGATATTGTATCTGCTACATTACAAGACGCTACCCAATTGCCTAGTACTTGGAAAGAGAAATTCGATAAAGTTCTTGTCGATGCGCCTTGTTCAGGCTTAGGTATTTTACAAAAGAAATTAGATATGCGATGGAGAAAAGATGAATCTATTCTTTCAGAATTGCCACCATTGCAATTGGATATATTAGAGAAGGCGTCTAATACTGTAAAACCTGGCGGTCGAATTGTTTACTCCACTTGTACATTGAATAAAAAGGAAAACGAAGATGTTGTTCGTGCTTTCCTTGCTAAACATAGTGAGTTTTCTGTAGAAATGGTACCTAGTGATTTTCCATTATCTTCTACAGATGGCATGATTACTACAAATCCAGCTATTGATCATATGGATGGTTTTTTCATGGTTTCCATGATTAAGCAGTCCTAATATATAGCTTATATAGGAGTATTTATGATTGAATTATTGGAAAAGTCATTAGATGAGTTGCAGAATCTCTTCGAATCCTATGAGATTCCTAAGTTTAGAGGAAAACAATTAATCGATTATATCTATCATCGTCATATTTTTGACTTTCAAGAGATGACACAATTTCCTAAAGAATTGAGACAATGGTTGATAGAACATTGTTCTATTTCATTGCCTACGGTTGTGACAGAATCAGTGGCTCCTGATGGGAAAACGAAGAAGTTATTACTCCAATTAGCTGATTCAAGTCGTATTGAAGCGGTACTAATGAAACAACATTATGGGAATTCTGTTTGTGTTTCATCTCAAGTAGGTTGCGCTATGGGCTGTGTGTTTTGCGCCTCTACACAAGGCGGATTATTTCGAGATTTAACTGTAGCTGAAATTGTTAGTCAAGTCCTCCTATTTGCGCAATTAGAAGGAGAAGATATCCATTCACTAGTAGTTATGGGGGCCGGTGAACCATTACAAAACTACGATAATGTATTGAAAGCCTTGCAATTAATCCATGAACCAACAGTTTTCAATATAAGTTATCGTAAAATGACGATCTCTACATGTGGTTGGGTTCCTAATATTTATAAATTAGCCGATGAGGGATTACCAATAACGTTAGCTCTATCGTTGCATGCTACAACAAATGAAGTGCGACGGACTATTATGCCTGTTGGTGCTTACCATGCTTTGGATGAAGTGCTCGAAGCAGTTCATTATTATTATGAGAGAACACAACGACGCGTGACCTTTGAATATATTTTGATTGACGGTGTTAATGCATCTTTCAAAGAAGCACATCAATTAGGTGAGATTGGAAAGAAATTCCCAAATTGTCATATCAATTTAATTCCTGTTAATGGTAATGAACATATAGACTTGTATAAACCGTCTAATGAGAATATGAATACATTTAAAGATATCGTATCATCTTATGGCCTTTCTGTTACAATTCGAAAGGAAATGGGAGATGCTATACAAGCCGCATGTGGGCAATTGAAAGTTGCTCATGGCCGAAAAGAGGAGATTCATGAATAATATATTTGGTTTAAGCAAAATTGGTTTAGTGCGACAGCAAAATGAAGATCGATTTTTCATTGACCAAAATATTTGTGCCGTTACTGATGGCATGGGTGGTTATATAGGTGGCGAAATCGCTAGTACCTATGCAGTTGATGAAATTAAAGAGTCCTTAGAGACAACAAATCCAATTACTGAAGAGTCTTTAGTAAAGGCGATTTTACAGACAAATCAAAAAATCATACAGCGGGTTGCTCATGAAGATAGATTATCTGGGATGGGAACAACTGCTGTAGTAGCTGCTGTTGTAGATAATCAATTATTCTGGGCTAGTGTAGGTGATAGCCGATTATATATTTGCCAAGATACTATATTGCAGCAAATCACAAAGGATCATTCTGTAGTGCAAGAATTATTTGATTCTGGGGAAATTACAAAAGAGGAAATGCTCACACATCCGCAGAGAAATTTAATTACGAGAGCTATTGGGACTGCCGATATATTGGAAGTTGATAGTGGCACGATTTCCATTACACCAGGCTCTAGACTTCTTTTATGTACTGATGGTCTAACTAGTTACGTCAGTGATGATGTCATAAAAGAGATAATTCTTAGTACAACTGATAATGAAGCAGCTGTACAAAAGATGATGGATGCTGTATATGAAGCTGGTGCTGGTGATAATGTAACTATTATTTTAGGTACCCTTTAATCTAGAGACGGAGATTAATAAGGACTATGAATATAAAAGATATAATATTGGACAACCGATATAACATAATCAGAAAGATTGGTTCCGGTGGGATGGCAGATGTATATTTAGGGGAAGATGCGTTGTTAGGCCGTCCAGTGGCGATAAAAATATTACATTCTAATTTTGCTAACGACGAAGAATTTGTAGCTCGATTTAAACGAGAAGCGCAAGCAGCAGGCAAATTAAACCATCCTAATATTGTCAATATGTATGATGTAGGATTTGACCAAGGCTTACACTATATCATTATGGAATATGTGGATGGGAAAACATTAAAAGAGTACATTAAAGAAAAAGGCCCGCTGTCCATTGATGAAGCGGTTAAGTTTACCATTGCCATTGCAGAAGGCTTAGAACACGCCCATGCAATGGGAATCGTACATTGTGATATTAAACCGCATAATGTAATTATTACTGATAATGGTCGTGTAAAAGTGACTGATTTTGGTATTGCTAGAGCTATGAACTCTACTAATACGATGATGTACACGAATTCTATTATGGGGTCAGCTCATTATTTATCACCAGAACAGGCAAGTGGCAAATCTGTTGATGGAAGCACAGATATTTATTCTTTAGGTGTTGTGTTGTACGAAATGTTAACTGGGAAAGTACCTTTTGAAGGGGAAACGCCGATTTCAGTTGCGTTAAAACATGTAAGAGAAAAAGTAACACCACCAACGCGACATAATCATTCTATTCCACCATTATTAGAAGGTGTAGTATTGCGAGCTTTAGAAAAAGATCCGAAGGATCGTTTTGCCTCCATTACAGATATGATTAGTGATTTGCGCTTATCTCAAGGTTTTACTATTGGTAAGACAAAGCGAGTAGAACCTTACGATTTTGCGACCCAAATGATTCCTACCGTTAACGCTGACACGATGGAAGAATTTAATACAATAGATGACGATATGTCGAATGAGGGTAAGAAAAAAACTATGTTAAATAGAATTGCATCGATTCCGCAGAAGTATATTGTACTTAGTGCAGCGATTATTTTCTTAATAGCTTTCTTAGGAGCTTTTTTGAGTTATGGTAATTTCTGGAGTAATACCACAGTAGAAGTACCTAATGTAGTAGGTAAACAAGCATCAGTAGCTAGAAATATGTTAGAAGATAAACGCTTACGTGTTTCCACCAGTGAAGTAACAAATGTCGATGTACCAGCTGGTCAAGTTATTTCTCAAACACCGGGAGCTGGTGAAAAAGTAAAAGAACAACGGACTATCCATTTAGTCGTATCGAAAGGTGTCGGCGATATTACAGTGCCAGACCTATCGGGCTTAACTGCTGATCAAGCGCGTCAAAGATTAAAAGACATCGGCCTTGTAGTAGGTAAGATTACGCAACAGCCGATAGAGGATAAACCAAATAACATTATTATTTCTCAAAGTCCTTCAGGAGACTCTAAAGTTGCCAAAGGTACGGCCGTAGATATCGTATTGAGTCAAACAAAAGCGAAAAAGATAAAAATGCCTTCTTTAGTGGGGATGACATTAAAAGATGCTCGTGATGTATTAGGCTCTCATAATTTAGGTGTGAATCAAGTAGATGGTTCGTTAGAAGAAAAATCTGTCGTTCTCGATCAAAGCGTTAAAGCTGGTGAAGATATTGAAGAAGGTTCAGTTGTAAACTTGACCACTGAATTTAAAGAAGAAAAGAAAAAAGAAGAACCTAAAAAAGAAGAGAATCGAGTAAAAGGTACGGTAGATGTAACGATACCAAATGGTGCTAAGCGACAAGAGTTACGTATTGTTGTCAAAGATGACGAAGGTTCTGTAGTTGTTTATGACGATGCCCATAAACCGGGCGATAGAATTGTTAGAAATGTATCTGGTGTGGGTAATGTGCGCATAGAAGTATATTTAGATGGAGCATTAGTGCAAGATACAGCACTATAGAGGTTCTATGAATACTGGTATAGTGATTAAAAATATGAACGGATATTTTTACGTTCAAGATGGTGACGGCATTGTTCATGAATGTAAAGTTCGTGGCCGCTTAAAAAAAGATAAGTATAGTCTTCTAGTAGGGGATTATGTTGAATTCTCCGATGAGAATTTAATTGAATCTATATTGGAGCGACACAATTCTATGGTTCGCCCTGCTGTAGCAAATATCGATCAAGTTGTTCTTGTCGTAGCAGCCCATGATCCAGATATCAATATATTGTTGCTCGATAAGATGCTAGTGATGATTGAACATGCGGATATACCTATTGTATTGTGCATTAATAAATATGATTTAGCAGATGATAAGACACACGAAATTCTTGAACTCTATCAATCTGTAGGGTATACAGTGATTACTACATCAGCATATATGAATACCGATATAGATAAATTGCGACATGTATTATCTGGAAAGGTTACTGCTTTTGCTGGTCCTTCTGGGGTTGGTAAAAGTAGTCTCCTCAATGCAGTAGATCCTAAATTTTCCTTTCAAACAGGGGGGATTAGTGAAAAAATTAAACGAGGTAGGCATACGACGCGTCATGCCTCTCTCTTTAGCTTAGATGCTCATTCATTTATTATGGATACACCTGGATTTAGTGCTATTGAATTTAACGATGTTTCATTAGAACGTTTACCTACATTATTCCCTGAGTTTGGTGACTATGTTTCGGATTGTAAATTCAGTCCTTGTTACCATGACCATGAACCTGTATGTGGCGTGAAAACGGGCATAGAAAGTGGTTTAATTAGAGAGAGTCGTTATCAATCCTATATGTCTATTCGTGAAGAGATTAAAAATCAGAGAAAGAGGTTTTAATATGATTAAAGTTGCTCCATCTATGTTATCTGCTGATTTTTCTATATTGCGGGAAGAGATTAAAAGCATCGAATTAGCTGGCGCTGATTTTCTTCATATCGATGTGATGGACGGTCACTTTGTGCCAAACCTAACATTTGGTGCCCCAATTGTAAAAGCTATCCGTCCACATACGAAACTTCCGTTTGATGTGCATTTAATGGTCACTAATCCTAGTGATTATGTAGAAGAATATGCCAAAATTGGTGTGGAATATTTTACTTTTCATCAGGAAACAGTGCCTCATATGCATCGTTTAATTCAATACATTAAATCGTCTGGCATGAAAGCGGGAGTGTCTTTAAATCCAAGTACACCTGTATCGACGTTAGAAGATGTAGCTGCCGAGTTAGATATGATTTTAATTATGTCTGTAAATCCAGGCTTTGGAGGACAAACTTTCATTCCAAGAGCTATTGAAAAGGTAAAGCAAGCTAAAGCATTGCTCGATGCTGCTGGTAATACGACAGCTGTTATCGAAGTAGATGGTGGGATTAATGATAAAACAGCAGTTCCTATTAAAGCGGCAGGGGCTACGGTTCTGGTGGCAGGATCAGCCGTATTTGGCGCTCCAGATCGGGCTGCTATGATTGAAGCTATCAGAAATAATTAAAGGGGTTAGATTTTGAGATAAATTACTCGATTTTATCATTAGATTGCTTGATTTAGCACATATATTTGTGATAAAATACCAAAGTATTAAAAATACGCACGTCAGTGGATTTCGGTACTGTGCTCAATTTCGAGTGACCCGAAAGATGAAGCGACGGAGGTTAATTAACAGGAGGTGCCACAATGGCAGTAGTATCAATGAAACAATTATTAGAGGCTGGTGTACACTTTGGTCATCAGACTAGAAGATGGAATCCTAAAATGGCGAAATTCATCTTCACTGAACGCAATGGTATTTATATCATTGACTTATCTAAAACAGTAAAAAAAGTAGAAGAAGCTTACGCTTTCTTACGTGAAGTTGCTTCCCAAGGCGAAGTAATTTTGTTCGTAGGTACTAAAAAACAAGCTCAAGAAGCAATTAAAGAAGAAGCTTTACGCGCTAACATGTTCTTCGTAAACGAACGTTGGTTAGGCGGCATGTTGACAAACTTTAAAACTATTGAAACACGTATTAAACGTTTAAAACAATTAGAAGCTATGGCTGAAGATGGTACTTTCGAATTACTTCCTAAAAAAGAAGTAATTGGTCTTCGCCATGAAATGGATAAACTTGAAAAATACCTTGGCGGTATTAAAGATATGCCTAAAATGCCAGGTGCGCTTTTCGTAGTTGACCCTAAAAAAGAAAAAATTGCTATTGCAGAAGCACAAAAGTTAGGTATTCCTGTAGTGGCAACTGTTGACACTAACTGTGATCCAGATGAAGTAGATTTCCCAATTCCAGCTAATGATGACGCTATTCGTGCCGTTAAATTGTTAGCATCTAAAATGGCGGATGCTGTATTGGAAGGTCGTCAAGGAGAATCTTTTGAAGATGCTTTGGAGAATGCAGTATCTGACGCAACTGAAATGGTTCAAGACGGTCGCGGTTAATCGTTATTAGGGGTTATTTGAAAGATAAATCTATAACATATATAATTGAGGTAAGGGATATCCTTACCTTAATTAGTACTAGGAGGTAACAAAAGAATGGCAATTACTGCTGCATTAGTAAAAGAATTGCGCGACATGACTGGCGCAGGTATGATGGATGCTAAAAAAGCATTAGTAGAAACTGATGGTAATATCGATAAAGCGGTTGACCTTCTTCGTGAAAAAGGTTTAGCAGCAGCAGCTAAAAAAGCTGGTCGTATTGCTGCAGAAGGGGTTGTACAATCTTACATCCATGCTGGTGGTCGTATTGGTGTGTTAGTAGAAGTTAACTGCGAAACTGACTTCGTTGCTAAGACTGATGATTTCCAAGCATTGGCACGTGATATTGCTATGCAAATCGCAGCTGCAAACCCTACATACTTGAACCGTGAAGAAGTTCCTGAATCTGTTATTGAACACGAACGCCAAGTATTGTTAGAACAAGCTAAAGTAGAAGCTGAAGAAGATGTAAAAGCTGGCCGTAAACCAAAACCAGAAGTAGTTTTGGAAAAAATGGTAGCTGGTCGTATTGAAAAATTCTATAAAGAAAATTGCCTATTAGAACAAGTATTCATTAAAGATGGAGACAAATCTGTTACAGATATCATTAATGAAAGCATTGCAAAAATCGGTGAAAACATCAACGTACGCCGTTTTGTTCGCTACGGTTTGGGCGAAGGCATTGAAAAACGTCAAGATGACTTCGTTGCAGAAGTAATGGCATCTGTTGGTAAATAAGTAAGATACAATAAGAGAACACCGTACAGTGTTCTCTTATTTTGCAATAGAGGAGTTAAAACATGGCAAAAAGAGATTTTAAACGCATTGTATTGAAATTAAGCGGTGAAGCACTAGCTGGTGACCAAGGTTTTGGCATTAATCCAGATGTAGTAGAAACATTTGCGAAAGAAATTGCAGATATCGCTAAAAGTACAGATTTAGAAATTGCTATTGTCGTTGGCGGTGGTAATTTATGGCGCGGTTTAGCTGGTAGTAATCAAGGTATGGATCGTGCCACAGCTGACTATATGGGGATGCTTGCTACAGTTATGAACTCCTTAGCATTGCAAGATGCATTAGAACAAGCTGGTGTTGATACACGTGTACAAACTGCTATTGAAATGCAAGAAGTGGCAGAGCCATATATTCGTCGTCGAGCGATTCGCCATTTAGAAAAGAAACGTATCGTTATCTTCGGTGCTGGACTAGGGAAGCCATATTTTTCCACTGATACAACAGCAGCATTAAGAGCAGCAGAAATTGAAGCAGATGCTATTTTAATGGCGAAGAAATTTGCCGATGGCGTATATGATTCTGATCCAAAAACAAATCCAAATGCCGTTAAATTCGACGAATTAACATATAATGATATTATTGCAAAAGAATTAAAAGTAATGGATGCTACATCTACTACTTTATGTAAAGATAACAATATCCCTATTATCGTATTTAGCATGGATATTCCAGGTAATATTACTAAAGCGGCTAAAGGTGAAGAAGTAGGTACAATCGTTCGTGGAGAATAGTCGTTAAATTAACTTCCAAAACAAGGAGACATATTATGGAATTAAAAGAGTTATTGCAAGAGCAAGAAACGCGTATGAATAAATCCATAGAAGCAATGAAAAATGAGTTTGCTTCTATTCGTACAGGCCGCGCTAGTGTAGCATTACTTGATAAAGTTATGGTTGATTATTATGGTACGCCAACGCCAATTAACCAAGTGGCTAATATTTCTGTTCCTGAGCCACGTATGATTTTAGTAGCGCCATGGGACAAAAGCATGATTGGTGCTATTGAAAAAGCCATTTTGCAATCTGATCTTGGCCTGAACCCAGGCAATGATGGTGCACAAATTCGATTAACGATTCCTCAATTGACAGAAGAGCGTCGTAAAGAAATCGTTAAATTAGTACATAAAAAAGCAGAAGATGCAAAAGTAGCTATCCGTAATATTCGTCGCGATGTTAATGATACATTGAAAAAAGAAGAAAAAGCGAAAACAATCACTGAAGATGAAGCTAAAGAAGGTTTAGAGCAAATTCAAAAATTAACGGATGCTAAAATCAAACAAATCGATGATTTGAAAGCAGTAAAAGAAAAGGACGTATTAGAAGTATAATGACTGATTCTAGTAGTCTTGTGGGAATGCCTTGGCAGCTCGCAAAATCTCAATTGCGGGCTGCCCATATTCCTTTTAAGGTAATCATAGGCGATAATTTTAATCGTTTTTTTGAAGTATCCTCTGAAGGATACTATGTAGCACGCATCACTGACCATGAAGATGGAATACATGTTCTATTGTATAGACCGATGGTTGCTAGTGACTTTGGCCATGCACAGGAGGTCATGTATGCTAAAAACATTATTTAAACGATCATCTGCAGAGAAACCTATTATCGAGGATCAGAATATACCTCGCCATGTTGCTATTATTATGGATGGCAATGGTCGATGGGCCAAGCGCCGTGGAATGCCACGTTCTATGGGACATCGGGCTGGAGCAGATGTGTTAAAACAAATCGTTATAGGTGCCGATGAAATTGGCATTAAAGCGTTAACCGTTTATGGGTTTTCTACAGAAAATTGGAAGCGACCAGAACAAGAAGTGTCCTTCTTAATGTCGCTAATTAAAGAATATTTACAAAATAATGTGTCTTATATGCATGAGCATAATGTTCGTATTCGTTTTATAGGACATATTCACGGACTTTCAGAGGAACTGCAAGAGATTATTGCAGAATCTGAAGAATTAACAGCGAATAATACAGGTCTTACCCTTCAATTAGCTATTAATTATGGGGGGCGTGATGAAATAGTAAGGGCTATGCGCAAGATGGTAGAGTCCGTTAAAAGTGGTACATTGCAAAGTGATGATATTACTGAAAGCTATGTAAGTGAACAGTTATTTACTAAAGAATTTAGTGATGTAGATTTGTTAATTCGACCAAGTAGTGACTATAGAATTAGTAATTTCTTACTTTGGCAATTAGCGTATGCAGAATTTTGGTTCACCTCTTTGCATTGGCCAGAATTTACGAAAGAAACATTATTAGAGGCTGTAGCAGCTTATCAAAAGAGAGAGCGCCGTTTTGGTGGTCTTCAAGAGGAGTAATCTATGCTTAAGACTCGAGTAATTACAGCTATTATAGGTTTTATTATTGCTTTAGGTGCTATTACTGTAGGCGGATTAATCTACGATATTGTTATTACATTATTAGCCTTACTAGGATGGAGAGAATTCGTATTTCTTTATAAAGAAAAGCGATTACGCTTGCCTATTCTATGGGGATTTTTAGCGATTATCGCTATCTTTGTACCACTATGGTTTAATGCTTATGTTATGAGTATATCCATAGGGATTATTTTCGTGGCATTACTCTATATGATTACAACCTTCAGCACTGGAAAATATAATATGACTAGTGTTGCTTATAGTATATTTGGACTATTTTATGTAGTATTAGGATTTGTATCGTTGTTACTCATTCGTCATAATGAGCTATATACTACAGTGCAAATGCCTATGGAAGGAACTGCTTGGGGTGTAGTACTATTATGGCTTCTGTTATTTTCTACTTGGGCTAGCGATACCTTTGCTTATTTTGCAGGCCGAGCGTTTGGTAAACATAGAATTGTACCTAATATTAGTCCTAATAAAACTCTAGAAGGATTTATTGGCGGATTTATTGGTTGTATTATAACTGGTGCAGTATATGCAGTTATCACATTCTTACCTATCTCTATGGGGATTTATGTAGGAATAATTTGCGGTATATTAGCGCCATTAGGAGATCTATTTGAATCGAAAATGAAACGCTTATGTAATGTGAAAGATTCTGGTGTATTATTACCTGGCCATGGTGGCGTATTAGACCGTTTTGATAGTCTATTATTTACAGCACCAGCTACATTACTATTTATTTTCTTATATTCATAAGTCTCACAATAGAGTAGAAGGTAATTATGAAATATATAAGTATACTTGGCAGTACTGGTTCTATTGGAACGCAGACATTAGACGTTATAAGACAACATCCAGATATGTTTTCTGCAGTGGCATTAGTAGCTCATAAAAATATTGAATTACTAGAAGCTCAAATTAATGAATTTCAACCACTTTTAGCAGGTGTTGTTGATGAAGAAGCATATGCGACCCTTAAATCAAAATATACGGGGCCAACAAAGTTAATTGGCGGTGAAGAGGCTTTGATAGCAGCGGCTACTTTACAGGAAGCAACTATGGTTATCACCGCTATTGTAGGTGCTGTAGGTATTAAACCTACAGTAGAAGCTATACAACATAAAAAAACAATCGGTCTTGCTAACAAAGAAACATTGGTGGCTGGTGGGCCTCTTATTACTCGTCTGGCTAAGGACTATGATGTACAAATTCTTCCTATTGATAGTGAGCATAGTGCTATATTTCAATGTTTAGAAGGTCAACATGAGGATAATGTAGACTCCTTGATTCTTACCGCTTCTGGTGGACCTTTGCGAAATTGGAAAAGTGAAGATATTGCCACTGCCACTGCAGCAGATTGTTTGCAACACCCTACATGGAATATGGGCAATAAAATTACTATTGATTCGGCATCACTTTTTAACAAAGGTTTAGAAGTGATAGAAGCACATTGGTTATTTAGTTTTGATTATGATCATATCGATGTGGTTGTACATCCACAGAGCATTATACATTCCATGATTCGTATGAAGGACGGAGCTATATTGGCGCAATTAGGCAATCCTGATATGCGTGAGCCTATACAATATGCCTTAACCTATCCAAAACGATTACCGTTAGATATGAATCATTTGGATTTTAAAGAGATATTACAACTCGAATTTATACCGCCTAGAATAAAGGATTTCCCTGCCTTAGCATTAGCTTATGAAGTAGGCAGAGCAGGACATTTTATGCCTGCTATTTTTAATGCTGCCAATGAAACAGCTGTATATGCATTTTTAGATGATATTATTCGTTTTGGCGATATTTATAAAATAGTAACTGCTGTATTAGATAAAGCAGAGAATACGAGTGAATTTACATTAGATAATTTATTAGCTGTCGATTTATGGGCTCGCAAAATAGCTAATGAAATAATATATAGGAGATAATATGATAACGGCATTAGCCACAATATTTGTATTTGGCCTCATCGTCTTTATCCACGAATTAGGTCATTTTGTTACAGCCAAGCTTTCGGGAATGCAAGTCGATGAATTTGCTATCGGTTTTGGCCCTGTCTTAGTGAAAGTTCAATATGGGGAAACTTTATATTCTATTCGTGCCATCCCACTAGGTGGATTTAATAGAATTGCTGGTATGAGTCCTGAAGAACCATTAAATGATCGTTCTTTTTATAATAAACCAGCCTATCAGAAATTTATTGTTATTTCTGCAGGTGCAATTTTTAATTTTCTATTAGCCATCATTATTTTCTTTGGCATTAATGTGTTTGTCGGTTCCTTATCGACTTCTGATAAGCCTATTATTGGAAGTGTTATTTCTGGGGAGCCAGCAGCGCTCGCTAATTTGCGAGATGGAGATGTCATTTTATCTATTAATGATAAACCAATTGCCAAATGGGAAGACATTTCCGTGACTTTAAAAGAAACAAAAGCTAATCATGGTGTTCCTATTGTAGTGAGTCGAGATGGTGAATCTTTAGAGACGACTGTTGTACCTAAAGATGATGGTAATGGCATTCGTATTGGTATTTATCCGTCTTTTGATAGACAAGCTCTTGGCGTAGGGGAGTCTTTTACGTTAGCTGTACAGAGAACTGGTCATATTATTGAATCTATGGTACTAGGTTTGAAAGATATGATTATGGGCACAGAAAAAGCTGAATTATCTGGACCGGTTGGGATATCTCAAATGGCTGGATCTGTAGCGCAACAAGGATTTGTGCCACTATTAGCTTTTGCAGCACTGTTAAGTATTAATTTAGGAATCATCAACCTATTACCATTGCCGGTGCTAGATGGTGGCCATTTAGTGATTATTTTGGTAGAAGCCATTACTCGACGCAAATTGCCACCAAAGGCACTAATGTACATTCAAATGGCTGGCGTAGCTATGATGATTGCTTTATTTGTGTATGTCACTACAAAAGATATTATTCGATTATTGTAATACAATAATCTAAAGGAGTATATATGATTACTAGAAAGCCCACAAAGGGTATTCATGTAGGGGCTGTTAAAATTGGGGACTATGCGCCAGTCAGTATCCAATCGATGATTACTACTGATCCAGTGCATACCGAAAAGGCGATTGCTGAAATTAATGGATTGGCCGCTGCTGGTTGCGAATTAGTTCGCGTGGCAGTGCCAACAATGGCATCGGCAAAAGCGTTAAAATCCGTCCGCGCAGGCATTCAAATTCCTTTAATTGCAGATATTCATTTTGATTATAGGTTAGCTTTAGAAGCTATTGATAACAATGTCGATGGTCTTCGTATTAATCCTGGCAATATTGGGGGAGAAGACAAGGTATTAGCTGTCATTGAAAAGGCTAAACCAAAACAAATTCCTATTCGAATAGGTGTAAATGCAGGTTCACTGCCAGAACATATTTTAGAAGCCCATGGTGGACATCCAACAGCCGATGGCATGGTAGAAACGGCATTAGAACATGTACGTATTTTAGAAAAGCTAGACTATACAGAGATGAAACTATCCATTAAGGCTACAGAAGTTCCGTTAATGGTAGAAGCCTATAGGAAACTATCTGATAAAGTACCATATCCTTTGCATTTAGGTGTAACCGAAGCTGGTACAGTGAAGCAAGGGACTATAAAGTCTGCTATGGGTATTGGGGCCTTATTATTAGATGGTATTGGTGATACATTGCGCGTATCCTTAACAGGGGATCCCATTCATGAAATTGAAGTAGCTAAAGGGATATTAGGAAATTTAGGATTACGGAACTTTGGTGCTACTATGATTTCTTGTCCTACTTGTGGTCGTTGCCAAGTCAATTTATTTGATATGGCCGCTATTGTAGAAGAACGATTAGCTACTATTTCGGCACCTATAAAAGTTGCTGTTATGGGGTGCGTTGTAAATGGTCCAGGAGAAGTTCGAGAAGCTGATTTTGGTATTGCCGGTGGCAATGGTCAAGGCATTGTTTTCCGCAAAGGGGAAGTTCTTAAAACAGTCCCTGAAGCAGAATTGGTAGACGCATTATTTAGAGAAATTGACGAATATTTAGAAATACTTAGTGAGGAGTAAAATATGTTAGCCACTAGATTATATGCTCCTACATTGCGAGAAGTTCCTTCTGATGCCGATGTAGTGAGTCAACAATTAATGTTGCGCGCAGGATTTATGCGTAAAGTTGCTAATGGATTATATAGTTTTTTACCATTAGGTTGGCGGAGTATTAAAAAAATTGAAGCTATTGTACGAGAAGAAATGGATCGTTCTATGGCTCAAGAGATTATGATGCCTATTTTGCAACCTGCCGATATGTGGAAAGAATCTGGTCGTTGGAATGCTTATGGTGCAGAAATGATGCGCATCAATGACCGTCATGATGTAGAGTATTGCTTAGGACCTACTCATGAAGAGATGATTACTACCTTAGTGAAACATGAAATTAACTCCTATCGTCAATTACCTGTTAATTTATATCAAATTCAAAGTAAGTTCCGCGATGAACGCCGTCCCCGCTATGGCTTAATGCGCAGTCGAGAATTTATTATGAAAGATGCGTACTCTTTTGATATCGATGAAGCCGGTGCAGATATATCATACCAATCTATGTACGATGCATATAGTCGGATCTTCTCTCGCTGTGGACTTACTTTCAGACCAGTTGAAGCCGATAGCGGAGCAATTGGTGGTAGCAAAACGCATGAATTTATGGCCATTGCTGAAGCTGGTGAAGCCGATATAGTACATTGTACATCTTGTGATTATGCGGCCAATATTGAAATTGGTAAACCAGGCATTATGAAACAAGAGGTAGAGCCATTAGGAGAATTACAAATCGTAGATACTCCAAATGCTTCTACTATTGAAGCTGTAGCGAATATGTTGCAATTACCACTTGAAAAAACAATGAAAGCTGTTGTTCTCTCCGTAGATGGTAAAGTTGTATTAGCTATGGTTCGTGGCGATCACGAAGTGAATGAAGTAGCAGTGCAACATGCTGTGAATGGTTCTGTAGAACCAGAAATGGCAACTCCAGAAGAATTAGCATCTGTAGGATTAACGGCTGGTTTTATTAGTCCTGTTGGTTTAGAACAAAATGAAAACTTCCTAATCGTCGTAGATGAATCCATTATGGAGTCTTACAATGTTTGTGGTGGTGCTAATAAAGCTGATGCTCATTATATCAATATCAATCCTAAACGTGATTTTAACGTTGACGACATCATTGTGGCACCTATTCGTTTCATTACTGATGAAGATAGTTGCCCAATATGTGGTTCTCCATTAGAGAAAAGCAAAGGGATTGAAGTGGGGCAAGTATTTAAGCTTGGTACGAAATATTCTGAAAGTTTAGATGCTACATTTTTAGACCAAAATGGGCGTCCTACACCTATGGTCATGGGCTGTTATGGTATTGGTGTGAGTCGTACATTAGCGGCGGCTATTGAACAATATCACGATGAAAATGGCATTATTTTACCGAGATCTATCGCTCCATTTGAAGTTGTTATTGTTCCAATTAATGCAAAAGACGAATCTTTAATGAACGTGAGTCAAGCTGTTTATAACGAACTCCTTAAGAATGGAGTAGACGTATTATTAGATGACCGTAAAGATCGGGCTGGTGTAAAATTTAAAGATGCTGACTTAATTGGTTATCCATTACGTATTACAGTAAGTAAAAATACATTAGAGAGTCAGGAAGTAGAAATTCGCATTCGAAAAACAGGGGAAGCTATTAATTGCCCAATTAATGAAGTTCTTGAAAAAGTTCGTGCTCTATTATTTACACTATAATAAGTTTCTCTACGTGTGATTTACTCCGTACAGCACTGTAAATGATACATAATCGTATGACTCTATAGCATATGAAAACTGCGATTCTAGTGAATCTTTCATTAGAATCGCAATTTTTATATTATTTATTGTGTCTTAATAGGGTGCATACATAAAACTAAATTAAGTGATAATATGTCGGCGTGTATAAGAGATCATTCAGGGATCTGTATAGAGGTTCTTGAATTTAGCGCCTTTTTAAGTCATAATAAAAAGATAAGGATTTGTAATAAGGAGGTATATATGATTGTCGATTTTCATATGCATTCTACCTTTTCTGATGGTGTAGAAGTACCAAAACAATTATTACAACATGCCGTTACTAACAATATTTCCATCATATCACTTACCGATCATGACGAAATTGCAGGTGTGGATGAATTATTAGCATCTATATCACCCGTGAGAATTATTACAGGTTGCGAATTTAGTGGTCATTATAAAGGCAAAGATATTCATATTTTAGGCTATGATTTTGATCGTTATAGTCCTAGATTATGTGAATTTATTGAGTATTTTAAAACTAAGCGAGAAGACCGTATTAAAGAAATTATACGATTATGCAATGAACATGGTTATGTTATTAGTTTTGAAGAATTGAAAGAACTATATTCTCATACAAAAGCTTATGGGCGCCCTCATGTGGCACAGTTATTGATCAATCACGGTTATGCAAAAGATGTACAAGAAGTGTTTAGTTCTATTTTGAGCTCTAAAAGTCCTTGTTACATACCTAAAGTGAAAATCGAGGTGTCAGAGATTTTAGATATTATTCATGGTGCTCATGGTTTGTCTGTACTAGCTCATCCAAAGTTAATTAATAATGATGACTATGTAAAAGAATTATTAACCTATGATTTTGATGGTGTCGAGGTGTATCATTCGAAACACAATGAAGAAGACGAAGCATTATATGCGCAAATGGCAAAAGAACGAAATCTATTTGTTACAGGTGGCTCTGATTACCATGGTATACCTAATCGATATCCTCGTTATTTAGGTGAATATACCGTAGATAGTAGCAAAGTAGAGTCATTTATCAATCTTTTAGATGAAAGGACGCATCAATGGAAGTAATTGCTTTTGTTGGTAGCAGCGGTACTGGTAAGAGTCATAGAGCTCTCGTACTAGCTCATGAAAATAGTGTAGAATGCATCATTGATGATGGTATTTTAATTTATGATAATAAAATTGTAGCCGGTACATCGGCAAAAAAGGAAGCCAACCGACTCAAAGCAGTTCGGCGAGCTATTTTTCAAGACCCATTACAAGTTAAAGCTGTAAAAGAAGAACTGAAAAAAATTAATCCAAATAAACTTATGATTATTGGCACCTCTGACAATATGGTGAAAAAAATAACGAAAGCTTTAGGATTGCAAGATCCTGATCGTTATATTCGTATTGAAGATGTAGCTACACCAAAGGAGATTGAACGCGCTCAATATGCGCGGTTAAAAGAAGGGAAGCATATTATTCCTGTTCCTACCATGGAATTAAAGCCTCATTTTAGAGGGTACTTAATTGATCCATTAAAAACAATTTGGCGTCGTAGAACATTTAGAAAACAAGATCCAGACAAAATTGGTCACATTGGTTCTGAAGGTTTTGAACGTTCTGTGGTAAGACCGGCCTTTAGCTATTATGGTCGTCTAACATTTGATGATGACGTAATTATTAAACTTGTTAAAAATGGATTGAAAAAAGTAGCTGGCGTAGATACATCGTCAGACATTACTTTCAAAAAAAGTTCGAAAGGGCAAAATGGATTGATGTTAGATATGTCTGTTGTTATTGAACGAGGTTATTCTGTGAAACCATTAATGCAAGAGGTACAGAAATCAGTTCGCAACGAATTAGAATATATTACAGGCATGTCTGTAGAACGGATGACCATTAAAGTTAAACATATTGTAGAAACAAAGCGTAAAATTATTAAACGCACCTAGGAGTAAGAATGAAGTCATATTATATTTATACCTACGGTTGTCAAATGAATACGGCCGATTCCGAGCGACTATCGCATCAATTAGAACTGGTTGGCTATGGTCCTACAGAAGATGTAGAAGAGGCGGATTTAATTCTATTGAATACTTGTGCTGTTCGTGAAACTGCAGAAACTAAGGTGTATGGACGGATTGGTGAATTAAAACGATTAAAACAAAAAAATAAAGACTTAATTATTGCTATTACTGGTTGTATGGCTCAGAAAAATCAAGCAGATATGTTCAAACGAGCTCCACATATTGATATTGTATTGGGGACGCATAATATTCAACATATTAATGAAATGATTGATGAAGTAAAACGAACTCACAAACATCAAATCAATGTAGAAATGGACCATACAGTGTTACCAGAGTTAGAGGCTAAACCAAATGGTACGTTTTTTGCTTGGGTTCCTATTATGAATGGCTGTAATAAGTTCTGTACATATTGCATCGTTCCTCATGTACGAGGCCGCGAGATTAGTCGACCTGTGGAAGCTATCGTAAAAGAAGTAACCGAGTTAGGTAAAAAAGGCTTTAAAGAAATTACTTTGTTAGGGCAAAATGTAAACTCCTATGGGTTAGACTTTAAAGATGGCACTGATTTTGGTACTTTAGTAGATGCTCTTGACAATATTCCTGGTATTGAGCGGATTCGCTATATGACGAGTCATCCTCAAGATATGACGAAATCCATGATTGATGCATTAGGTCGATCTAGCAATATTGTGACTCATTTACATTTACCAATTCAGTCTGGTTCCAATCGTATTTTACAAAAGATGAATAGACACTATACCATCGAGCATTATAAAGAACTATTACAATATTGTCGTGAAACAATCAAAGATGTAGTAGTTACTACAGATATTATTGTAGGCTTTCCAGGAGAAACAGAGGAAGATTTTGAACAAACGTTACAACTGCTTAAAGATGTACGATACGATATGGCGTATACATTTATTTATTCTAAGCGGTCGGGCACTCCAGCAGCTACGATGGAAAACCAAGTACCAGAGGAAGTAAAACGAGTTCGATTACAACAATTAATGGACATTCAAAATGAAATTTCTTTAGAGCTAAATAAAGAAATGGAAGGTCACATATATGATATTATCGTAGAAGGTCCAAGTGCAAAAGATGATAATATGTGGTTTGGTCGTACATCAGGGAATAAAATGGTATTATTTCCCAAAGATGAGTCTTTAACAGTAGGTATGACTGTACCAGCTTATATTGATAAAGCACAAACTTGGGTCTGCTACGGCACGATTCAAAAGGGGTAAGAATGGCAAAAAAATTAACACCTATGATGGAACAATATTTAGAGATTAAATCTCGTCATCCTGACGAATTATTGTTCTTTCGGTTAGGTGATTTTTATGAACTATTTAATGAAGATGCAATTACAGCATCTAGAGAATTAAATATTACCTTAACAGGCCGATCTGCAGGGGAAGAGGAACGAACACCAATGTGTGGCGTTCCTTTTCATGCTGCTGAAAGTTATATCGATACTTTAGTAAAAAAAGGCTATAAAGTTGCTATTTGCGAACAATTAGAGGATCCGAAAGCTGTAAAAGGTATTGTAAAGCGGGATGTTGTAAAAGTCATTACCCCTGGTACTGTTATGACAGAAAATGGAAATGATGCACGGAGTAATAACTTTTTATCTCTCTTTTATGCTGTAAAAGATGGATGGGTTTTGATTTTTTCGGATATATCAACAGGGGAAGTCATCTGGGACCGCGTTCCTACAGATCAAATGAGTCATCTCTATGATGCTTTTAGTATTTATAGACCATCTGAAATCATTGTTCCTGAGGGTAGCACGATACCGACGCAAATTACAGATTTTATTGATAATCAATTTGAGCATATTGTGTTTTCTCCATTTTCTGCATTGAATCGAATAGAAGAAGCTAGACAAAAAGCCAATGACCATTTTGAAAGTGTTGGTTTAATGGAAGAAGATGTGCTAGAAGCATTAGGTTTTATGCTCCTCTATTTAGAAGAGTCTATCAAAACTGGTATTTCTCATATTAACTACCTTCATCAATTAGATGTGGGCAATCGATTGATTTTAGATACTGCCTCACTGCGCCACTTAGAAATTACCCATAATCTTCGTGATGGCGGTGTAAAAGGGACTTTACTTGATGTATTAGATCGTACATTAACACCTATGGGGGCACGGCTATTAAAACAATGGTTAGAAACACCACTCATAGATGTACCTCATATTCAAAGACGACAAGCGGCTATTTCTGAATTGATTACAAAACATGCGGAAAGTCTAGAATTACAATCGTATTTAGACAATATTTATGATTTTGAACGTATTGTAGGTCGTATTGAAACTGGATCTGTATCACCACGAGACTTTACCTCTTTGCGGGAATCATTAGAAGTATTGCCGCGTATTAAATCTGTATTGGCCCAGTTTTCAGGTCTCGCTTTAACATCTATTAATGAACGCATGAATGATCATCGCGATATATATGAGCTCTTATCTAGAGCGATTGCTGAACAGCCTGCTTTGACATTAAAAGAAGGTCGTGTCATTCGAGATGGCTATAATGAAGAACTAGATGAACTTCGTTCTTTATCTACCAATAGTCAAGAATGGTTAAAAGAGTTAGAAGATAAAGCGAAGGAAGAAACTGGTATTAAATTAAAAACTGGATATAATAAAGTATTTGGTTACTATTTTGAAGTGACTCGATTACATGCAGAAAATGTGCCTCCTTACTTTATTCGTAAACAAACGTTAGCTAATGCAGAACGCTATATTACGCCAGAATTGAAAGAATTTGAAATCAAAATTCTCAGTGCCAAAGAAAAAATCATCGCTTTAGAACATCGCTTATATCAAGAATTGCGGGAGCAAATTAAAGATGTGGTTAAAAGTGTTCAAGAAACGGCAAGAGCTCTGGCCGAACTAGATGTATTAGCATCGTTAAGCACAGTAGCATATGAGTCGAATTATATTTGCCCGAGTATCATTATGAATGGCTCTATTAATATTCGTGATGGTAGACATCCAGTCATTGAAAAACTCTTAAAACGTGAGGTATTTGTACCTAATGATGTACTATTGAATCACGATGAAGAAGAGTTTATGCTCATTACAGGCCCTAATATGGCCGGCAAGTCTACGTATATGCGACAAGTAGCAATTCTTATGATTATGGCCCAAATCGGTTCTTTTATTCCTGCTCGAGAAGCCACGATTTCTCCAGTAGATCGCATTTTTACACGCGTTGGTGCTAGTGATGATATTTCTACTGGGCAAAGTACGTTCATGGTGGAAATGAAGGAAGTAGCTTATATTTTAGATAATGCTACTTCGAAAAGTTTAATCATCCTCGATGAAATTGGTCGAGGCACAAGTACGTTTGACGGTTTGAGCATTGCTCAAGCGGTAGTAGAACATATTTGTAAACACGTGCATGCAAAAACTTTATTTGCTACACATTACCATGAGTTAATTCCTTTGGAAGATGTATATCCGAGGTTAAAAAATTATACCGTAGCTGTCAAAGAAAAAGGGAAAGATATTGCTTTCTTGCGCCGTATCATTCGAGGCGGCGCAGACCGGAGTTATGGTATTCATGTAGCTAAATTAGCAGGTCTTCCACAACAAGTATTAAAACGAGCAGAAGTGATCTTATCGAATTTAGAAGAACAAGGTCCATCTAGTGAAAATTTAGCAGATCGAGTACAGACGTCTCATACAGTGAATGGTGCAGATCTGATTACACCCTTAACTGCTAAAGATATAAACAGTTTAGAGGGATTTGGAAATCTATTTACTCACTCTGTAGTAGATTCATTATTAGCTATGGACATCAATACGATGACCCCTATAGAAGCGTTAAATGCTATTCATCAATTACAATTAGAAGCTCGCAATGGAGGCGGTAAATAATGGCGACTATTCATGTATTGGATGAAACAACAATCAATAAAATAGCTGCCGGAGAAGTTGTAGAAAGACCTGCATCAGTGGTAAAAGAGCTAGTTGAAAATTCTATCGATGCTGGTGCTACAACGATTGACGTAGAAATTGGTGATGGTGGTATTAATTATATGCGCATTACCGATAATGGAAAAGGGATGGTTGAAGAAGATGCTCGTCTCGCTGTATTGCGCCATGCGACGTCAAAAATTCAACAAGTAGAAGACTTATTTGATATTGCTTCATTGGGCTTCCGCGGCGAAGCGTTAGCTAGTATTGCCTCAGTATCTCATTTTTCCTTAGTAACGCGAACAAAAGAGAATGATATGGGCACGCGTATCCTTATTGATGGCGGTGCTTTCACAGATTGTAGTCCTTATGGGTCAGCGCCTGGTACGACCATTGAAGTACGAGATTTATTTTATAATACGCCAGCGCGAAGAAAATTTTTGAAAACAGAGCGTACAGAAAGCTCAAAAATTCAAGATATTGTAGGTAAACTAGCGCTTAGTAATCCTCATATTGCATTTAAACTCACTGTAGATGATAAGATCTCCATTATCACTCCTGGAAATGGAGTATTAGCCGATACTGTGGCAGCCTTATATGGATATAAAACGAAAGAAGATATTTTTTCTGTTGCCTATGAAAGTGAACATATCTTTATTGAAGGTGTCGTATCAAAACCGACATTATTGAAGAGCACTCGTATTTGGCAAACAATTATCGTTAATAATCGCGTTATTTCTGATAAAACTATTATTAAAGCCATCGACAATGCCTATCATGCATTGCTCCCCAAAAATGGACATCCTTTAGTGGTTTTACAAATTACAGTGCCACCGGACATAGTGGATATTAATGTACATCCTCGCAAGAGTGAAGTTAAATTCTCGGATGATAAAATCATTTTTAAAGCTGTTTATCATAGTATTTTAAACGCTTTAAATAATCCGTTGCACGAACGATATCAGCGAGAGTCTTCTCAATTTTTAGACTCTTCTATGAATACCGAGTCTAAAGGCTATGATTCGTATCAATCCACACAGTCTGTTAAAGATATGAACAATGTAGCAGAACATATTGCTACTACAGTTGACTATGATAAGGTTTTTGGCAATACTCGTAGCAAAGGCTATGAAGTATTGCGCCAAGAAACACAAGACTTTGTAGATGGATTAAAAGAAAAGGGCTACACGGCACCTAAAAAAGTTAATTATGAACAGGAATATTTTGACGATGCTTCTTTCACCGCTGTACCAACTGCTTATAGTAGTTATACGACGGAAGATAAAGAACGATTCCATCGTATCCACAGCGAAACTATAGAAGAACGGCAAATTCAAACCTCTGGTTTTATACCGATGGGACAAGTTGCTTCTTGCTATATTTTGGCAAAAAAAGGAGACGATTTATACATTATCGACCAACACGCTGCTCATGAACGAGTGCGTTACGATGTATTATGTAAATCGTCGGAAGCAATTCCCATGCAAACTTTATTAGTACCTATTTATCATAGTGCAACGGATGATGAAATCGATTTGATCGACACAGAACGAGATGCTTTATTAGACTTGGGTTTTGACGTTGAATTAGGTGGACCTAGTCAAATGAAAGTGGTAGGAGCGCCTGTTGATCTTGTAGAAAGTAAAGCGCAAGAAATTTTGCAATATGTATTTACCTATTTACATAATCATGAACAACCTACACAAGCACAATTGCGTCATGAAATGTTAGCCTACGCCTCGTGTCGTGGTGCTATAAAAGCGGGCCATAATCTCAATATGTATCAAATGACTACACTTATTGAAGACTTATTTCATACAGAAAAACCATATGTGTGTCCTCATGGACGTCCTACTATTATTAAATTTACACCACAAGAACTGGGAAAATTATTTTTGCGTTCTTAATGATAATAGAGTTTAGATAAAAGGGTTATATGATTATTACGACATCGCAAAAAATAACAGAAGAGAAAAAATTAGAAGCTAAACGATTGGCCTTAGAATTTTCTTTATCTTATGTTGAACGTGCTAAGCGTCCTTTGCAAGAGTTGTTAACTATATCTCAGCCTGTAGCGGTAGTCGGTAATCAGGACTTAACGATTCATTTCAATGAGGACCAAAGACATAGCTTTCATCTATCTATGGCGCAACTGAGATTGTTGAGAATTGATAAAGATGGCGATGATCATTTAGTATCTGCGGTGAACCAACTCATACATAATAAGGATGCATCTGATCATGGTTCCGTACAGAATTTATCCATGTTAGATTGTACATTAGGACTTGGCGGGGATAGTATCATCTTATCTTATGCCTTTCCTAACGCTTCCATTGAAAGTATAGAAGGTTCTTTTCCCATTTGGTTAGCTACTACTTATGGCTTACAGAACTTTCACCACGAAAAGGACGATGTAACGGCTGCGTTACGACGGATTACAACGATCCACGGTGATTTTCGGGATATACTAGCTAAGAAAGAAAAAAAGAGTGTCCATATCATTTATTTTGATCCTATGTTTGAACGGCCTATTGAAGAAAGTCCTCAATTTAAACCGTTGCGTGGATATACGGTGGAGAGTACGATTACTGATGCTGTGATGATGCAGTCTAAAGAAGTAGCTCGGTTAGGTGTGATTATAAAAGAAAGACCATCTAGTTCTATTTTTCGTAGATATCCACCTCATGCATGGGTAGGTGGAAAATACAGTCGTATTGGATATGGTATATATTACGTATAGGAGATATGATGGAGCGGTTAATTACGATTCTAGGTCCTACAGCAGTAGGGAAAACAGACTTAACATTGGCGTTAGCTAAAGCCTACGGTGCCGAAATTATTTCTGGCGATGCTTACCAAGTATACAAAGGGTTAACGATTGGTACGGCGAAACCTAATGAAGAAGAATTGCATATAGCCCCGCATCATTTAATCGACATATTAGAGCCTAATGATACGTATAGTGTTTCTCTTTTTCAAAGACAAGCAAAAGATATTATTGCAAGGTTAAATGATAAAGGGACTATTCCTATTCTATCCGGTGGGACTGGGTTATATGTACAGTCCTTATTAGAAAATTATAATTTTAATGATATAGCACCAAATGTTGAACTGCGAGAACAATTAGATATACTATATGAAGAACGTGGTATAGATGGCCTTAGGCATAAGGCTGAAGATCTTGCTGACAAAGGCGGAATTCAGATTAATTATACTGATAAACATCGCTTATATCGTGCCATTGAATTGATGGAGGCTGGCCATTATGAAGGGGTAATAAATCAAACGAAAGATGGTTTATCCTATATGGGGCCAGTGATAGGATTAGAAAGAAGTCGAGATGATTTATACGAGCGTATCAATAGACGCGTGGATATCATGATTGACCGTGGATTAGTAGATGAAGTCAGATTTTTATTACATCACGGTGTTCAAAGAGAAAGACAAGCTTTCAAAGGTATCGGTTACAAAGAGATGATTCAATATATCGATGGTCATATTACCCTTCATGAGGCTATTGAGTTAATTAAGAAACATACGCGTCATTTTGCAAAGCGTCAAATTACATGGTATAAGCGGATGCCTTATATTAAGTGGATCTATATTGATTCATCTATGACTGAATTAGATATTTTTGAACAAGCTCAATCTATTATTACAAAAAATTTAGGTATCTAGATTGGCATATATAGTATTGGATATTATAAAGTAACGTATATAAAGAAGAGATATAATGACATTAGAAGATATTCGCAATACAGCTCTTGCAATGGCAGAACCAGAATTTAAGAAGTTTGAACCGATTGCATTGGCTAACACAAAAAAAGTATTAGAAGCCTTTAAAGAATGCCAAGTATCTGACTACCATTTCAATGGCACTACTGGATATGGCTATAATGACGGAGGTCGGGAAAAATTAGATGAAGTATTCGCCTATGTCTTTAAAGGTGAAAAAGCACTGGTAAGACCTCATTTTGTATCGGGCACCCATGCGTTAGCTACCACTTTGATGGCAATTATGGGGAATGGTGATAAAGGTAAGGAATTTATTTATGCTGTAGGCGCTCCTTACGATACTATGCAATCTGTCATTGGCGCTACGAGAGAAGTGAGAGGCTCCTTAGTTGAAAAGGGCTTTATCTATAAAGAAGTACCTTTAAAAGACAATCGCTATGATTTAGATGCTATTGGTGATGCTGTTACTAAAGATACGAGAACAGTAGTGATTCAACGTTCTCGTGGTTATAGCACTCGTGAGCCTTTATCAATTGATGATATTCGATCCATTGTTCACGTAGTGAAAGCTAAGAACCCAGCAGCGATTTGTTTCGTTGATAATTGCTATGGTGAATTTACAGAATTAGAGGAACCCTTAGAAGCCGGTGCAGATATTATGGCTGGATCACTTATTAAAAATGCTGGCGGTGGATTAGCACCTACCGGTGGTTATATTGTAGGTCGAGCAGACTTAGTCGAAGATGCAGCATATCAGTTAATAGCACCTGGTTTAGGGGATCATATGGGATCGTATACACCTGGGTATCGATTGTTTTTCCAAGGACTATTCATGGCTCCTCACGTTGTATTGCAAGCTTTAAAAGGGGCGGTGTATACAGCGGCAGTAGGAGAACTGTTAGGATATGAAGTATTTCCTAAAGTTAATGCAAAGCGTTATGATTTGATTCAAGCCATTAATTTAGAAAATGCTGATGAGATGGAACAATTTTGTCGCGGTATGCAAGCGTATTCCCCAGTAGATGCTCATGTTCATCCTATTCCAGGAGATATGCCTGGGTATGAAGATA
The DNA here is from genome assembly GCF_943193065.1 of Veillonella agrestimuris. Classification (GTDB taxonomy): domain Bacteria; phylum Bacillota; class Negativicutes; order Veillonellales; family Veillonellaceae; genus Veillonella; species Veillonella agrestimuris. The sequence goes on from NZ_CALPCS010000002.1 coordinate 106,086, forward strand.
AAATCATTATGGCTGGCGGTACTTTTGTGCAAGGTTCTTCTATTGAACTTAGTGCTGATGGCCCTATTCGACCACCATATACTATTTTTATGCAAGGTGGCCTAGTATTTGAACATTCCATGCTCGGTATTTTAGGCGCTGCAGAAGAAATTTTGAAATATCGCCAGTAAATGGTATAGTACTAGTATTCCTAGTATGGAATACAATAATTAGTGTTTTACACGTCAGGCTTTCACCCTGATTATTCTTGGTCTTTTGACCTGTAAGGAGAAAGTATGAAAAAAAAGATTGCTGTTGCCATGAGTGGTGGCGTAGATAGCTCGTTAACAGCTGCTATGTTACTGAAAGAAGGTTATGAAGTATTTGGCATTACATTATGGTTATGGGTTAGTGGAACAGACTACGATTCTGTACCATTAGCAGTGACAGATGCTAAGAAGATGTGTGATTTTCTCGGTATAGAACATCATGTTATCGATGCGAGAGATGTATTTTATGATAATGTGGTAGATTATTTTGTAAAAGAATACGCTTATGGTCGTACACCGAATCCATGCGTATTTTGTAACAAAAATATTAAATTTGATTTAATGTTAAATAGAGCCTTAGAACTAGGTGCGACTCATATGGTAACAGGTCACTATGCGCAAGTTAATTTTAATGAAACGAGCGGTTTATATGAATTGCATAAAGGCATTGATCCATCGAAAGATCAAAGTTATGTTATGTACAATATGAACCAACACATTTTGAGTCATCTTATGTTCCCATTAGGTGGGCAACATAAGACGGAAACTCGAAAAATGGCAGAAGAATTTAATTTGCCTGTAGCGAAAAAACCGGATAGTGTAGATATTTGTTTTTTACCGCATGGTAATTATCAAAAATTAGTAGAAGAGGAAATGAAAGCGCCACCAAAGCCGGGCAATATTGTTACGGAAGAGGGGGAAGTATTAGGTCGTCATACAGGTCTTTTTAATTACACCATTGGCCAACGAAAAGGCCTAGGTGTGGCTTATAAATATCCTTTATATGTAATAGGTTTTAACGGTGAGAAAAACGAAGTTATCGTAGGACCTAATGAACGATTATTTACGAATAAAATGATTTGTAAATTTTATAATTTCTTAGACGACACAATTCCAAAAGAATTACATGCGGAAGGGAAAATTCGATATGCTGCCAACCCATCTCCTTGCGTAGCTAGAATTTTAGATGATGAAACGATGGAAGTCATTTTTGAGGAACCGCAACGAGCTATTACACCGGGCCAATCGGTAGCGTTCTATAAAGGAACTCAACTATTAGGAGGCGCGGTTATCGATACAGTATGTTAGAAAGGAGACGACAAATCATCTGATTTGTTGAAATATTATGTCAACCGAAAAGATTCGAAACTTTTGTATTATAGCCCATATCGATCATGGTAAATCGACTATTGCCGATCGTTTAATCGAATATACTGGTACATTGCAGAAACGTGAAATGGAAGCCCAAGTCTTAGATTCTATGGATTTAGAACGAGAACGGGGCATTACGATTAAAGCGCAATCTGTACGTATCTTATATAAAGCAGAAGATGGTGAAGAATATACGTTAAATCTTATTGATACGCCAGGTCATGTAGATTTTAGTTATGAAGTATCTCGATCACTAGCGGCCTGTGAAGGTGCTTTACTAGTAGTAGATGCTGCACAAGGTGTAGAAGCACAAACGTTGGCAAATGTATATCTTGCGTTAGAGCATGATTTGGAAATTATTCCTGTTATCAACAAAATTGATTTGCCATCTGCTGATCCAGAGCGAGTAAAACAAGAAATTGAAGATATTATTGGTCTTGATGCATCAGAAGCAGTGTTAGCATCTGCTAAATCTGGTATTGGTATTCCTGAAATATTAGAGGCTATCGTAAAGAAAGTGCCTCCTCCAGAAGATAAATCCAATGAACCAACGAGAGCCCTTGTTTTTGATTCGAGATTTGATGCTTATAAAGGTGCTATTGCATACGTACGCGTAAAAGAAGGTTCTTTAAAAGCTAAAGATACAATTCGCATGATGCATGATAATAAGGATTTTGATGTTACTGAGTTGGCTATTTTTACACCTCATTTAGTACCTGTTACAGAACTTCCTTGTGGCTCTGTAGGTTGTGTAGCGGCGAGTATTAAAAATGTAAAAGATTGTCACGTTGGAGATACCATTACTTTAGCTAATAATCCTGCTGCTGAACCATTGCCTGGGTATCGAAAAGCTGTATCTATGGTATATTGTGGTTTATACCCAACAGATTCTAAAGATTATGAAAATCTTAGAGATGCGTTAGAGAAATTACAGCTTAACGATGCAGCGCTAGAATATGAAGCCGAAACGTCATTAGCTTTAGGCTTTGGTTTCCGATGTGGTTTTTTAGGGCTTCTTCATATGGACGTCATTCAAGAGCGTTTAGAGCGGGAATATAATTTATCCCTTATCACGACAGCACCATCTGTAAACTATAAGGTGTATAAAACAAATGGGGAAATGCTAGAAGTCGATAACCCAGCGAAGTTGCCACCGCCTACAGAAATCGATTATATCGAAGAACCTTATGTAAAAGCTACAACTATAGTGCCTAAAGATTTTGTAGGTACTATTATGGAGCTTTCACAAGATAAACGAGGCGAATATCAATCGATGGAATATTTAGATGAAACTAGGGTATCCGTAGTGTATCACTTGCCATTAAGTGAAATCATTTATGATTATTTCGATAAATTGAAATCTGCTACGAAAGGCTATGCTTCATTAGATTATGAATTGATTGGTTATCAACAATCACCTATGGTGAAAATGGATATTCTCTTAAATGGAGATCCTGTTGATGCTTTATCCATTATTGTACATAAGGATCGTGCAGCTACTCGCGGACGTGCTTTAGCAGAGAAATTGAAAGAGTTAATTCCGCGTCAAATGTTCGAAATACCGATTCAAGCTGCTGTAGGGACTAAAATTGTAGCTCGAGAAACTGTAAAAGCATGGCGTAAAGACGTATTGGCCAAATGTTATGGTGGCGATATTTCTCGTAAACGTAAATTGCTTGAAAAACAAAAAGCCGGTAAGAAACGTATGAAATCAGTGGGCTCTGTTGAAATTCCACAAGAAGCATTTATGGCAATCTTAAAGGTAGAAGATTAAATGAATAGTAATCAATCATTACGATTGGTAGAACGGGGTATGGGGATGTACATCCATATCCCGTTTTGCAAACAAAAATGTATATACTGTGATTTTCCTGCTTACCAAAATTTGCAGGACTATTACGATACCTATCTATATGCTTTATTGCAAGAAATGACATTGTTTAAAGAAGCTTATCCTGAATCGGGCGACATTTTGATCGATACGGTTTATTTTGGGGGCGGCACGCCAACAGAATTATCAATTTTACAATTGGAACAAATTATTGACCATATAAAATCTCTCTATCACTTAGCTGATGACTGTTATTTCACCATAGAGTCTAATCCGGGGGAGGTAACACGAGACTATTTAGTAGGACTACGAAAGTTAGGCTTTCAACGAATTAGTTTTGGTGTTCAAACCTTTAATAACGAGGCTTTACAAATGTTGCGGCGAAGCCATACTGGTGAGGAGGCCATAGAAGCAGTGAAGATGGCTCATGATGTAGGTTTTCCTGATATTAATATAGATATAATCTATGGTTTGCCCAACCAAAAGGGAGCTGATATAGAAGAGACTCTTCGTATCATTTCTTCTGTACCTATTAATCATGTGTCTACTTATGGTCTTCAAGTAGAAGAAGGGACATATTTGTATCATTTAGTAAATACAGAATTACTATCTTTACCTGATGAGGATAGTGAAGAGCAGATGTATGAAACGATTATAGGTGGATTAGAAAAACTAGGGTTTGAACGATATGAAATTTCTAATTTTGCTAAAGATGGCGCCTATAGCGCACATAATCTCAAATATTGGCATGACTCTGATTATTTAGGTTTTGGCGCAGGGGCTCATTCCTTTTACAAAGGTGTAAGGAGAGAAAATAATCGAAATGTCATGCCTTATGCAAGAACTGTTGATAATTATGAACTTCCTATTGTACAAGAAGAAGTGATTTCTAAAGATAGAGCTATGGAAGACTATTCCTTTTTAGCACTGCGGACGAAATGGGGACTTTCAGAAAAACGATTTTATGAGAAGTTTGGTATTTCTCTTGCATTAAAATACAGTGATGTATTGGCAACATTAATAAATCAAGGCCTCATAGTCTATGAAGCAGGGGTTTATAAATTAACAAAAGAAGGTATTAAACGAGGGAATTACGTATTTACACATTTTATATGACCTCTATTATAATCGTGATATAATAATTAGGATGATGATGAATGCCCATGTTATAGGAGGAATGATGAAAACATCTGTTATATTACATGGACTGCGTAATGAATTTTCCTTAGATCAAATGAAAGCTTGTATTGTATTGGCTGAAAAATATGGCGGTTCCTTTCGCCATGTTGTGACAGGCCTTCAAATTATTGGCATTGAAAAAGCTGATAAAGAAGCTTTAATTGCAGAATTGCCAGATGGTGTTATACCTGTTGTTCATAGGGGGCTCAATTCCCTAATTGCTTGCGTTGGTAAAGGTCATTGTAAAAACGGGCAAATGGAAACGTGGGAATTAGCTGATTATATTGAAAAGAATTTCTATGGGAAGAAATTAGCTCATAAGTGTAAAATTGGCGTGAGCGGCTGCGGCCGAAACTGTCCTGATGCAATGGTTAAAGATATCGCTTTTATCGGTACATCTCAAGGATTTCTATTGGCTGTAGGGGGCAGAACTGGACATAATCCAGTAGCCGGAACGATTTTAGCGCGTAATTTAACGATAGAAGAGGCTAAAAAAGCTGCTCGTATATTGATCAATTGGTATAGTGAACATGGTGAACCGCGTGAGCGAATTCATAATGTATTGGTTAGATTAGGAAATCCCTTAGAAGGTGTTACGCTATAAATTAAATAGAGGCTTAGTATGCTAAGGTAGGGACTCACTACCTTAGTATTTTTCTTTATTGTCTTTTTGACTAAACTGATTTTATTTGACTTTTTACGATATTTTCTCTTGACTTTTATTTTCTATGTGATAATATTATACATGCGATTAGCACTCAAACTTAACGAGTGCTAACAAGTGAGGTGTCATTATGGATGAAAGAAAACAACGCATCTTGCGAGCAATTATAGAGGATTATGTTAAGTCTGCAGAACCTGTGGGATCTAGGACGATTGCGAAAAATTATGATTTAGGCATTAGTCCGGCCACTGTTCGAAATGAAATGTCTGATTTAGAAGAATTAGGCTATTTAGAGCAACCCCATACGTCTTCAGGACGCATACCATCTAATAAAGGATATCGCTTATATGTTGATTCTATGATGCATCAAGGACCTGTACTCGGCGAAGATGCTGCGCGGATACGCACAGTATGGGACAATGCCAATGGTGCTAGCACTGAACTATTCTTAAGTATGGCTAAACTTATATCTCAAGTTAGCCATAGTATGAGTTTATTTTTAGCGCCAGCCCATGATCGCGTATTGCTTAAATACATTCATATATTGCCCTTAGATAGTCATCAAGCCGTTATGGTTGTCATTACTGCTACAGGAGCGCTAGATAATGAACTGATGTATTTTGATGAACCTGTAGAGGCGGAAGAACTACAGCGCTTAGCTGTTCAGTTTTCTAATGCTGTGCAAAATTGGTTTTTACAAGATATTACATCCCAATCTATGAGCGTACTCATTAGTCGTATGAATGGGTCCAGAAAGTTATTGTTAATAATTGGCGAGACATTGCTAAGAAGTATAACAAAGCGTAAATTATTCTATTCTGTAGGTGCTACAGAACTTTTACAACAACCTGAATTTAAAAGTGTAGAAAAGATGCAGCCAGTGCTTTCATTGTTAGAAGAACAACATCAATTAGGGCATGTGCTACAAGATGATTCTAAACACCCTATAAAGGTTAAAATTGGATCTGAAAATAATATAGCAGAATTAAATGATATGAGTTTAATTCAAGCTGATTTTTCACAAGACGATAAAAGTTTTGGTACTTTGGCTATATTAGGGCCAACAAGAATGGAATATGGGCGTATTATTAATATGTTGACGTATATGAAACAATTAATGGAATCTATAGCAAGAAATCAAAAATAGAAAGGTAACAATATGGCTGAAGAACAAGTAAAAGAGGATATTCTTGAGGAAGATGCTGAAACGACAGACACTTCATCTGCAGAAGAAGTAGTAGAGGAATCTATCGATGTAGAAGCATTGACGGCAGAATTTGATAATCGATATAAGCGTTTACAAGCTGACTTTGAAAATTTTAAACGCCGTACACATCAAGAAAAAGAACAACTAGCAGGTTTTATTAAAGGTGATATTATTACAGACTTGCTTCCTGTATTAGATAATTTTGAAAGAGCCGTACAAGCTCCTGCAGAAGGAGACGCCAAAGTATTTCTAGATGGATTTATTATGATTCATCAAAACTTAATGGCTTTGTTGTCAAAACATGGATTGGCAACGATTGATGCAGTAGGTCAACCATTTGATCCTAATTTGCATCAAGCTGTTATGCGCGTACCGTCTGATGAGTTTGAATCGAATACGGTATCTGAAGTATTACAAACTGGCTACACTGTTGATGGACGTTGCATTCGTCCTGCAATGGTAAAAGTAGTAGAATAAATAATTTTTAGGAGGTCATATAATATGGCAAAAGTAATTGGTATTGATTTAGGTACAACGAACTCTTGTGTGGCTGTTATGGAAGGCGGCGAACCAGTTGTTATTACGAACCAAGAAGGGGCTCGTACGACTCCTTCCGTTGTAGGTTTTGCAAAAAATGGCGAACGTTTAGTAGGCCAATTAGCAAAACGACAAGCTGTGTCAAACCCAGAAAACACAATTATTTCCATTAAACGTCATATGGGTACAGATTATAAAGTAGAGGTAGAAGGTAAATCTTATACCCCGCAAGAAATTTCTGCTATGATTCTTCAAAAAATCAAAGCTGATGCAGAAGCATACTTAGGTGAAACTGTAAATCAAGCAGTTATTACTGTTCCAGCTTACTTTACAGATTCTCAACGTCAAGCTACAAAAGACGCTGGTGCTATTGCAGGTCTTGATGTACTCCGTATTATCAACGAACCTACAGCAGCAGCACTTGCTTACGGTGTAGATAAAGATGAAAATGGCAAAATTCTCGTATTCGACCTTGGGGGCGGTACATTCGACGTATCTATCCTTGAATTAGGTGATGGTGTATTCGAAGTATTAGCTACATCTGGTAATAATAACCTCGGTGGTGACGATTTTGACCAACGCATTATGAACTACTTAATTGAAGAGTTCAAAAAAGAAACTGGTATCGACTTATCTACTGACAAATTAGCAGATCAACGTTTAAAAGAGGCTGCAGAAAAAGCAAAAATCGAATTGTCTGGTGTAGCAAGTACAAATATTAACTTGCCATTCATCACTGCTGATGCAACAGGACCTAAACATTTAGATGTAACATTGAGCCGTGCAAAATTCGATGAATTAACTGCTGATCTTGTACAAGCTACTATTGAACCAACGCGCAAAGCTATGTCTGATGCAGGTTTAACAGCAGCTGATATTAATAAAGTATTGTTAGTTGGTGGTTCTACTCGTATTCCATCTGTACAAGAAGCAATTAAACGCGAACTTGGTAAAGAACCAACTAAAAATGTAAATCCAGATGAATCTGTAGCTATTGGTGCTGCTATTCAAGGCGGTGTATTAGTAGGCGAAGTAAAAGACGTATTGCTTCTCGATGTAACTCCATTGTCTTTAGGTATCGAAACTATGGGCGGTGTATTTACACGTATTATCGATCGTAACACGACAATTCCTACTTCTAAATCTCAAGTGTTCTCGACAGCAGCTGATAATCAACCATCTGTAGATATTCACGTACTTCAAGGTGAGCGTGAGTTTGCAGCGGATAATAAAACATTAGGTCGTTTCAATTTAGATGGCATTCCTGCAGCACCTCGTGGGGTACCTCAAATCGAAGTTACTTTTGATATTGATGCGAACGGTATCGTTCATGTAAAAGCAAAAGATTTGGGTACACAAAAAGAACAAAAAATCACTATTACTTCTTCTAGTGGTTTGAAAGAAGACGAAATCGAGCGCATGGTAAAAGAAGCAGAAGCTCATGCAGCAGAAGATAAAGCTAGAAAAGAAGAATTAGACATTAAAAACAATGCTGACTCTCTTGTATACCAAGCAGAAAAAGCCTTAAAAGATCTTGAAGGCAAAGGTGATGCTGCATTGATGAAAGAAGTTGAAGAAGCAAAAGATAAACTTAAAAAATCTATCGAATCCGGCAATATTGGAGATATCAAAAAAGATAGCGAAGCATTAACTACGCCACTACATAAATTAGCTGAACAAATGTATGCAGCAGCGCAACAAGCACAACAAGCTACAGGTGATGCTAATTCACAAGGCAATACAAGTGCTGATGATAATGTAGTAGATGCAGATTACACTGTAGTAGATGATGAAAAGAAATAAGAAGGGTTGGTAAGGAATGGCAAGAGATTATTATGACATCTTAGGGGTTGATAGAAATGCATCCCAAGATGAAATTAAAAAAGCCTTTCGTAAAAAGGCTCGCCAATACCATCCAGATGTAAATAAAGACAATCCAAAAGAAGCAGAAGAAAAATTTAAAGAAGCTAATGAAGCTTACGAAGTATTGTCTGATGAAACTAAAAAAGCTCAGTACGACCAATTCGGCCACGACGCCTTCAAACAAGGAGGCGGCGCTGGTGCCGGTGGGTTCCAAGGTGGATTTGGAGGATTCAGTGGCTTCGGTGGCGGCGGTTTCGATAATATTTTTGACATGTTCTTCGGTGGCGGTGCTAGCGCGCAACAAGGACCACAAAAAGGGAATGACCTTCGAGAAGATATTGATATTTCTTTTGAAGATGCTGCTTTCGGTAAATCTATGGATATCGAAATTCATCGTCATGAAGAATGCGATCATTGCCATGGTACTGGTGGTGAACCAGGTACAAAAGTAGATACTTGCCCAAATTGTAATGGTTCAGGTCAAGAAGCAGTGATCCAAAATACACCTTTTGGTCGTATGCAATCGGTGCGAACTTGTTCTCGCTGTCATGGTTCTGGTAAAATCATCGAAAAACCATGTTCAAAATGTCGCGATACTGGCGAAATGTTGGTGAAACGTAAAATCGCTATTAAAATCCCACCTGGTGTAGATAATGGCTCCCGATTGCGCGTCGCTAATGAAGGTGAACCAGGTATTTTAGGTGGCCCTAAAGGCGATTTATACGTATATATTTATGTACGTCAACATAAAGAATTTGAACGCTCTGGTAATGATGTAGTGAGCCGTGTCAATATTAGTTTTGCACAAGCTGCGCTAGGTGCTACTATACAAGTCAATACATTAGATGGCAAAGTAGAATTAAAAATCCCAGAAGGGACTCAAACAGGTACTACCTTCCGAGTGAAAGGAAAAGGTATTCCATACCTGCGCAATCCTAATCAACGAGGGGATCAGCATATTGTGGCAACAGTACAAACGCCTAAGAAATTGACTGATACACAACGAGAATTATTATTGCGTTTTGCTAGTGAAAGCGATGAAGACGTTAATAATTTACAAGTAAGTAAAAGTCTTTTTGAAAAAATAAAAGATTGTTTAACTAGATGAACAGCTCTTGTTAAAGAATGGTTCGTTCCGCTAGGAACCCAGTAAAGGAGCATGTATGCAATGGATAGAAATATCCATTGTCTGCGAAAGAGTAGCCACCGATATGGTGACTACTCTTTTTAGCGATTATGCAGACAATGGTATTATAGAAGAAGATATAGAAGGGATGGCAAATCAACAAAAACTAACGATTTACATTGATCCATCCCTTTCTGTAGATGATGTTATCACTGATATAAAAAATCAATTTAACCAACAGGAGATTCACATCTATAATGTGGAAATAAATACGATTGATGAGTCTACTTGGTATAATTCCTGGCAGCAGTATATAGAGCCTACAGAAATATTACCTAACATTGTTATTAAGCCAGCTTGGCAGGATTATGATAATGTCGACCATAAGGAAATTATAGAAATTGATTCTGATTTATCCTTTGGCACAGGTTCTCATGAAACAACAAAATCTTGTGCTACATTATTACAATCTTATGTAGAACGATTAGATGGTGATGTAAAAAATACCACTTGTCTTGATATTGGTACTGGGACCGGCATTCTCTTATTGATTGCTGCTAAATTGGGCATATCTAATTTAGTGGGCATTGATATTGATGAAAATGCGGCTAAACAAGCGGCCATTAATGCTGAACATAATCATGTTGAGGCAGCTATTATTCATGGTGATTTAGATAGAGACTTTCAAGGGATGGCGCAGATTATATTGGCTAATTTGACCGTGGACCCTTTGAAAGTATTATTACCAACTATCGGTAAAAAACTAGATCATCAAGGAGTGTTGATTATTAGTGGTATTATCGATGATCGATATGATGAGATTATGCCTTTCATTATGGATTATTGGGACATTGAAACAGAGTTGGTAAATGGCTCTTGGCATACGTTTGGACTGAGGAAAAAAGATGAAAAAAATCTTTATAGATAGCCCTTTAACAGATGAAATTATATTAGACAAAGAGATAACACATCACCTTCGTGTATTTCGTCACGATGTACATCAACCATTGACTGTAACTGGTAGTGATAATCGATCTGCGTTATATAAAATTAGTGGTGAAGAACATGGTAAAGCTCGCGCATCTCTCATTGAGTTTGTGGAAGAACTTACGGTGACTCATCGAACTATACTTGTACAGTCTTTGCTAAAGGGGGATAAATTAGAGTGGGTTCTACAGAAAGCGACGGAATTAAATGTGGATACCATCTATTTAGTAACTACTGCTAATAGCATTGTTAAATATGATGACAAAAAATTACAAGCCAAACTAAACCGGTGGGATAAAATCACATTGGAAGCATCTCAACAATGCGGTCGTAGTCAATTGCCATCAATTGTAATCAATGAAACGATTTCCTCTATTATGGAATTAGAAAAAGAAGCCATAAAATTAGTTGCTTATGAACGAGAAGATGGATACTCGATTAAGCAAGCTTTACAGGAAGAGAAAGATGATAGAGACATATTAATCTGTATTGGACCTGAGGGAGGCTTTCAAGAGAAAGAAATCAATGATATTATAAATAGTGGAGGTCAATCGATTACGTTAGGACCTACTATTTTAAGAGCAGAAACGGCGGCTATTGCTGCATTATCGATGATTCAATATGAGATAGAATTATAATAGTTATACAAATATTCTATAGAGATAGAAACTTATGTATCTATATGATTTAGCTTTTACCATATTTATACATATAGAACAGGAGGTGTAATGAAAACCGTTGCCTTTACGACCTTAGGGTGTCGTGTTAATCAATACGATACAGATGCTATGAAAGGTCTATTTTTACAAAAGAATTATAAAGCTGTTGATTTTGATGAAGTAGCCGATATTTATGTAATCAATACATGTTCTGTAACGAATATGGGGGAAAAGAAATCTCGTCAACTCATTCGAAAAGCAAAGCGTCAAAATAATGATGCCTATATTATTGTCACTGGTTGTTACGCTCAATTGGCACCAGATGCGATTGCTGCTATTGAAGGTGTAAATCTTGTTATTGGCACTAATAATCGCGCTAAGATCGTTGAATTAGTAGAACAACTAGAAACAACAGAGAAACAAATTAATGCGGTCCGCAATATTATGGAAGAGTCCAATTTTGAAGAAATGCCATTATTTGGTAATGAATCAGATAAAGCACGAGCATTTATGAAAATTCAAGAAGGGTGTAATAACTACTGCTCTTTCTGTATTATTCCTTATACGAGGGGAAAATTAAAATCTCGAAAAATCGACGATATTGTGAGCGAGGCTAAACGATTAGTTGCTCATGGGTTCCATGAAATTGTGCTTACCGGCATTCATCTCGGTAATTATGGTGTTGAGTTGCCTGGGCGGCCTACTTTGGCCGATGTGGTGAAAGCGTTATTGGAGATTCCTGAGCTTCATCGCATCCGTTTTGGTTCTATTGAATCTGTAGAAGTATCGGATGAACTGATAGAATTAATGGCTACCAATAAACGTGTGTGTTCACATCTACATTTACCACTCCAAGCTGGGTCCGATCATATTTTGAAATTGATGCGCCGTCATTATACATTGCAAGAATACAAGGATTTAATTAAAGATTTAAGAAACCGCATTCCTGATTTATCCATAACAACTGATATTATTGCAGGATTTCCGCAGGAAAGTGATGAAGACTTTGAAGAGACCTTGCGTACAATAAGGGAGCTTGGTTTTACTCATATTCATGCATTTCCTTATTCTATTCGAGAAGGTACACCAGCTGCCACTATGCCAGACCAAGTGCCAGAAGCCGTGAAAAAGACTCGCATAGCTTTATTAAATAATTTAAGCCAAAGTGGTTATGAAGCGTATGCGAAATCACGTATCGGTAAAGCGGGAGACATTCTTATCGAAAAAGAAGAAGATGGCTATTATATTGGCTTAACCAATGAATATATTCATGGCAAATATAAATCGAATGGTAAACATTCTATTGGCGATGTAGTAGGTGGTACTATCGTTGGTTTAGACGGTGAATTTGTCATTATTGAATAATTTCGTACAAGAAAGGAGTAAGACTTATGAGCGATTGTATTTTTTGTAAAATTATAAATGGTGAGATTCCATCAAAAAAAGTATTAGAGAATGATAAATTCTATGCTTTTCACGATATTAGCCCTGTGAAAAAGGTACATGTTTTGATCATCCCTAAAAACCATGTAGCTAATATTGCTCACTTAACAGATAAAAATGAAGAGTATGTAGATGGTTTATTGCCATTCGTTCGAGATGTAGCAAAAGAATTAGGTATTAGCAAAACAGGATATCGCTTGATTTTTAATACTGGCAGTGAAGCTGGTCAAACTGTATTCCATATGCATGCCCATTTATTAGGAGGAGAGCCGATGGGATGGCCAGAAGCATAAAAATAGATCCCATTTTATAAAACTTTCAAAGTTCCCTATAAAATGCGCCCTCATATATTGACAGAATCTAGTGTTCTACATATAATATGTATATGTGCGTATTAAAATTATCAGCACTTCCCTGATATTATTTTTGGAGGGAGGGATATAGATGTCTGAAATCAAAGTCGGAAAAAACGAAACGCTTGAAAGTGCTCTTCGCCGATTCAAACGCTCCTGCCAAAAAGCAGGTGTTTTGTCTGAAGTAAGAAAACGCGAACACTACGAAAAACCAAGCGTAAAAAGAAAGAAAAAATCTGAAGCAGCAAGAAAACGCAAATTCAGAGCATAAGAATGACAACCCTAATTCTAATCTGCAAAGACGTGAATTAGGGTTTCTTTGTACTCTATAAGGAGGCTATAATGAGCTTAAAAGATCAATTAAAAGAAGATATGAAAGCCGCTATGAAAGCCCGTGAAGAAGGTAAAGTCGCTTTATCTGTTATCCGAATGGTTAATAGTGCTATTAAAAACACAGAAATTAATGATAAAGTAGAATTAGATGATAACGGTATTTTAGGAATTTTAGCGAAAGAAATGAAAACTCGCCAAGATTCGTTAGCGGAATTTGAAAAAGCAGGCCGTGAAGATTTAATCGAAACTATTAAAGCAGAAATGGCTGTGTTGCAAAAATATATGCCAGCTCAATTAACGGAAGCAGAAATTCGTCAAATCGTAGAAGAAGCTATCAAAGCATGTGGCAATGATGTGAATATGGGGAATGTAATGAAACACGTTATGCCTCATACAAAAGGTCGCGCTGATGGTAAAGTAGTCAATACGATTGTAAAAGAATTATTAGGATAATTTAAATTCTATAGAAATAATTGACAATTATTTTTACTATGTGATACTATGAATACAAGAAAATAATTAGTCAACGAAGACTCTACTTGTAGATATACTTTTGTGTATCTACTGGTTAGAGTCTTTTTTTGTACGTTTAGGAGGCAATTATGGCTACAAAAGAATTATTGTACTATATTCCGGCAGGTCAATATGGTAAAGAAGGAGTGTTATCTTTATTAGAACAACATCCAGAAATTAAATTTGTATCTCTTGTAGGTATCGACCTTGCTGGTAATGATACAGATGAAAAAATTCCTATGTCTGCATTTTTCGATGACTATGAATCTTTCTTTGAAGGCCGCGCCGTTCAAACAGATGGTTCCTCTGTAGTATTAACAAATATTGCTACCTTGAATAATGCTCGTGTAGATATGTGGGGTGATCCAAGTGTAAATTGGTTCGTTGATTATAACTATGAAAATATTGACGAAGCTACTGGTTTACCAACAGGTACATTGCGTATTCCTGCATTCTTAATGCACAATTATCGATATGTAGATTCCCGTTCTATTTTAAAACGTAGCTGCGACTATGTACGTAATGAATTACTAGCGTTAATTAAAGAAAAAGGCTTGCCTAGCATGCCACATATCAATACAGATGAGATTGTAGATATTATTTTCACATCTGCTACAGAATTAGAGTTTTGGGTAAAAAAACCAACTAAAAATATTACGAAGAAAGAGCTTTCTATTTCCCAGCGTTTACAAGAACAATATTGGCAACGTACACACGGTTCTGTTCGTACGGCTCTTGAACAAGCGGTAGAACGCCTTGATAAATACGGTATGGTTGCTGAAATGGGCCATAAAGAAGTAGGTGGTGTAAAAGCAAAACTTGACGAAGATGGTCATGAAGATGCAGTACTTGAACAATTGGAAATTGACTGGAAATTCTCTAATAATCCATTACAAACTGCTGATAATGAATTACAAGCTCGTATTATCGTTCGCGAAGTATTCCGTGAAAATGGTTTAGATGTAACCTTTAATGCAAAACCAATTATCGGTGTTGCTGGTTCTGGGGAGCATACACATTTCGGTGTAATGGCTAAATTAAAAAGCGGTAAAGTAGTCAACTTATTTAGCCCAGAAGATATGAAAAAAGAAGCAGCTAGTTCATTAGGTATTGGCGCGATCATGGGCTTATTGAAACATTATGAAGCAATCAATCCATTTATTAGCTCTACAACAGACTCTTTGAATCGATTGAAACCAGGTTTCGAGGCACCAGTATGTATCGTAACGTCTTTAGGTACTGATCCTTCTGAACCGAGCCGTAACCGTACGATTCTTTGCGGTTTGATTCGAGACATTGATAATCCAATGGCTACCCGTTATGAATTGCGTTCTCCAAATCCTTATACAAATACATATACGGCATTGGCATTGATCTACATTTCTGCTTTTGACGGTATGAAATATGCCATTACTAGTGGTAAAACACAGGCAGAATTAGTAGCAGAATTATCGAAAGAAGTAGGGGAACCTGCAGATTACTTAGATACAAACCGAGCATATCGTTCTGAAAAAGATGTATTTGAAGATTACACACAAGAAGAACGGAATCAAATGTTTGGTGTAGCACCAGCAACTGTATGGGAAAATATTTTGGGCTATAAAAATAACCCTCAATTAGTGGAAACATTAGCGCAAGGTGATGGATTTACTAAAGATTTGATGGAATCCTTTATTGCATCTATCTTAAAACGTTGGAAATTAGTATTAGCACATCGTATCATTCCTAATAACTTACAAGTTGTACGGGATATGGTAGCAGTTCATACAGAGACTAATAATAGTGTTGATGATAAACGATATGCAGAAGTAAATGAGTTGCGTTTTTACCTTGCTAAAGATAGCGAAGAAAGAACATCTTTATTTACTCGTTTAACTGATGCTTTAGCAGCTGGTGATTACGATACAGCTTCTAAATTGCAAATTGAAATGAACGATAAAATGGAAGAGTTAGAAGAAAAATATGCTAACTATAGCAAAAATATTTTCTAATACATCTTACATAGTAGTATCTATTCTTTTATAGTAGATAAGAACATAAAAAAGACCGGTTATCTTTCTTTGATGAATGATCAAAGGAAAATAACCGGTTTTTACTATTAATCTCGTTGTACAAATTTTTCTACTAATAATAGACTTAACACTAAGACTAGAATAGAGACTGACCAAATGAGTACGTCTAATGCCGTATCATGGGATACGATAATCAATCGTACAATAGCAGTAATACCGATATAGAGAAAATAGTGGAGAGGGAAGTGGAAATTATTTTTAAAATATTTAGTAATTAATGCTAAAAATTCAAAGTATAAGAAGAACGTAATTAACTCTCCTACTACATCATTATAATTAGCGTCTACAAAAAAACTTTCCCAGGCAGTGTAAATTAAGGTGATTAATGAATCAACGAGGGCTGCACAAAGGGCGATGCCAGCAATGAAAAGAGCCGTATTCATAACGATAGTAAGAATACGAAATAATTTAGAAAGAATAGATTGCACAATAACCTCTTTTTATAAAACAAAAATAATAAATAAAAGCTAACTCGAAAGAGTTAGCTTTTATTATACTCTATTAGATAGCGCTTTTAATAGCTTCTAAAGCAGCATCAAAGTTTACTGCTTGTGTTACTTCTGGAACATATTCTACATATGTTACTTTGTTATCTTTACCAATTACAACTACGCCACGAGTTAATAGGCGAAGTTCGTCGATTAAGAAACCATAGTTTTCACCAAAGGAAGCGTCTTTGTGGTCAGATAAAGTTTCAACTTTATCAACACCAGCAGCACCACACCAACGTTTTTGAGCAAATGGAAGGTCCATCGATACAGTCAATACTACAATGTCATCAGATAAGCTTGTAGCATCTTGGTTGAACCAACGAGTTTGGGCATCGCAAACACCAGTGTCAAGAGAAGGTACTACAGAAATTACTTTTACTTTACCTTCGTAATCTTTTAAAGTTTTTGGTTGTAAATCGTTAGATAATAATGTGAATTCAGGTGCTTGTTGACCTACTTTTACTTCAGGACCCACTAAAGTGATAGGGCCACCTGCAAATGTTACAACACCAGTACGTTTTTCCATCTTTCATTCCTCCTAAGAGTCTATTGAGTTAATAATTTAAGATTTATATATCTATGAAATAGTATATCATTTTCCTTTTTATTAGTAAACTAAAAAATTCGATATAGTTACTAATTAACTAATTAGATGAATATATAAATGATACTCTTTTTAATTAGTAGTAGATGAAAGCCAAAGTACATGGTAGGATACATAGTAGAGAGGAGGCCCATATGAAGGCATCTACCATTTTTAAAGATTTTTTTCGGAAAGAAGGGTCTATTTATCTATTAGGGCTACTTGTGTTGGCCATTATAGACATTGGATTTTTATTTCTTCCCGAATTAGTAGGCAATGCAATTGATACATTGCAATACAATAAAGAAGGATTGTCTACTTATATATACTACATTATCGCTTTAGGGAGTCTTATTACAGTATTAAAAATTATTTCTAGACGTACCTTATTAGGCTCTATTCGGCGTATGGAATATTTATTTCGACAACGTATTTGTACCCAAGCCTTACAAATTCCTGCTACCTATTATGAATTACATGGACCAGGAAAAGTTATGGCTTTAATGACTAATGATGTAACTTCACTGCGAGTAGCTTTAGGATTAGGCGTCATGATCATTGTAGATATTATTTTATATTCCATATTAGGCTCTATTATTTTAATCGAAAAAATCGATTTTCTTTTGGCAGCTCAAATTATGACACCCATATTCTTTATTTTATTGGCTATCTTTGTATTAGGTCGTATATTGAGGAAGAAACAGCGACAAGCGCAAAATACCTATAGTGATATGACAGAATTTGGACAAGAGTTGTTTCAAGGGATGGATGTCATCCGCGCATTTAATAAAGAGCGCATTATTGGAAATCTATTTAATAGCATTAATAGAAAAAACTATAATCACAATATGGAAGTGGCTCTTTACGATTCCTTATTGACACCATTAACTATGGTAGCACCCTTTATCTGTGTTGCTATTAGTATCTATATTTGTGGTACCTTAGCAGTAAAAGGGGCGATGTCCGTAGGGGAATTTGTTACCATTAATTCTTTTATTATGCTTATTGTAGGACCGTTGATTGGTTTTGGATCCTTAGTAGCTATTATGCAAAAAGGTTTAGCTTCGTTAGACCGTATTGTAGAGTTTATGGACATCCCTGTAGAAGATGTTTCTATTGGTGAAAACCAATTACCATTAGGGCCTATTGATATACGGTACTTAAACTTTACTTATGAAGGATCAAAGTCGCCTACGTTAAAACAAGTGAATTTGACGATAGAACCAAACCAATTTATCGGCATTGTAGGAAAGCCTGGTTCTGGTAAAACTACATTATTTAAATTATTGCTTGGTTTAGAAAGCGCTCCACCAAAATCAGTTTATATTAACAACCAAGATATTCGGAACATCTCGTTAGGTACATTGCGGAACTCCATTAGCTATGTGCCAACACAGTCCTACCTATTAGGGACGAGTATTAGCGATAATATTTCCTTTGGTTACGAAAACAGTAACCATATATCTGTTCAGGAAGCTGCAGAAATGGCTACCTTATATAGAGATTTAGGGGATGCTTTAGACAACCCATTAAGCACATTACAAGAAGAAGGCCGTGATTTGTCAGGGGGACAAAAGCAACGCATCAATATGGCTCGTGGTTTTTATAAAAATGCGCCTTATCTTATTTTAGATGATTGTTTTTCCGCTTTAGACGCTATTACGGTAAATACGATTGTAAAAACATTGCAATCTGTCCAAAATAAAACTATTATTTGTAGTTCTCAACGATTAGAAGTTATCGAAAACGCTGATCAAATCATCGTCTTTGATGATGGTATGATTGCTGAAGTAGGAACTCATCAAAAATTGCTACAAAAAGAAGGGATTTATTATAATTTGTACAGTGCACAAAATAGGAGGGGTCAGCGATGAAACAAAAACAAAGCGACGTAACTCTATTTTTACATTTAACAAATTATATAAAGCCTTATATGTGGCTCTTAATTGTAGCAGCTATGGCTCTCATGACGAATTTATTTCTCTCTCTTTGGCGACCTTATATTACGAAACAAGTCATTGATTATGGCTTTGCTATCAAGGATATCAACACTATCGAATATTATGCTGGTGTCTATGCCTTAACCATTGTTGGGAGTATTGTGTTTATTTTGTTGGAAAACTATTTGCTAGCTTCTTTTGGACAAAAAATCATTTACCATATCCGAAGTGCAGTCTTTGAAAAAATCACGCATAAAAGCTCTCATGAATTTCAAGAAACGCCTATCGGTAATTGGGTGACTCGTATTACTAATGATGTAGAATCATTGCGCACATTATATAGTGATGTCATTTTAAAGCTCATTAGCAGCGGTTTAATGATCATTGGTATTCTATGTTTTATGTACGCCATCAACGTTCCCTTAGCGATTGTGATGACCCTTTTACTACCTGTTATGGGTGGTATTATATGGGTTTATCAGAAGTTTTCACGGCGCGCTTTTAGACAAGTTAGGACTTCTGTGGCAGCTTCTAATTCAAGTATTAAGGAATTGCTTAATTATATTATTATCGTCAAAACCTATGTAGGGGAAAAGATTATTGAAAAGCGATATGATAAAGTTAATCGAGAATTTTTAGATGCAGGGATTTTTGAAGTTATTACTTTCTCTATTTTTAGACCACTCGTGGATGCTCTTTTCTTCGTCGCTTTAATTATTATTTTTACAATGACTAATCTTTTAGAATCAGTAGCCGATGCAGGAACTGTATTTGCTTTCATTCAATATATGGATAGATTCTTCCAACCTATGAAAGAAATTGCAGAAAAATATAACTCCCTACAAAGTGCTTTGGCAGGGGCTGAACGATTAGTTCCTGTTCTTGAAGAAGAGAAACGAGATTTGGTGACTACCGTACCAGAAGAGTTTAAACAGATTGACAGTATCGTCTTCGATCATGTGTATTTTTCCTATGATAATGATGAGCATTATGCGTTAGAAGACTTTCATTTAACGATTCGCCGTGGTGAATATATTGGTGTAGTTGGCTTATCTGGAAGTGGCAAATCTACATTATTGTCTTTATTAATGGGTTTATTAAATCCTACCAAAGGCGCTATTTATATTAATGGCTACAATTTAGCTGATTATGATAGCTCTATGATTCGCAATATTATAGGCTATGTATTTCAAAATGCCTATCTCTTTAAAGGCTCCATAGAAGATAATTTAAATCTCTATGATACATCTATTACAAAAGAAGAGATCGTAGAGGCTACTCAAAAAGTGAATCTTCATAGCATGATTGAAAATTTGCCGAATGGATATAATACATCTGTAGGTTATTTAGGAGCTTTATTATCAGATGGACAAAAACAATTACTCGCTTTTGCTAGAACATTAATTGTAAATAAGCCTATTTTATTATTAGATGAAGCGACATCGAATGTGGACAGTCATACTGAAGGGCAAATTCAAAAAAGTATAGAAACTATACGAGGGGAAAAGACTATTATCAATGTAGCTCATCGACTTTCTACAGTGGAACAAGCCAATCGAATCGTCGTATTGTCCTATGGTAGAATAGTAGAAACAGGTACTTTTACAGAGCTCATTGAAAAACGAGGAGAATTTTATCAATTATGGAGCCATCAACATTAGAATATATCCATTCTAAAGACAACAAAAGGATTAAACGAGCCTTATTATTAAAGCAAAGAAAATATCGACAAACATATAATGAATACCTTCTAGAAGGGGTTCGTCTTATCCGTGATATATTAGATCGCGATGCTTTGAAAGTTGTATTAGTGAAAGAATCAAAAGCATCTCTTAAAGAGATCGAAACATTGATTTCTCAAATACAAGCGATAGGGACTATTAAGATTTTTATCGTACAAGACCCTATTTTTGCTAAATTAGAAGATACCGTCCACACTCAGGGGGTTATAGGCATAGCTAAAAAAACAACACACCTTTTGGACGAGGCAACCTTTGATGATGGGCTCTATATTGCCATTGATGGCGTCCAAGATCCAGGAAATTTAGGGACTATTATACGAACAGCTGTAGCGGCAGGCGCTAAAGGTGTCTTTTTATTGAAGGGGACGGTAGATGTATATAATGACAAAGTAGTGCGCAGTACGATGAGTGCACTCCATCACATTCCTATTTACGAAGATATTACGATTAGCACCTTTAACGATATCTTAAAGGATCATAGCATGACTGCTTATGTCACTACATTGGAAGCAGCACAGTCTTATGATTCGATTGCTTATGCTCCGAAATCAATAATTGTAGTAGGTAATGAAGGGAATGGGGTATCAAAAGAAATCCTATCCTTATGCCAAGTAGGAATTACTATTCCTATGTATGGCCCTATGGAGTCCCTCAATGTAGCTGTAGCAGCAGCTTTGTGTATGTACAAAGTAAGGGAACAGATGTAGAAAAAGAACCCTTTAACAGTAGTAAAAGTCCATTTACAGTAAACATTAATCTATATTTTGTATTGATTTTACCTCTCTGTATTTGGTACAATAACATATATCCTTTCTGGGAGAACAATGTTCTCCCATTTTTTTATAAGAAAGAGTTCTATTATGTCTAAACTGATTATAAATGCTGATGATTTTGGCTTACATTCTGCGGTAAATGCAGGGATTATAGATGGTCATCTAACAGGCGTCATTACAAGTACATCCTTATTAGCTACAGGACATGCTTTTAATGAAGCCGTAGCTATGGCTAAAGAACATGACACTCTAGGTATTGGTGTACACATAGCTTTAGTAGGGGGATTATCACCTGTAAGCGATCCTAAAGAAGTTCCTAGTTTAGTTACAAAGGATGGAGTTTTTGTAGATAACTATATTGAATTCATGAAACGTCTCTATAAAGGGGATATTAACTATAGTGAAGTACGACTAGAAATTTCTCGGCAAATAGAAAAAATCGTCAATACAGGTTTACGAATTACCCATGTAGATGGTCATCAACATATGCATATATTGCCTACTATTTTGCCAATCGTTATGGAAGAAGCTTTGACAAATCACATTAAAGCCATGCGCATCCCTAATGAAAGAGGGCTGTTTATCAATGGTGTGTACAATCCTTTCCGAATGGTAGGTAAATTAGGCCTGTCATCAATAGCTGAACAAGCTATGAGTACAGTTCGACAAAAGGGTATTCATATTAACCAATATTTTTGGGGGATGATTAATGGAGGACAATTAACAGAAATCGCATTGATTCGGATTTTAAAAGAAGTGAAAGACTATCCAGGCATTCATGAAATCATGACTCATCCCGGTATAGATAATACGATGTTAAATCGAATTTATAATTGGAATTATCATTGGAAAGAAGAGTTAGAGGCTCTTACATCTGATCATGTACGTCGCTATATTTTACAACATGATATAGAATTGATTAATTACGGGGATTTGCAATGACAAAAATGATGAAGCGTGGCATAGCCATGTTTACCTTGCTATTTGCTATATCCATAGGGATTATTTATTACACCATTGATTTAGAAGCGTTGCAAACACTGTCTACCTTTAACTGGGAATCCATCTTATTAGCTTTACTAGCATTAGCGCTGGGTATGTATTTTGATGGCTTGCGCTTACAACGACTAGTCAAAATAGGCGGCTATGAGTTATCCATTAAAGCCGTGTTGCGGGTCATATTTAGTAATTACTTTATGGCTATGCTAACGCCTGGTGCTAGTGGTGGTGCCGTAGCGCAAGTGCTTGTATTGAAAACATATGGTGTACCATTGGGAAAAGGAACTCCCATCGTATTAATACGAACAGTCTTTTCCATACTATTTTTAGTACTTATGTTACCTATTATTTTTCTCTACGATCCCATGGAAGTACCCTATATATCGCGCGATATGTTGTTAATTTTCTCAATTTTGGTCGTATTAGCGACGTTGATAGGGACCTATGCCTTACAAACGAAGTATATGCGACAATTTGTATATACTATGGCCAATCGATTTAAAGCTAATAAAACAAAAGATTGGTTAGCAAAGTTAGAAACATTAAATCAAGGCTTTGGCTTATTATATAGAAAACCATGGCAATCATTTGTAGTATTTATAGAATCTGGATTGAGTTTGATTTGTTTATATTGCATTGCGCCAGCCTTGATGTTTGCTTTTACTACAGATGTACCAATCGTTCAAGTGTTAGATCGAATGATTGTATTAAATTTGATTCTCTATTTTGCCCCAACTCCAGGTGGTGCCGGTGTGGCAGAAGGTTTATTTGTTATGTTATTTGCACCTTATGTACCGATTGGTACTGTAGGAATTGTTGCCGTAGCATGGCGAGTTGTAGCTGAATATGTACCATTTTTTATTGGTATGTATGGCACACTCACCTTATATGGACGCCAGTTTGTAGCTCGTGAAACATCAAGTTAAGCAAGGAGGCTTACTATGTCTAAACCTAAAGCAGATAAATTTTATTTAGTGCAAGAAGATATTCTTCCTGAAGCGATAAAAAAGACCATTAAAGTAAAAGAAATATTAAAGTTAGGGGAAGTAAAAACTATCAATGAAGCAGTAGAAAAAATGGATCTGAGTCGTTCTGCCTATTATAAATATAAAGATTATGTATTTCCATTTTTTGAAATCGCCCAAGGTAAAATTGTAAGTATTACTGTTTCTATGTCAAATGAATCAGGTATGTTATCTAGCGTATTGAAAGCAATTGCGGATAAAAATGGCAGTATTTTAACGATCAATCAAGATATTCCTTTACAAGGAATCGCCAATAGTAGTATTTCTTTTGAAACGAAAAATTTACAAGGTTCCCTGGAAGATTTACTTCACGATATTCGATCTATGAAGGGAATTATTAAGGTTGAAATTTTAGGCCAAGCATAGGCTTGTGAAAGAGAGTAGGACTAGTATGAAGACTGTAAAAATTGCCTTATTAGGTTTTGGCACTGTTGCACAAGGGACATTTAATTTGTTACAAGAAAATGCTGAACTCATTACGAATCGTACAGATGTAGATATTGAGATTGCTAAAATCTTTGTGCGCAATCCAGATAAATATAAAAATATTACATTGCCGAGTCATACTACATATGTAACGAATGTAGAAGATATTATCAACGATGATTCTATCAGTATCGTTGTAGAACTCATGGGCGGTACTACATTTGCTAAAGATTGCGTAGAAGCAGCATTGAAAGCTAAAAAAAGCGTAGTTACCGCCAATAAAGATTTGTTAGCAGAAGCTGGACCGTATTTACTTGATTTAGCTCATAAAAATGGGGTCGATTTAAAATTTGAAGCTTCTGTATTAGGTGGTATTCCTATTATTAAAACAATTTATGATTCCCTTGGTGGTAATCGCATTACCGAGCTAGTAGGTATTATGAATGGTACGACAAACTTCATCTTGTCGAAAATGACCGAGGAAGGCTTAAGCTATAGTGATGTGTTAAAAGAAGCCCAAGAATTAGGTTATGCAGAAGCTGATCCTACAGCTGACGTAGAAGGTCTAGATGCAGCTCGAAAACTCGCTATTTTAGCATCTATTAGCTTTAATCGCCGTATCTTCTTTGAAGATGTAACCGTAGAAGGGATTACTAACATTGATACAGAAGATATCGATTTCGGTAAAGAATTTGGGTATAACATTAAACTAATAGGCAGCGCGAAAGAAACATCTAAAGGCTTATCCCTCAATGTATATCCTGCTTTTGTACTTTTGACACATCCACTAGCATCTGTACGAGGCTCTTATAACGCTTTATATATTAAAGGGAACGGTATCGATGATGCTATGTTCTATGGTCGAGGTGCTGGTAGTTTACCTACTGGTAGTTCTGTAGTAAGTGATATTATGGAAGTATCTAAAAATATTGCTTTTGACGCTACAGGCCATTTTAAGCCATTCTATTATGATCAAAAAAATATCTATGCCCCAGGTAAAGTCCAATCTAGCTACTACATTCGTTTAGCAGTTGATAATAAAATGGGGGTATTGGCCAAAATTTCAGCTAAAATGGCAGAAAATAAAATTTCTGTATTATCCATCGTACAGAGAAATATGGACCCTGAAACAGCAGTGCTTGCTATTGTAACATCTAAATGTCCACGGTCTTATATTTTAAACTTAATCGAATCCTTTAATAGTCTTCGCTCTGTACAAGAAGTTAATAGTGTTATTCGAATCATGGAAGTATAATAATGGAACGTATTCGCGTACAAGTACCCGCTACGAGTGCAAACTGTGGTCCCGGATTTGATTGCTTAGGATTAGCATTAAATTTATATAATATTTTTACCTTTGAAGCAGAACCAAAATCTAATCGTTTTACCTATACCTTTACTGGCTTTGGTGCTGATTTATTAGAGAAAGAAGATCCTAAAACTAATTTAATTGGTATTGCTATGGAGCAAGTATTTGCTAAAGCACAAGAACCGATTCAATATGGACATATTACATCTGACACATTAATTCCTCCTTCTCGAGGCTTAGGTAGTAGTAGTACGGCCATCGTAGGGGGGCTATTATTAGCTAATGAATTAATCAGCAAACCGTTAACAAAAGAGGAATTATTAGTTATTGCTAACCGTATGGAAGGACATCCAGACAATGTGGCACCAGCTATTTACGGTAATTTATGTTGTGCTACAGGATTAAAAGATAGAGTATTAAATACAGTCATTCCTGTACCAGAAACACTACATTTTGCCGTAGTCGTTCCGGAAGTATTGGTGTCTACTGAATACGCCCGTTCCGTTTTGCCAAATCATGTACCTTTCAAAGAAGCCGTTCAAAATGTAAGTCATGCTTCTTTGTTTGTGACAAGTTTAATTACAAAACAATTAAATAATTTAACAGTAGCATTAGAAGATAATTTACACGTTCCCTATCGTAAAACATTGATTCCTCATTGTGATGAAGTTTTTACTGTTGCCAAAGAGAAGGGCGCTTACGGTGCGACCATCAGCGGATCTGGATCTACTTTGATTGCTTATGCCGACAAAGCACATGTGGAAGCAGTAGCAGCAGCGATGGGGCAAGTCTTTACGGATCACGGTATTGCCAATAAGACATATACATTAGAGGCAGACACAGTGGGGGCTAGTAGAGTATAAATGGACAATTACAGTTTTCACTGTATATTGTGGTATAATAATAACGAGTTAGGGCATAGGCCAAAAACATAAGTTGGAGGAATCTATGAACAATTTAAAAACAACAATCTTGCTAGCTTCGTTAACAGCGTTGTTAGTATTTTTAGGTAATGCCTTTGGCGGCACTCAAGGTATGATGCTCATGTTCATCGTATCTGGGGTAATGACCTTTATGTCTTATTGGTATAGTGACAAAATGGTATTAGCCCAATATAATGCACAAGAAGTCAATGCGCAGTCCGATCCAAAACTATATGGTATGGTGCAGCGATTGGCAGCTAATGGGAATCTACCGATGCCTAAGGTATATATCATACCGAGCGAAATCCCTAATGCTTTTGCGACTGGTCGCAATCCAGAACATGCAGCAGTAGCTGTAACAGCAGGGATTCAACGATTATTAACAGATGAAGAGTTAGAAGGCGTATTGGGACATGAACTGACACATGTTAAAAATCGTGATACTTTAATCAGTACTGTTGCCGCTATTATTGGAGGCGCCATTTCTACGATTGCTCAGTTTGGGCTTATTTTTGGCGGTCGTTCTGATGATAGAGAAAACAATGGCAACCCTATTGCTCTTATTGCTATGATGGTGTTGGCTCCTTTAGCAGCGTCTATTATTCAAATGACGATTTCCAGAACTCGCGAATATGCTGCTGATGAGGGGGGCGCAGAACTTTCAAAAAATCCAATGGCATTAGCATCTGCCCTGGCAAAAATCGACCATTATTCGAAATATGGAGCGCTGCCAAATGCTAATAATGCTACCGCCCATATGTTTATTGTCAATCCTATGATGGGACTTGGTGAAAGCTTATCTAATCTGTTCAGTACACATCCGCGTACGGAAGATCGCATTGCAAAATTGAAAGAATTATCATTACAGTCTAAATATAAGTAAACGAACAGGAGGCATAATCATGGAAGAAACATTAGTGTTAATTAAGCCAGATGGTGTAAAACGTCAAATTTGTGGTGAAATCATTAGCCGTTATGAACGTAAAGGTTTACTTATTAAAGCTATGAAGCTAGTAACAGCTTCTAGAGCACTAGGAGAAGAACATTATGCTGAGCATAAAGAGAAAGCGTTCTTTGGTGAGCTTGTTGATTTCATAACATCTGGACCAGTATTGGCTTTTGTCTTAGCTGGTAAACATGCAGTTACTTCTGTTCGTTCTATCAATGGTGCTACAAATCCAGTAGATGCAGTACCTGGTAGTATTCGTGGTGACTATGCCTTAACTATGGACTCCAATGTAGTTCATGCATCGGACTCTGTTGAGTCTGCTAATCGCGAAATTCATTTATGGTTTCCTGAATATAAATAAAAGGAGGGCTCAAAATGGGCAGTAGCGTTTATACGAAAACTGGTGATAAAGGCACAACAGGCCTTTATACAGGTGAACGAGTTCAAAAATCATCACTTCGTGTGGAAGCTTATGGCACGATTGATGAACTACAAGCTTTTCTTGGCTTAGCAAGAGCACATGCAACACATTCAAAAGTGCAAGCTGAATTGCTCGACATTGAGCGTACATTATGGACATTGATGGCTGACGTAGCTAGTCTTGGCCAAAATCCTAAAATAACAGACCAACAAGTGAAACACTTGGAAAAAGCGATTGATAAATTTGATGAACAGTTAGAGCCGTTGGCAAGTTTTGTCATTCCTGGCGATCATGTTTCATCATCTTACTTGCATGTAGCTAGAACTGTTGCACGCCGCGCAGAACGCGTTTTATGGCGCGTATTAGATAATGGTGAAGAAGTACATGAGTCCAATTTGCGATATTTAAATCGCTTATCCGATTTATGTTTTATTCTTAGCCGTGTTGAAGAAGAGCTTGACGCAGAATAAATAAAAAAAGCTATGTCATGCACATAGCTTTTTTATTTTCCTCTATTGAGGTTGTCTAATTCTATATTCAATAGGACTTATGTATCAACAAATGGGTTTACATTATTACTATTGAGTGATATCTTGAGTCAATACATCGTGAGGGCTAGGGTAGAAAAAGAAAATATGAGGAATTTCATATCTAAATTTTTCTCTTAATAAATCTGATAAGGTCGTTTCAAACCGAATGAGTTCAGAGGAACTAAAATTAAAATCCTCTACGAGGACAAATAGTTGTGGCTCCACTTGTGGTGCATTGGGTGGTAATTGCTCTGGATCGATTGGTATGTTTACAATAACTCGCACGGTGCCGATATAACCACCTTGTCCATCTTCAATAGCTACTCGATATGTATTTTCCCATAAGGTAGACATCATTTTTAGTTTCATATTCATAATTTCCATCGTATCTCTCCTTTGTTATACTAATAATGATACAGAAATTATATATACTTGTATAGGTGATTTATGAAATCAACAATTATACTTTGCTCTGGTGGAGCAAGAAGTGGAAAAAGTGAATTTGCTGAACGATTAGCGAAATCATTACCAGGACAAAAGGCTTACATTGCAACAGGTCAAGCTTTCGATGACGAAATGAAAGATCGCATTGTTAAACATCAAGCGAGAAGAGGGACTGAATGGCATACTTATGAAGTGCCTACTTTTTTATCCCTTGCATGGCCGACGATAGAACTAGATAATGATATCATTTTGATTGACTGTTTAACGATGTTCACTACAAATCATTTCTTTGCCTATGGAGATATTGATAATCAAGAATCAGCCAATGAAGTAGAACAAGCAATCATAACAGAAGTGCAAGCTTTATTGACATTAATTCAAGCTAGTCAAGATAAGATCGTTATATTTGTAACCAATGAATTAGGATTAGGTATTGTGCCAGATAATAAATTAACTCGCTATTTCCGCGATATTGCAGGACGTATTAACCAAGAAGTAGCTAGAGCAGCAGATAAGCTATATCTCACGATTAGTGGTGTAACGATAGAATTAAAATCTCAGGAGGTTCATATAGATGGCTAAAAAAATTATGTTCCAGGGAACGAGCTCCAATGTAGGAAAAAGTATTTTATGTACCGCCTTATGTCGTATTCTCTATCGTAAAGGTTATAAAACGGTTCCCTTCAAAGCGCAAAATATGGCATTAAATTCTTATGTTACTAAATGGGGGGATGAAATCGGTAGAGCTCAAGTTGCCCAAGCAGAAGCAGCTGGCATCGATCCTATCGTTCAAATGAACCCTGTTTTATTGAAACCTACAGGTAATCAATCGTCTCAAGTAGTACTCATGGGGAAACCAGTAGGTATATATTCTGCCAAAGAATACCACACAAAATATTCTTTAACAGCTTTAGATAAAGTAAAAGAATCATTAGATTTCTTAGATAGAAATTTTGAAATGATCGTTATTGAAGGGGCTGGTAGCCCTGCAGAAGTTAATTTGAAAGCTAATGATATCGTCAATATGCGCATTGCAAAAATGACGCAGGCTCCAGTATTGTTAATTGCCGATATCGATCGCGGCGGTGCCATAGCCTCTATCGTAGGAACTTTAGAATTATTAGAACCAGAAGAACGAGACTTAATCAGAGGTATTGTTATCAATAAATTCCGTGGCGATATTAAGTTATTAGAACCAGCTTTGACTTTCATAGAAGAAAAAACAGGAAAAAAAGTGGTCGGCGTCATTCCTGCTATTGAACAGCTAGATATTGATGAAGAAGACTCGGTAGCGTTAGAAAATAAACGAAATGCAACACATAAAGAGATTCAAATTGCTGTACTACAAACTCCTAAAATATCTAATTTTACAGATTTTGATGCATTAAATTATGAACCTGATGTATCCGTTCGATTTGTAGGGCCTGGTGAAGCATTAGGTCAACCGGATTTAGTAATTTTGCCTGGTTCTAAAAATACATTAGCGGATTTGCAATATCTAAGAGATTCTGGCTTTGCTGAAGAAGTACAAGCTCTAGCAGCTGCTGGTACTCCTGTTATTGGCATTTGTGGTGGTAATCAAATGTTGGGAACGACTATCTATGATCCGCACCATATGGAAGGGGATATTGAAGAAATCCAAGGTCTTGCACTTGTACCATCGACAACGACTATGAAAGATCAAAAAATGACTCACCAAGTCACTTTCGATGTAGAAGGCCTTCAATTTCTTAACGGTAGCTATTCTGGAAAGAATTTAGTGGGCTACGAAATCCATATGGGCGATACTACACCTAATGAAGAATCGGTAAAACGGTGTTTTACTATTACATCTCGCAGTGAACAACCAGTCCATGTAGTAGATGGTTTCATCGATGGTAATGGACGGATCATGGGCACTTATATTCATGGTGTATTTGATAATGATGAATTTAGACGATTTATCA
The DNA here is from genome assembly GCF_943193065.1 of Veillonella agrestimuris. Taxonomy (GTDB): domain Bacteria; phylum Bacillota; class Negativicutes; order Veillonellales; family Veillonellaceae; genus Veillonella; species Veillonella agrestimuris. The sequence goes on from NZ_CALPCS010000002.1 coordinate 136,754, forward strand.
TTAATCAATTACGACTTGCCAAAGGATTAGATGAACAGCCGATATTGTTCCGTTATTTTGACCATAAAAATAATGCTTATAATCGCTTAGCTGATATAGTAGAAGAACATTTAGATATGGACTATATTATGAATCTATTAAAGGATAATGCGTGACACTTATGAATATACATACAGTTTTAGATTGGTTTACTACATATAGCTATGTTTGTATTCCTCTATTGGCGTTTTTATTAGATATAGCCTTAGGTGACCCGAAATCAAAATTTCATCCTGTCGTATTAATGGGGCGTATTATCAGCTTTTTTGAAGCTGTCTTTTATAAAGAGACTGATAATGATACGAAAAAACTCTGGTATGGTGGGATTGCGGTAGGATTTATTTTACTCACAACATATATCATTACATCCCTCATATTGTGGTTTGCTGCATTTATTAATGAATGGGTTCTCTATATTGTAGAGATTTTAATTCTTTACATTACTATTTCTCCTCGCTCTCTCGGTGGTGCAGGCTTTGAACTTAATCGATTATTAAAACAAGGTTCTCTCAAAGAAGCGCGAGAAAAATTGTCTTGGATTGTAGGGCGCGATACAGAAGATCTTGACGAAAGTGAAATTACTCGAGCTACAGTAGAAACAATTTCAGAAAATACCATTGATGGGGTAGTGGCTCCATTATTTTGGTTCGTCATAGCTGGCCCTATAGGTGCTGTATTATACCGTGCTGCCAATACAATGGACTCCATGATGGGCTATAAAAATGAAAAATATCTATTTTTTGGTAGAGTAGCTGCTAAATTAGATGATTGGTTAAATTGGATCCCTGCTCGTATTACCTTTATTTTATTTCTTATAGCTGCCTTTATCTTACGATTTGATGCGAAACAAGCCTTTCATATTACAATACGAGATGCTAAAAAACATCCAAGTCCCAATAGTGGTTATGCAGAAGCACCGGTAGCAGGTGCTTTACACATACGATTAGGGGGCTTTAATCGGTATTTTAATAAAGAAACATTCCGGCCTTATATGGGGGATCCTTTAGAAGAAATGAATCGATTACATATTACTCGTACTATTTATATGATGTACTGCGCTACAGTGCTTATGATTATTCTATCAACACTGACTATATATGGAGTTACAATCTAATGAAATCCTTTTTTATTGCCTTACAGTTTTTAACACGTTTGAAAGTTGTGAATCAACAAGAATGGACAATGGAGGACTTTGGAAAATCAGTCATTGCTTTTCCTTATGTAGGTTTAGTTATTGGTTTGCTCCTAGCTATTATCTATGGTATAGGTCAATATATATTTCCTACTAGTACGTTATTGCTCATTATCGTCATTAGTGAATTTCTTATAACCGGTGGACTACATGCGGATGGTCTAATGGACACAAGCGACGGCATTTTTTCTGGTCGTGATCGTGAGAAAATGCTAGAGATTATGAAAGATAGCCGCGTTGGTTCTTTTGGTGTAGTAGCGATTCTCTTTGTGACATTATTAAAATGGCAGCTATTAGTAGCCGTACCAGACTATTACTATTTATATATTATCTTGATTATGATGCCCTTAATGAGCCGTTTCACCTTAGTTCATAGTATTTGCTCCTATCCCTATGCCAGAAAAACAGGTATGGGACAAGCGTTTTCAGAAATGGCGCCTAAACATGTGGTATTAAAAAATACGATAGCTACTTTTTTCATGCCTTTCATCATAGGTATTCTGTTAGGAATCTATTTTTTAGCTGCTTCATTTATGACAGTAGGTAATTTCGAGGCATTATATTATGTTTCGCTCCCCTTAATAGCTACAATAGTAATGGTGCTTACGCTTATTAATACCTTTTCTATGGTTGTTACTTACATCATTAATTACCTACTCAATCAATATATTGTGAAACAATTAGGCGGTACTACAGGCGATACATATGGCTTTGTAGTAGAAGTATCGGAAGTATTACTATTGTTCGTTTATGTAATCGTATTATCTATCTATATGAAAGCCATATAAAGGTTATACGATTCGATATTTTATATTCTGCAAGGAGGTTAGGTTGGCCTATTATGTGCGATCACCAGGAACATGTGGTGAATTTATTCAAGGGTCTATTGATGGACAATCCTTCTTAGTGACTTGTCCCATTAATCGATATTCTTACGCCCTAAGCGATGTGGCTTTTCCATTACCTCATCAACACTGTTCTTTGCAACCAAAATCTAATGATGCGAAACGATTAGTAGAACAATTACTTGCTAGCGACTTAGTAGTAGAAGAAGTACTTAGAAACTCGAAACCTTTTCGACACATGATGGGCCACAATATAGAGCGTTCTTTATCTGTTTATGTTCGTTCTGACATATTACAAGGTAAAGGCATGGCTTCTAGCTCTGCAGATATTGCAGCAGCTGCTATGGCTACATCTCTAGCATTAGGCAAACCGTTAAGCTTAAAGGAACTGGAATCGATTTGTTTAGCCTTAGAGCCTACAGATGCATCTTTTTATCCAGGAACTGTCCAATTTGATTATATTAATGGAAAAATTAGTCAATCATTAGGACCTTGCCCACCAGTGAAGATTCTTATCTTTGATGAAGGCGGGACCATAGATACGATTCGATTTAATGAACAAGAAGAGTTGCCAGCAAAAATCAAAGAAAAGGAACCTATTGTAACAGAAGCATTGTCTTTATTTACAAAAGGTCTTGCAGAACGTGATATATCGCTTATAGGTGAGGCCGCTACATTAAGTGCTTTTGGGAATCAGAGAATTTTGTATAAACCACATTTGTATGATTTTCATGATATAGGTATCAATTTTGGGAGTGCTGGTACCATCATCGCTCATAGCGGAACCATTATGGGGCTTTTGTTTCCTACAGATTCTACGGGTATTGATGAATGTAAACAATATATTACACTAAAATTACCGAAATTAACCTATGTAGATACAGTAGAAACGACAAACGAAGGGTTAACATATATCAAACGATAAGAAAGTAAATACAATGGCTCCTTGTTATAATAAGAAGAGCCCATCTCCTAGTGATGTTAATATGTAGGTACGTTATCATAACGTAGAAGAGGATATAATAATTATGTCAATGGAACATGGTGGCAATATTTTTAAATTTGCTCATAATCAGCGAATAGAACCTTATGAAGTTATTGATTTTAGTGCTAATATCAATCTTTTAGGACCTAGTCCAAAAGGATTGAACGCATTAGAAGCAATGTTACCATATATTGCGCATTACCCAGATATTACAAATGACGACGTATTAAATGCCGTTGCCGATGTCTATAATATGCCTAAAGAATCTATCTTAGTTGGCAATGGGGCAACAGAGTTATTATTTGCTATAGGACGATTACCAGGCTTTACTGGTGCTTTTGTGCCAGCGCCTGGTTTTTCCGAATATCGCCTGTCTATGGAGGCAGCATCAATTCCTGTACGAGATGTATTTTATAGGCAACGCGAGGAACCTAATAGTACGCCTTATTTCGAAGTACCTTACTTAGCATTACAAAGTTTTGCAGCAGAATTAAAAGGGCAAGACGGTCGTATTATAGTCTTTTTAGGTAATCCGAATAATCCAGACGGCACATTATTAGATAAGAATCAGATCAGCCAATTAGCATCTATGTTAGAAGATGCTAATAGTTTACTTGTTATTGACGAATCCTTTATCGATTTTATCGGTACCGAACCATTAAGCGACAATACACATTCCATGCGTTCCTTATTAAAGGACCATAAAAATATGATTATCGTTCACTCTTTGACAAAGTTTTATGCTGTTCCAGGCTTGCGGATTGGTGCACTATTTGCGGACTCTACGCTGATTGAAGCTATTAAACCTTTTATTCCGGCTTGGTCTATTAATACATTGGCGCAGGCTTATACGGTTGGCGCTTTAAACGATAGTGAGTATATTATCAAAACAAAAGAAATCCTTGCTGAAGAGCAACGATATATGTACGATCATTTGTCTTCCATTGAATCATTGACAGTATATAAACCATCGGCTAATTTTATCCTTATAGAAATTAAAGACAAAACTATTAAAGTTTCAGATTTAGAGCAACGATTGAGTAAAGACAATATTGTGATTCGTAACTGCGCTACTTATAGCGGGTTAGGAGAAGGTTGGATTCGAGTGGCTGTTAAAACGCATAACCAAAACGAAAAATTAATACAAATCTTTAAGGATTTTTTCAATAACTAGCAATTATATAATTTAAGAGTTAGAGAGTATATATGAAAACATTATATATCGTCAGACATGGCGAAACAGATTGGAATAAATTAGGAAAATATCAAGGTATTACGGATGTCCCTTTAAATGATAATGGTTTGGCTCAAGCAAAAGCTTGTGGGGAATCATTAAAAGATGTAGTTTTTGATCGTATCATTTCCAGTGATTTGTCGAGAGCTCTTGTAACGGCTGAATCGATTCGAGGAAATAGGACTATTCCAATTCAACAAGATGAGCGATTACGAGAATTAAATTTTGGAGATTGGGAAGCCTTATTATATACAGAAATAGAAGAAGGTTGGCCAGGATTAATCGATCAAATGTATCGTCGTCCTCATATGGTAAAGGTTCCCAATGGTGAAAGTTTTAAGGACTTACAAGATAGGGCTTGGGCAGCAGTCCATGATTTTATCAGTGAAAATGATGAAGATGAAACATTGTTAATCACTTGTCACGGTGGAACGATTCGCACGATTTTATGTAAATTATTAGATATTCCTCTTAGCCACTGCTGGAAGTTTAGTCAAGGTAATACAGCAATTAATCGTGTTTATTACAATGGAATGGGAGAGTTTGATCATAATATTTTAAATTTACTCAATGATACATCTCATGTAGAAGTTCTTTCAGGACCAACTTAATCTGCATGAGTTAAGGACGTACTATGAGATTAGATAAATTATTAGCTAATAAAGCATTTGGCAGTCGTAAAGAAGTACATCAATTGATAAAATCTGGTCGCGTTTCGATTAATGGTGTACAAGCTACTAAAAAAGATCAGTCTATTTCCATTGATGTTGATGAAGTAATGGTCGATGGTGTTCGTGTATCAATGCAGCAAATGTATTATGTAAAATTACATAAGCCTGCTGGCTATGTAACGGCTGTAGAAGATAAAATTCATCCTGTTGTTATGGATTTATTGCCACCTGAATATATAAAAATGGGGGTATTCCCAGTAGGTCGATTAGATAAAGATACAGAAGGCTTGTTACTACTTACTAATGATGGTGTATGGGGACATTCGATTATTAATGGACATAAATCTGTTCCCAAAGTATATGAATTAAATTATGAAGGGATTTTATCAAAAGAAGGTCTTGCTAGAATAAAAGAAGGAATTCTTTTAGGTGATGGCACTCAATGCAAGCCAGCTACTATAGAGTTACTAGAGCCAGGAAAGGCCAAAATAATTATTGAAGAAGGTAAATACCATCAAGTAAAGCGTATGATTAGTGCTGCTGGAGGTACGGTAACGTATTTAAAGCGTCTCTCGATTGGAACGATTACATTAAAAGATATTGAAACGATAAGTACTTTTATTCCTCTTACAGAAGAAGAGATAGGAGCTTTTAAAAAATAAAATTCTATTCAATATAGGTATTTTGTGGTATTATAAAGTGTACTTTATAAACTAGGAGTATGATTATGAATGGATTACATCGGCTACAACAATATATTAAAGACCAGCAATTAACTGGTGTGATTATTATTAGCCCTACTAATCTTCATTATTTCGCAGGGTTTACAGGTACAGAGGCCTTTGCCTTTATTACTGATAATAAAGCTTATATCGTTACTGATTTCCGTTATACTGAACAAGCAATGAATCAATGTGAAGGATATACGGTTATTCAATATAGTACGACTGTGATGGATGCTTTTGTTGACATTCTCAATGAACATCACATTCACGAAGGATTATTCGGTGTTGAAGGCAAATATATGCCTGTTGATACCTATGAATTGCTATGTGATACCTTAGATGAACGATTTAATTTTACGTCCATCAATCTAGCTACCTTACGAGCTGTCAAGCGTGATGATGAGCTCATCTATATGCGCGAAGCTGCTCGCATCGGTGACGAAGCGTTTGCCGCTTTATTACCACAATTAAAAGTAGGTATGACAGAAAATGATGCGCGCATTATTTTGGAAAGTGAAATGCTTAAGCGCGGCTCCGAAGAACCATCCTTTGCGACCATTGTCGCTTCTGGTCATCGCTCTAGCATGCCACATGGCGTAGCAAGCGATAAAATTATAGAAGAAGGTGATTTTGTAACCTTCGATTTTGGAGCTGTTTATAAAGGCTATCATTCAGACATGACTAGAACCATCGTGATGGGTAAAGCTAATGAAGAACAAAAAGAATTATATGCTATCGTCCTAGAAGCGCAACAGCGTGGCGTTAATGCTGTTAAAGCAGGTATTTCTGGGAAAGAATTAGACGAAGTATCCCGCTCTTATATTAGAGAAAAGGGCTATGGATCAGCATTTCATCACGGCTTAGGTCACGGTGTAGGTCTCGATATTCACGAACAACCTACAGCTAGTCCAAAATCAGATTCTACATTAGAACATAATATGATCATCACGATTGAACCAGGAATTTATCTATCTGGCAAAATCGGATTGAGAATAGAGGATAGTGTAATTGTCAAAACCGATGGTTATGAATTATTAACACATAGTCCAAAAGAATTAATTGAAATCGGTGTGTAAAAGGAGAGAGTTTCATGATTTCCAGTAATGATTTTCGTCCAGGAGTAACCGTTGAAATTGACGGTAATGTATGGCAAGTAGTTGATTTCCAACACGTAAAACCAGGTAAAGGTGCAGCCTTTGTTCGTACAAAAATGAAAAACCTACAAACAGGTTCTGTTGTAGAACGTACATTCAACGCTGGTGAAAAAGTGCCAAAAGCTCATGTTGACCGTCGTCGTATGCAATACTTATACGAATCTGATGGTGCTTATACATTTATGGATAACGAAACATATGATCAAGTTGAATTGACACTTGAACAATTAGGCGATGCAAAAAACTTCCTTCTTGAAAATATGGAAGTTTCCATCATGTTCTTCCAAGGCACTGTTATCGGTCTTGATTTACCAGTAGCAGTAGAACTTCGCGTAGTTGAAACTGACCCTGGTATCCGAGGTGATACTGCAACAGGTGGTAACAAACCAGCAAAATTAGAAACAGGTTACACTGTAAAAGTACCTCTCTTCATTGAAGTAGATGATGTACTTCGTATTGACACTCGTACAGGTCAATATATTGAACGTGCCTAGTACTATTTCATCGATGTAGTAGGGCCAGATCTTTATACAAGAAAATAGTCCCTCCGTCTTTGTTAAGTGAGCACTTGTCATCTATATCGTTAGGGACAAGTGCTCTTTTTTGAAAGAGGCCTTTATGACTAAAAAAAATACTGAATTAGAATCAGGAAAAATTAAATTAAGTGATGATGTATATGCCACGATTGTTAGTATAACTGCATTAGCTACAAAAGGTGTGCACCATATGAGTAGCACCTTTAATAACGAAGTCAATACATTCTTTCGCCGAAAAACAGATCATGAAGGAGTAAAAATTTCTTTTACTGATGAAGGCGCCATTGCAGTTACTCTATATGTAAGTATATCCTATGGTTATCGTATTCCAGATATTGCTTTACGCCTACAAGAGCGTATTAAAACCGCTCTTGTAAGTTATACCGAAATAAAAGTGGAAACCATAGATCTTGTGGTGCAAGATATTATTTTTGATGATTTTGCACCTGAACTTTCACCATCGGAGGAGTAGGAATATGGATTCAGATAATATCTTACAAAATAGTATCACTGGAGATACTGTAGAAATAGACGACTCTGTTATTATTGATATCACTACGAAGACATTGAGTACTGTACCAGGTGTACATTCCTTGAGTCCTCGTTTGTACGATGAAATTGTAGATGGCATTACACAAGCCTTTGGGCAAAAAAATTTACCTGGTATAAATGTAAAGCATCGAAAAGGATTTATTGAAATCAATGTGTATATTCGAGTCCTTTACGGTCTTAATATCATTGATTTAGCAAAGAAATTGCAACTAGAAATCAGACAAACCTTAAAACATGTACTTGATTTGGACAATGTAAAAGTCGATGTTCATATTGAAGGCGTTGTAAAAGAATAAAGGAGTCTATATGAAACGAAACAGACGCGAAGCCCGTCAATATGCGTTCCAAACATTATATGCCAATGAGTTCCATGGGGTAGGTGACGAAGTCATCTTTCCTGAAGGAGAACTCAATTTATCAATGGACCAAGACTATGCTAAAAAAATTATTAATGGCGTACTAGAACATCTTCAAATCATTGATGAAAGCTTGGCACCTTACTGTAAAAAAAGACCTTTGCCGCGTATGGATACAGTAGATCGTTCCATTTTACGTATCGCTGTATGGGAATTAACATATAACCGAGAAGAGCTATCTCCATCTATTGTAATTAATGAAGCCGTTCAGTTGGCCAAGCTATTCGGTAGTGATACATCTTATAAATTGGTTAATGCTATCTTAGATGGCTATTACAAAAATTTACCATGAAGCGTTATTATTTAGGTATTGATACGAGCTGCTATACTACAAGCTGTGCTCTCATTGATGAGGAGCGGAATATTGTAGCAGAAGCTCGTAAAATATTAGATGTAAAAGTGGGCGAAAAAGGCTTACAGCAATCGAATATGGTTTTTCAACATACAAAGGTTTTTCCCTCTTTATTAGAATCATTACCACAGGTGCCTATTGCTGGCATTGGTGTCAGTGCCTTTCCTCGACGTTCAGAAGAATCCTATATGCCTGCTTTTCTCGTAGGTCAAGGCTTCGGTCGTAGTCTAAGCCACATGCTGAATGTACCACTGTATGAATTTTCTCATCAAGAAAATCATATCCTAGCCGCTTTGCGGCATATAAAAGAGTTACCGAAGGATTCTTTTTTTAGTCTTCATCTATCAGGAGGCACGACGGATCTTATTATGTCTCAATATGTAGGTAAAGGTGCCTTTGAATCAACTCTATTAGGTGGCTCCAATGATTTACAAGGAGGCCAATTTATCGATCGTGTCGGTGTTGCTATGGGACTACAATTTCCTGCCGGCAGGGCGTTAGAGCACTTAGCTTTAAATGCTGATGACTATGAGCCTTTACCTTCATCTGTAAAAGAGGGGTGGATTAGTTTCGCGGGACCTTGTAGCGAAGCTTTACGGCGTATAGAAAACGGTGTCCTTTCAAAAGAAAACATTAGTAAAGCCGTCTTTTCTTCTATAGGAAACTCCCTAGAGAAGCTCATTACATATCACTATAATAACCATCCAGTTATTACATTAATTGCTGTAGGTGGTGTTATGAGTAACTCCCTATTGAGAGAACGGCTATATCGAGTATGCCGTAAATATAATATTAACGTTTACTTTGCAGATCCTTATTTTTCCGTTGACAATGCTACAGGCAATGCCTTTGGCGCATTGTTAGCCCATAGAGAGTCACAATGAATGTATTAAGCATTACTCAATTAAACAATTTAATTAAACGTACATTAGATCGAGAGTACTTGTTAAAAAACCTCTATATTAGTGGTACTATTATGAATGCTAAACGCCATAACAGTGGACATGTATACTTCTCCTTAAAAGATGAAGAGTCATCCATCGATGTAACGATGTGGTCTAGCACAGTCATGTCGAAAGGACTATCTAATAGTATTGAAAACGGATTGTTAGTGACCATTAAAGGATCTGTTAATTTTTATAATAAAATGGGTCGATTGCATATTGTCGCTTCCGATATGCAGATTGGCAGTAAAAGTCCGTTACAACTTGAATTTGATGCATTAAAACAGGAATTAACTGCATTGGGTTATTTTGATGAAAGCCATAAACAAATGATTCCTGTCTTATCTAGTTGTATCGGTATTGTTACAAGTCCATCAGGCGCTGTATTACACGATATTTTACATATTAGCGAACATCGAAATCCTCTTATGAAATTTAAACTTTTTTCTGTTCCTGTACAAGGTACTAACGCCGGTCCCATAATTGCAAAAGGGATTGAACGAGCTGATAAAGATCCAGATGTAGATGTTATTATAGTCGGTCGTGGTGGGGGCTCCATGGAGGATTTATGGTGCTTTAATGATCGTAAAGTAGTGGAAGCCATATACCATGCGAAAACACCGATTATTTCTGCCGTTGGGCATGAAACAGATTATACATTAGCTGATTATGCTGCAGATATGCGAGGTGCTACACCAAGTCATGCTGCAGAAATTTCGGTATTACCTATTACAACATTACAAGAAGATTTACAGAAAAAAGAAGAATACCTTCATTATGTGATAAATCAAATATTGCAACAAAAACGGGGAGAATTGTCTACTCTATTTAATCGTAAATTAGGTATTCCTGCGTTGCAATTGATTCATAAACAGAAATCTCTATTACAAACTATTAAAGATGGCATGCATCGAGTTAGCATGCATCGTATGGAGCAGGAAAAACATAAATTATCGCTATTAGCTAAAGAGTTATCATTGCAAAATCCTGTACATATGATGACAAAAGGATATTCCAAAATCGAACATAATGGTGTAACAGTACATTCTGTAAATCAATTAGACACAGGTAATACTATTTCTTTTACCTTGGCAGATGGAACTGTTTCGGCAGATGTAAAGACTATAAAAAAACATAAACCATTATATCAAAATAAAAGATGAGTACTCTGGTAAGGGTCGAATATTCTTTCCAATATAGTCTCTATACATAATGATGGATTCTAATAAATAGAAAGGGCAGCACTATGGCCGCATCACTTAAAAACTACGAAAAAAAATATAAAGCTTTGGAAGATGTTGTTCGCAATCTTGACGAAGGCGATTTATCTATTGCCGATCTACTAGCACAATATAAAAAAGGACTCACATTAGTCAAAGAATGCGCAGACATGCTAGATTCAGTAGAAGTAGAAATTCAACAAATCATCGAAGAAGTTCGTATTAGTGAATAAGGAGATAGGGATGTTAAACACTTACTTATCATCTAGCAAAGAGGTCATCGAAAATTGGTTAACATCAACGTTAAAGAGCTCTATTCCTGAATTTGAGCCCCTTTATGAATCGATGCGATATAGTCTCTTATTAGGGGGTAAACGAATTCGACCTATATTGACGAAAGCCGTTTTAGAATCCCTACAAGAAGATGTTGAAGAATATAAAGAATTTCTTTGTGCCTTAGAATGTATTCATACCTATTCGTTAATTCATGACGATTTGCCGGCTATGGATAATGACGATTATCGGCGAGGAAAGCTAACAAATCATAAAGTCTATGGCGAGGGGATGGCTATTTTAGCAGGTGATGGACTATTGACCTATGCCTTTCAGCTATGTGGGGAAAATACGAATACGACACCGCAACAGCAGATAGAAGCCATCCATTGTTTAGCGAAAGCAGCGGGTCCAGAAGGGATGGTTGGAGGTCAAGCCTTTGACCTCTTATCAGAAGATAAACAAATTCCATTAGAAGGTCTCCGTTTATTGCATAGAGGAAAAACTGGCGCTTTATTTAATGCTTCTGTTGAATTGGCACTTATATTAGCTAATGCTGATGAAAGTACTTATAAAGCGTATATGGTCTATGCCGATCGATTAGGCTTATTATTCCAAATTACTGACGATATATTAGATGTAGTAGGTAGTATGGAGGAATTAGGAAAAACTCCTGGTAGCGATATACGACAACATAAATCGACCTATGTATCTTTGCTAGGCTTAGAGGCTGCTCGAAAAGAAGTAGATACTATTGCAAAAGAAGCTTATGATGCACTAGCATTGGTATCGCATGATACCCAAATACTAGGAGCTATTATCGATTACTTAGTGAATCGTACCAATTAGGCTCATAAGGAAGATAACAATGATTCAAATTGTAGAAGAAATTAGTCAAAACTATATAGCGCAAGCGGCTTTCTTAGGATGGTTTTCAGCACAAGCGATTAAGTTTCTATGGCAGTTAATCAGACATGGTCAATTTAGACTGGAACGACTTATCGGATCTGGCGGATTTCCTAGTTCCCATACATCATTTGTCATTTCCACAACAACAGCATTGTACTTAAAAAATGGAGTTACTGATATTTTTATTGTTGCCCTTGTATTCTCTATTGTCGTTATGTATGATGCATCTGGTGTACGCCTTGAGGCAGGTCGACAAGCACAAATGATTAACCAAATCATCGATTATTTTGTAAAACGAAATATTCCTGTAGTCCTCAAAGACCGTCAATTTGCACTAAAAGAGTTGCTCGGTCACACGCCTATCGAAGTATTTGGCGGACTAATATTAGGTATTATTGTCGCATGTATTCAATATTTTTACATATATAATGGTGCACTATGAGCAATAAAGAACGGTTAGACATACTCCTTGTCAATCGCGGTCTCTTTGAAAGTCGAGAAAAAGCGAAAGCTGCTATTATGGCGGGCTTAGTATTTATGGATACGACACGAATTGATAAAGCAGGTACAAAAGTTCCGATAGAAGCCAATCTAGTTGTAAAAGGCAACACACTATCGTATGTAAGTCGCGGTGGACTTAAGTTAGAAAAGGCCTTACAAATCTATCCTATCGACTTAGACGGTGCTGTTATGATTGATATTGGCGCTAGTACAGGGGGATTTACAGATTGTGCTTTACAAAATGGAGCATCTAAAGTCTTTGCTATCGATGTAGGCTATAATCAATTGGCTTGGAAATTGCGACAAGATAATCGAGTTATTAATATGGAGAAACAAAATATACGCACTGTTACACCAGAACAACTCGGTGAGCTAGTAGATTTTATTTCCATAGATGTAGCTTTTATTTCCCTTGATAAAGTACTTCCAGTAGCAACCACATTATTGAAAGATACCGGCTCTTTAGTGGCTCTTATTAAGCCTCAATTCGAAGCAGGTAAAGAAAATGTCGGAAAAGGCGGTATTGTACGAGATCCTGCTATCCATAAAGAAGTTTTACATCGTATTTTACAAGTCGCTTATGATTGTCATTTATATTTACAAGGACTAACATTTTCTCCCATTAAAGGGATGGAAGGAAATATTGAATTTCTAGGCTATTTTGCAAAGGATAAGGATAGTGCATTACCACTCAGTGATGTACTTATTGACGCAGTAGTAGAAGAAGCTCATTCATTATAGGAGATACATATGCGTATTGGATTTTTCCCCAATATGGGTAAAAGTAATATTATAGCTGTCTTAGAGTCGGCAGCTCGTATTTGTAAAAAAGAAGGCATTAAAGTCTATTGGCCAAACGATCTTGAAAGCGAAGAAGTTTATGAGACGCTGAATATTGACCGTGACCATATTTTACCTCGCCCAGAAATTTTTAAATATATTGATCTGGCTTTCAGTTTTGGTGGCGATGGTACAATTATTCATTTGGCAAGGCAAATCTATTCCTATAATATTCCTGTTTGTGGTATTAATTTAGGGGAGTTAGGCTTTTTAAATCAAATCGAAATCGATCAATTAGAAGGTCACATCCAACGTATTGCAGCAGGTGACTATAGCATAGAAAAAAGAGGCCATCTACATGCCTATATAGAAAGAGCCGATCACAAAAAAGAAGATTTAATTCCTATTATTAATGAACTTGTTGTGACAAAAGCAGAACCTGCAAAAATGGCGCGTATCAACTTAGCTGTTAATCATAACCATACGCAAATGTATCCCGCTGACGGTTTAATCATTTCAACAGCTACAGGATCAACGGGGTATAATTTATCGGCTGGTGGACCTATTATGAAACCTGATAATCGGTCCATTATCGTTACACCTATTGCGCCACATTTAATTCAAGGTGTATCTATGGTATTGGAAGAAAATGATACTATCCAAATCACCATGCCTAATCGAGAGCCCTTCCTTCATATTTCCATTGATGGTACTTTCGATTATGAGTTTACAAAAGACGATGTGTTACATATCGAATCAAATCCAGTCTATTGTTTATTTGTACGGTTCTACGATCAATGTTTCTTCGGTACTTTATTTAAGAAATTAGCATCTCGCCGAGACGAGTTGTTGTAATGATACAGTTATGATTAATATAAATAATGCAGTACAATTCCAACACCTGCTATGGGACCGCATCATGGTAGAAGCGAAAACAGTAGTCGATGCCACCTGTGGCAATGGATATGACTTATTATATTTGGCAGAACGAGCCCAACCTGATTGCCATTTGTACGGTATCGATATTCAAGAACAAGCTATTGAGTCGAGTAGAGCTTTATTGGAAACTCATGATATGACAAATCGTATTATGATTACTTTTTTACACAGCTCTCATGATGTAGCCTTTAAAAAAGATATTAAAGAAGCGAGCATTGATTTGATAGTCTTTAATTTAGGATACTTGCCAGGTGGTGATCATCGTATTATGACAAAATCTCATCATACCATAGCAGCTATAGAACAAGCATTACCGAAATTAGCCAAAGATGGAATTATTACAATAGCTGTTTATCCAGGCACTGATGAGGGTTTACAAGAGAAAGAAGACTTAGAATCATACTTATGTGAATTAAATCAAAAAGAATATAATAATTGTCACTGGAAACCTATCAATCAAATTAATAACCCACCAGAGTTATATATGGTACAAAAAAGATAAATCCATATAATCATATTGGTAAAATTTTATGATATATAAATGTAGATGTTAATAATACTAAAAACGCATAGCAAATCATAAAAATGTGGAGTCATAGACTATTTTATTTATGCATTTTGTATTCTATTGTTTAAATCATAAGTTTTGTATAAATAGATTAAATGCGTATATTCTAGATTTCACGTTATTATTGGTTCGAAAAAATTTCAGACTATTAAATATAAAGATAATATGCATAAGACGTATAAGTCACAGAGCATATTGTCTATATTAATTATGAATATATGGTATAATGTTTACAGAAAGATACTATTCTCTTTTATGTGCAAGTTTTAAAAAAGGGAGTTTAAAATGAAACGCTATCGCTATAACAAAATTAAAGAAATTGTGCAATCTAAGGCAATTGAGACACAAGAGGAATTAGCAGCCGCTTTACTGGAGGAAGGTATTGAAGTAACCCAGGCTACTGTCTCTCGGGATATTAAGGAATTGATGTTAATCAAAATTCCTACTGGCGATGGTCATTATCGATACGCATTATCTCCAGAAGAAAATGTGGTTCTTTCAAGAAGTCGTATTAATCGACTTTTCCAGGATTCTTTAATTAAAGTAGATCACAGCTTGAATCAAATCGTGCTACATACGATTCCTGGTTCAGCTCAATCTGTAGCATTTTCCATTGATCATGCTAAATGGTCTGAATTGATTGGTACCTTAGCTGGGGACGATACGGTTTTACTAATTGCTCGTACCGAAGCAGATGTACCAGCAGTTTTAACACGAATTCAAGATTTAATGAAGGATTAATTATATGTTAACGCAAATGAGCATTCGCAACTTTGCGTTGATTGAGCAAATGAATATTTCCTTTAAAGATGGCATAACTATCTTTACCGGCGAAACTGGAGCAGGTAAATCCATTTTAATGGATGCTTTCAGTATCCTCTTAGGAGAACGCGCAAGTAGCGAGTTCATTCGTCATGGTAAAGATAGTTTTGTTATTGACGGTATTTTCGATATTGCCAATCACCAAAGTTTATTATTATTGTTAGAGTCAAAAAATATTATGGTAGAAGATGGACAACTCATTTTATCCCGCTCCTTTAATCGAGCAGGAAAATCTATCATTCTCGCCAATGACCAACCAATACCATTAAAGGCACTAAAAGAAATTGGTCAACAATTAGCAGATATTCACGGCCAATATAGCAATCAAAAATTATTAAATCCTGAATCGCATCATGAATATTTAGATACTTACAATGAGAAAGGTTACAAAGCTTATAGAGATTATAAGAAAGCCTATAAAGACTATAAGACTGCCAAAGATGCTCTTGAAAATTTATCTACTACGATGTCAGAACGAGCTCGCGAGTTGGCTATGTTGAAAATTCAAATCGATGAAATAGAAGAGGCAGCGTTGCAGCCAGATGAAGATATAGCTATTGCGGAAGAATTAAAAAGGCTTGATAGTTTTGAACATATTGATAAAGTTTTAGCCTCTTCTTATGATGCCTTTTATAATGGTAGAAACCCATTACTCGATACGGTAAATGCTATAAAGGTGGAAGTAAATGATCTAGTTCGGTATGACTCAGATATTAATGAAATTTCAGAGTTAATTAATTCTGCCTATTTCCAATTAGAAGAGGCTGCCCAGTCTCTTGATCGCTATCGCGATTCTATCAGTTATGACGAAGAACGTTATGCTTATTGCCAAGACCGAGATTCTACGATCTACGGATTGAAAAAGAAATATGGTGATACTATTGCGGAAATTCTTGCTTATGAAGATCAAGCACAACTTCGTTTAGAAGAATTGGAAAGCCAAGTTTTTGAACAAGATGAACTAGAACAACGATTAGAAAAAATGAGAGGTATTGCTAAAGAAGCATTAATTCATTTAGTTGAAGTACGTCAAGAAAATGCACAGCTCATTGCACAGCAGTTGCGTTCAGAACTAACTGACTTAGGCATGGAAAAAGGAGATATCCGTTTTCATATAGAAAGTAGTGATGAGTTACTACCATTAGGCGCTAAATCCATTGAACTACTCTTTACAGCTAATAAAGGAGAGCAGTTATTACCGCTTCATAAAGTCGCTTCTGGCGGTGAATTAGCTCGTATTGCTTTGGCTTTTAAATCAGTATTCCGAAACGATAGTCATAAAACATTTGTATTTGATGAAATCGATGTCGGCATTAGTGGTGATATCGCCTTAAAAGTGGCAGAAAAAATATTAAACCTTTCTTTTACAAATCAAGTATTCTGTATCACTCATTTGCCACAAACAGCAAGTATTGCTAAACAACATTATCACTTAACAAAACAAGAGCAAGACGAACGGACAGTTTCTACATTATCTGTTTTAAACGAAGAGGAACGGTTAAAACAAATTGCCTCCATGATGTCTGGTAAAGACATGTCTTCTACTGCGTTAGCGGCGGCAAAAGAACTTATAGAGCATTTTCATTGACTAAATACTCAGAAAAATTTATACTAATAGTATAAATTCAATAATTCAGATAGAGGTGCGAATATAAAGAGTCATCATAAGGAGCTGGCGCGCTATGATTTATGGTAAAAGGTATATTTGCCGAAGTTCGATGATTGCCAAATTATCGTGCTGGTTGTCTATTTAATAGGTAGATGACTGTCACTAATCTAGTGATTAGTGGAGTGCTATCATTGCTCTTAAACACATCGAGTTTATATTCGTAATATATATAAGACCAGTGGATAGCATTCCACTGGTTTTTTTGGAGGTATACTATGATTCGCGTAATGGTAAATGGTGCTGGTGGAAAAATGGGCCGGGAAGTAGTAAAAGCAGTGCATGCAGATGCAGATTTAGTCTTAGCAGGAGGCATCGATCCTACTAAGGCTGGTCAAGATATCGGTACTGTAGCTGGTATTGAACCATTACAAATCAAAATGGTCAGCTCTATAGACGATGTATTAACAAGTAATAAGCCAGATGTCATTGTAGACTTTACAAATCCTGCAGTTATTTATGAAAATGCGAAAAAAATCTTAGCTGCCGGTGTCCATCTCGTCATCGGTACAACAGGTCTTACGGAAGAGCAACGTCAAGAATTGCATCAAATCGGTGTAGCGAACAATGCCAATTGCTTAGTAGCCCCTAATTTCTCATTAGGTGCAGTGATGATGATGAAAGTAGCGGCTCAATTAGCGCCGTACTTCCCAGATGTAGAAATCATCGAACTCCATCACAATCACAAGTATGATGCACCATCTGGAACCGCTATTTTAACAGCAAAATTAATTAACGATGCTAAAGTAGCTAATAATGTACAAGCATCTGAAGATTTAACTCGTGAAAGTTTAGCTGGCGCTCGCGGTGCTAAAGTGGATGACGTAACGATTCACAGTGTTCGATTACCAGGATATGTGGCACACCAAGAGGTATTATTCGGTGGCTATGATGAAACCTTATCTATACGTCACGATAGCCTAAGCCGTTTATCCTTTATGCCAGGCGTCGTATTGGCTTGTAAAAAAATTGCCTCTAAGCCAGGCTTAACATATGGTTTAGAACATTACTTATAATATAGAATGACTTAATAAGGTAGGAGATAGATTTATGAGAACACCTAATTTAGCAATCTTAGGCGCTACTGGTGCAGTAGGGGCAGAATTTATTACACTTATTGAAGAGCGCAATTTCCCTTACGAAAATTTGAAATTATTGGCATCCGCTCGTTCTGCAGGAACAGAATTAGTGGTAAATGGTAAAACATATATTGTAGAAGAAGCGAAACCAGAGTCCTTTGATGATATTGATATCGCTTTATTTGCTGGTGGTTCCATTTCCAAAACACTTGCTCCAGAAGCAGCTAAACGAGGTGCTATCGTTATCGATAACTCCAGCGCATTCCGTATGGATCCAGAAGTACCATTAGTAGTACCAGAAGTAAATCCTGAAGATATTTTGACTCACAAAGGGATTATTGCTAATCCAAATTGCTCTACCATTATTATGAGTCTTGGTTTAAAACCACTTCACGATATTTCTCCTATCAAACGAGTAATCGTATCTACTTATCAAGCTGTATCTGGTGCTGGTAAGGAAGGCATTGAGGAATTAGAAAATCAAGTGCAAGAATTTATTGAAGGTAAAGAAATGACCGCTAATTTGTTACCGACTGGATCTGCACCAAAACATTACCCAGTAGCATTCAACTTAATTCCTCAAATCGATATTTTCTTAGATAATGACTATACAAAAGAAGAGATGAAGATGGTTCATGAAACACAAAAAATCCTTCATGATGATACGATTCAAGTAGTGCCAACTACTGTGCGTGTACCTGTATATCGTTCCCATTCTGAATCTGTATTAGTTGAAACAGAAGCACCTGTATCGGTAGAAGAATTCCGTAAAGCTTGCGAAGCCTTCCCTGGTTTGCAAGTCAATGATAATCCAAGCGAACAGGAATATCCAATGCCACTCTATACATCTAATAAAAATGATTGTGAAATTGGACGTATTCGTAAGGACTTATACAATGATAAAGGTATGAATTTCTGGATTGTAGGGGACCAAATCCGTAAAGGTGCGGCATTAAATGCATTACAAATTGCAGAATATTTAGTAGAAAAACAAGCATTTTAATAGTCTATCAATATAGACTTGATAGGTGTGAATACACTTAAACTATCAAGTGGAGGAAGATTATGAAAACATTCGGCCGAGTATTAACAGCCATGATTACATCTTTCAATGAAGATGGATCCGTTAATATAGAAAACAGCATAGCTATTGCTCATCATCTCTTAGATAATGGTTCAGACGGCCTTGTTGTATGTGGTACAACAGGGGAAAATCCAACCATGTCACAAGAAGATAAACTTTCACTATTTAAAGCAATTGCCAAAGAATGCAGCCATAAAGGTTCTATCATTGCTAATGTAGGCTCTAATGATACAAGAGAGACTGTCAATTTTGTGAAAGAAGTATCTGCTATAGAGGGTATTTCTGGACTACTCGTGGTGGTGCCATATTATAATAAACCAAATCAACATGGCCAATATTTACACTTTAAAGCTGTTGCAGAAGCAACTACATTACCTATCATGATTTATAATGTACCAGGTCGAGTAGGGACCGGCATTCTTCCTAGTACATTAGCTAAATTACACGGAGAATATCCTCATATTAACTCTGTTAAAGAAGCAAGTGGCAATATTTTAATTGCCTCTGAAATCAATCGCTTGATGCCAAATTCGGATTTCATGATTTATAGTGGTGATGATGCATTAACACTACCAATGTTATCTCTTGGTGCTTGTGGTGTTGTATCTGTTGTGTCTCATATTAGTGGTAATGATATGAATCATATGATTCAAGCTTTCGAAGCAGGACATACAGAAGAAGCAAAACAATTGCATCATAAATTGACGCCAATTATACAAGCTATGTTTGTAACAACAAATCCTATACCAGTTAAATATGCAGCTCGAAAACTAGGCTTACCAGCAGGGGCATTTAATTTACCAATGTGTGAACCTAGTGAGGAAGAAGCTAAATGCATTGATATGGCTTTACAAGCCTATTTACAAGCTTAATATAGAAGAAGAGAAACTTATTCTATAGTATTTACAAATATGTTAATACAATAGAATATTTAGATAGCTCAAAAGGAACAAAAGAAGGTAAGCATATTCTATGCTTACCTTTTTTTATTTACATTTAATTATAAATGGAGTCTTTAACTATGCTTCTTTTAAATGCGATCCCGTACTAAACCAATAACTAAACCTTCAATATGGCAGTCTTTTACAATAATAGGATCAAAGTCATCATTTTCTGGCTGCAAACGAATGTGGCCGTTTTCTTTATAGAAGCGTTTTACAGTTGCTTCATCATCAATACGAGCAACTACAACATCTCCATTATTAGCAGTGTTTTGATGGCGTACAATGAGCATATCACCTTCGTACATACCAATATTCATCATCGACTCGCCTTGTACGCGAAGCATAAAGCAATCAGAATCACCTGTTAATTGTACAGGCAAGGTCAACGTCGATTCTAAGTTTTCTACTGCCGTAATAGGCATACCAGCTTGTACTGTACCAATAAGAGGGACTTGTTTTAATTGAGCGCCTAAAAATTCGAAATTATCAGAACTGCTTAAACCATCGACGCTGTCACCAGCAGATAGGTCAGGAGCTTTTTCATCAATAATCGTAATAGCTCTGTTTTTATTAGGATCTCGACGAATATAGCCAAATTTTTCTAATGTATTTAAGTGAGACTGGACAGTAGAAGTGGAGCTTAGGCCGACATGAGCACATATTTCACGTACAGTAGGGCATCTATATTCATTATGCAAAGAATTACGAATGAATTCCAATATACGACGTTGTTTAGTATTTATATCTGTTGCTGGGCGTCTCACAAGAACCTCCAAAATAAAGCAATAATTAGTGATTATAGTATAGAGAATAATCTCTTATGTATATTCTTTTATATGATTATATACACTATTATAGGCTCATTATATAATTTTTGCAAACATTTGTTCACAAAACTATTGACCAAACATTTGTTCCTGTGTTATTATTTCATTGTAGACAAACAAATGTTCTGATATTTTTGTTCGAAATTACTCTTATATATTGTGAGGTTATATAAAATGAAACATGTAATGATTATGCTTACTATGTGCTTAGCAATGGTAATTGGATACCAACAAACATCTCCATCTATTACTACAAATCCCCATTCTGTTCGAGAAGTAACAGTACAAGCAGGGGATACATTATGGGATATTGCAGCTCGCAGTGCACAACCTAATATGGATGTTCGAGAAATTGTATATGCAGTAAAAGAACTTAATAATATTACAGATTCAGGCTCATTAACGCCAGGTGCCAAAATCAAAGTACCTGTACATGATGTAGATAGTCCAGTACGAGCTATGGACTATATGGCTCAAAACTAAATATAGATAAAAACAGCTATGACCATTTGATTTAGTGACATAAATCATTTAGTCATAGCTGTTTTATTTACTAGAAATTAATTAATCTCAAACTATCTAGCATGTTATGTATTATTTAGAAAATCGTTTTTCAAAAATAGTGGAAATAGGATTATCCACAAATTTATTAGCTTCATTAATATAGCGTCTCACCATATTAACACTATGATGACGAGTTTGGCGCATAATATTTCGCTCTTCTACACCATAAGAAGCGGCCGTTGTAGCAAAACCGTGGCGCAAACTGTGGGCACCATACATATCAGGATTAAGACCGATTAAAGAGACATAGCGTTTGACTATATCCGCAATGGATTTATCTGATATAGCAGTATTACGAATGGACATGGACTTGGTAAAGCCTCTAAATACAGGACCTGTCGTAATTTGACTAGCAGACAACCATTTCTTTAAAGCCTTCACCGCATCTAAAGGAGATCCTGTTAAATGTGGAATGGCTACAATCGCCCCTTGACCTTCTTGGTCGGCCTTGGATGAAGCTACAAAAATTTCTAAGCCTTGTGGAGAAAACTTTAAGTTTTCCACCGTAATAGCAGCGATTTCACTTCGCCGGAATGCCCCCATAAACCCAACGAGGAGGATGGCTTTATCTCTTAATTTTTGTATATCTGGTATGTCTAAGGTATCCATCGTTTCTAATATATCTTCAATATCATCTAATAGGATAGGGGTCTTACCTTGTTGGAAGGTGCCTTTTAAACGGCGAATCCCTCGTAATGCTTGCTTAACAAGAGGAGATATACACGGATTAGCAGCAGCTCCTGCGGCATTGTAATTTTCTGAGATGGCACTAATGCGACGAGCAATCGTATTAGCTTTAGCATAATCAGCTAAATCGTTAATATAATTAACTACTGTTTCCGGTGTAGCTGGGAAATAGCTGACCTTTTGGTAATTGCACCAATCGACGAAATCTAGCCAATCGGACTCGTACGCATCTATTGTATTTTCTGCTTTAGACAATAAAATGCTTTGTTTTGCTTTCATAGACAATTTATTGCTATTCATTAAAGCATCATTATTGCGTAAATAAAAATGCTTGTTTTGATTTGTTGTCATAATTCATTCCTTTTTACATGTATATTAATATTGTAACACATAAAAGTAGTTATTTATGCTATAATAAATTAATTCGATATATTAGTTATGAGAGATGTGTTCCTGTATATATGAGAGATGTGTTCCCATGAATATAAAACGATTAAGTGTATGTGTATTACTTAGTTCCACATTATGTGTAAGCGGATGTAGTTTGGTACCTATATCCGGTGATATTACAAAAGGTGTACATTATAAACAAAAGGATTTATCTGGTTATAGTAGAGAAAATGTACGTCAGCTATTAGCTCAGGAGGCTTTAGATACGGTACCAATTACTATTCAATTAAATAATGATTCAGCTATTAAAAGTAATGCTACGGATTTAGGTATTACCTTAGATATTGATGCTACTGCTAATGCACTGTATACATATGGCTATGAAGATTCTTTCTTAGACTTAGTGATTAGTCGATTTACAGCTTTTACAACAGGTGCTACTATAGATCCCATTTATAAACTAGACGAAGTAAAAGCTCGAGCTTATTTGACAGAATTAGCAAAACAAGTAGATGCCCCTGGCAATGATGCTCGTTTAGTCATTGAAAATGGCGTTGTTAAAATGATTCCATCTAAAGAAGGGGATCGCATTGATATTGATGCTACTATTAATGCATTAAAAGAGCAAGTTAAAGAAAATAAATTTGACAATGTTGCCTTAATTCACACGAACCAAGCAACTATACGCGTCACAGATGCAGATGTAAAACCATTAACGACTGTATTAGCTAGTTATACCACTTATTTTGATGCGAGTAACAGAAATCGGACGAACAATATAGAAATTGCATCTACTAAAATTACTGGCACATTATTAAAACCTGGAGAAGTATTTTCTTTTAATGACGTAGTTGGTGAAAGAACGGCCGAAGCAGGCTTTGACGATGCGCCAGTTATGATCGATGGCAAACTCGTACCTGGTATTGGTGGTGGCATTTGTCAGGTAAGTTCTACTATTTTTAATACCGCTTTATTATCTGGTATGGAAATTGTGGAAAGAACACCTCACTTTGAGCCTGTGTCATATATTCCGGCTGGATTAGATGCTACTGTAGCGTACGGATATTTAGACTTTCAGTTTAAAAACCCTTATCAGAATGCCGTATACGTTCTTAGTGTCATGAATGGTAATGAGTTGACTATCTATATTATCGGTACACCACAAGATGAGCCTAAATCAGTATCTATATCTGTAGGTGATGAAAAAGAGGTACCTAATCAAACGATTACATCCTTTGATCCTTCTCTAACAGAAGATATCATCAAAGAAGGTCATCCTGGATTTACTCTCAACACATATCGTCATATTACATACGGTGATGGATCTAGTCATACAGATGTGTACGGCTCTCTCTATGATCCAGTAGATACGATTATTACAAAAGCACCAGCTAAAGCAACTCCTGAAAAAGTTGATAAAAAAGAAGAATCTAAAGGTAAAGACGATTCAGATATGAAAAAACATTAAGTTTTTATTAAAAATAGCCTAATCTATTGATTTATTCCTTAGATTAGGCTATCATTTCTATTTGTAGTATACAATTTATGCTTATAGAATTTACGAGGTTTTTTATGGAAACGATCTTACAATTTGATCATTCACTAATATTTTATGTGCAGCAACATTTCGTTAATCCTTATGTAACACCCTTTATGGTGTTTATATCTACTATAACGAGCTCTGGTGCTTTATGGATAGTATTATCTATTATATTAATGCTTCAAAAGCAATATCGCGTTGTAGGATTAGCTATTTTTATATCCTTAACATTAGTCTTTATCATTGGCGATCAAACATTAAAGCCTCATATCGCTCGATTACGGCCTTTTGTAGATTTTCCTGATGTACCATTAGTAGCAGAGCCACCAAAAGCAACAAGCTATTCATTCCCGTCAGGACATAGCTTTGGATCATTTGCATCGGCTATGGCATTATATATGGGATTATATAATATAAACTATAATAAGCGATTCTGGGGCATAATTGCTTTAGTTGGATCTGTTATAGTCGCATTTTCGAGAGTATACTTGTTTGTACATTATCCAACAGATGTATTAACAGGAATGGTATTAGGCCTAATTGTTGGATATGTAGCGTGGAAAATCGCCACATATCTTTGGTCTTGGTGGACTAGTCGAAAACAAGAAGTCGAATATGAACCATATACATTTAAACGAAAATAAAATACCGCAATATGCTAAAAATATAGATTGGGCCTGTATGGGGTCCAATTTTTATCATTCCATTACTTCCGATAAATTATCGTTATCGGAAGTAATGAGTTCCGCCTCACGTTTATCTTTAATATGTTCTTTTTCCAAGAGTTCATAAGCAGCTGTTTTACGAATAATCGACTTTACTAATGTATCTAATTCAGAACCATCAGAATAATCTGCTGGCGCATAATAACGAATTCGGTTATGGCGCATCATTTTATACACTTTTTCTTTATTATATTCCATATTGACGCATTCGTTCAAACCAAGTTAGAACGCCATTATATAGCTTGACTTGACTACCGTATTCCATCAGCTTATCTTTTGTTACATATAAATGACCTTCTGCTTCAGCAATCATTTTATACATATAAGCTAAATTATTGTCCATATCATGAGTTTTAGCTAATGTGTTAGATTCTTCCCAAAAGCGTTTAATCTCATCATCATCATAACCTACAGATTGAATAAATCCTTGGGCTTGCATATCATCAGGGGTTAAGGTTTTATCAAAGTCATAACACATTGCCAATACAAGCATGTGATCCTTTTCTATAGTCATCATTTCACCTCCGGCTAGAATAATA
The DNA here is from genome assembly GCF_943193065.1 of Veillonella agrestimuris. Classification (GTDB taxonomy): domain Bacteria; phylum Bacillota; class Negativicutes; order Veillonellales; family Veillonellaceae; genus Veillonella; species Veillonella agrestimuris. The sequence goes on from NZ_CALPCS010000002.1 coordinate 162,456, forward strand.
TTACTTATTAAAAAGCTTTTTATTAATATAACGTTCCTACTAAAGTAATTCACTTATAAAACAGTTATGCTATAAAAATAAGTCTTTTATTAAAACAATTCTTCTTGGTACGGTACAATCCACGACTTATCGTCGCTAATACGCAATATATCGGTGTCTTGTAGTTCCCCTACTAACATGGTGGACTGAGGATTGTGTAGTGCTCGATTACTCCGTACAGTACTTTGGTTTGTATTAGCATAACAATAGCGACAAAAATGTTCACACGTATCGTAGGCACCAATGTCTCCGTGCAAATAACAAGCACATTCGGGACGTGCTGGATTACGTTTAGGCGCTTCTAGTTTAACACCCCACGCACGCTCATAGTCAGATAACAATAGGCAGCCCTCCGTATGCGCCCCATCAATGTTAAATTCATGACCTTCGCCACACGTTTTGAGTGTCATATGGCAAGATTTAGCAATTTGAACAAATTCGCCAATTAATTTGTGTTGTATGTCCTTCTCTGGGCGATGTCCACCAGGAAAATTCTGTAATACTTTGTCAAATATATCTAAAAAGCTTACAACAACCCTATCTGTATATCCAGATAGGGTTTGCGCCATTTGATGAAAGCTTTCACAGTGGAAATCATAGGTATAGCGATGTGTTAGAATAATCGGATCATAACGCCACACAATAGCCGTAGAATTTAGTATATTACTAAGCTCACGAAACGCCTCTAATACAATGGTTTTCGATGGTACATAAGGCTCAATATCATCTCCGTAAGGCGTTATAGTTACATGCCAATATTGACGATAGTCACTAATAGCGGGAAGATATTTCATAAAAGGTCTCGGGTTTTTACTACAAAAAGCAATGCCATCTACAATATGAGGGGCAATCTTATGACGCGTTACCATTTTCGGATGATAAGGATTACGCACATCAACAAATCCCTCTTTGATACGGTTTATAAACCACTCTCCATAAAAAGCAGGGATATCAGTTCGTTGTCCTGTTTGTAATATCATAGATAGCCTCCTTCCCATTCAAATTAATTCAATTATAACGAAAGATTTTGTTATAAAGCAATACCTATCTACCTTTATATATGGTACTATAAGGAGTAGCATGAAACTATAAAGGAGTATGTATGAGCGATTCATTTACCCCCATCCAATCTATACAAGAAGACGAAAAACGCTTTATTACGTCCTATTGGACAGAACGAGCTGAAGATTTTAGAAAGCTGCGTGAAAAAGAATTACAAAGTCCAAAGCTTTTACTATGGCGCGATGAATTAATTAGTCACATATCTTCTACAGAGCCTCTACACATCTTAGATGTAGGCTGTGGCGCTGGATTTTTCAGCATCCTCTTAGCGGACTTAGGTCACTCTGTAACAGGCATCGATATTACGCCAAATATGATTGAAGAAGCAAATCTGCTGGCTAAAACACTTAATAGTAAAGCTATTTTTTCTGTTATGGATGCAGAAAACTTAGAGTTTCCTACCCATACATTTGATATGGTCGTAGCCCGCAATGTTACGTGGAACCTCCCCCACCCTGATAGGGCATATCAAGAGTGGTTACGGGTTTTAAAACCTAATGGTATGTTATTGAATTATGATGCAGAGCACGGAAAAAATCATCATCAACAGCTCCTTGCTAGCCATCACGCTCATCAACATATTAAAGAAGAACTCTTAGAAAAGTGCCATACCATTTACCACATGCTTTCTATTAGTGCCACTAATCGCCCATTGTGGGATCAGCAGATTTTAGAAGGCCTTAATGCCACTGTTACACTAGACACTACGGTAGGATCTCGCATATATGCTGAAGAAGATGAATTTTATATTCCTGCGCCTATGTTTTTAGTGAAAGCTGTAAAAAATTAAAATAAAGCCAAGAACGATACAACTAATGTACTGCTCTTGGCTTTTTATTGGCTCTCTGTCAAATGTTGGGGTGCTTATCCCTAATCATTTGTTTGGCACCAATCACTTATGTGGTTGGTGCCATTT
>NZ_CALPCS010000003.1 GCF_943193065.1 Veillonella agrestimuris
AATGGCACCAACCACATAAGTGATTGGTGCCAAACAAATGATTAGGGATAAGCACCCCAACATTTGACAGAGAGCCTGAATAAATAGTGCAGTGTATATGTGTTTAGTAAAATCATATTATAAATTGTAACAGGTTCCTCTCTGTAAATTTTGTATGTATTTTGTAAAACTTAGCATGGGGAGTGTCATGAGAAAAGTGAGTCAGGTGATTTATAATATAGTGATAGGTATTCGGAATATTGGTTTGGCCATCGTAGCTGCATTTTTGGTACTTTATTTACCAATAGTAGGTCGGGTTGCATTTGACTACTATGCTTATCAATATGTAATTATCGGTCGATATAATAGTATATCTGATAAATCCGTAGGTATTAATTTAATGACTGAGGGACAATCTTTTTATAAAGATAGTGATTACATATACGCCTATAAAGAAGGAGTATTTTTGATTCTTGAGAACAAACTTTTTTTTAAGAGTGATATGATTATTGCATATGTAGATAAAATTAACACAGAATCAAAAGCATTAATTTATAAGAATGAACATTATTATAATGGAAAAATTAAAATTATTTATGATGAAAGCTTGCTCTCTTTAAAGGAATTGGAAGTTTATAATATATTAAAAGACCGTAAAAATAATTTCGAGTCACAGGGCATATAAAAGGTTTTCGACATTATTTCAAATGCTGAAAACCAAGTTCTTGGTAGATTTTTTACACGATAGAAAAAACTGGAGCGATAATTTATGATAATCAGTATAAATAAGTTTGAAATGGAGGTTATTTTTGCTAGTGAAGATTATGAGATAAGTCTGTTTAGAGTATAATGAAAATGAGGGAGAATTGCTTTCATAGTGCTTAGCCTTATTGGCTAATCTTACAGGATAGTTTCATGTAACCTTATTAGCGGGGAATTTTATGATTAAATATATTCTAATCTTTATAACTACAGTTTTTCTTATGTTTCCTGTTGTTATGTTTTTCTTAGATCATCATGCCCAATTTTATTCATTAGGCAGATTTGAACTATATAGCAAACATACATTTAGAGATATCTTGTGGGATGAAGGGTTTGAGGGACATATATATTCCTATAAGGTAGTAGATAACTATATGTATATATATGGTAAGAGTGGTATTACTATTGTTTCGCTTAGACCTATATTCCCTTCGATAATAAAGCTCCCTGATAAAAAGTTTTATGACAAATTAACGTGGCAGGATCGAGTCAGTAAATATCATAGTACTTTAAAACGTTTATCTTATACGTATTGGCCTAATTTTACTATTATAGAAAGTATAGATGAGCTGACTCCAAAAGATAAACGGATAGTAGAAGAACTATATAGAGACGCTAAAGAAAAAGAAGAACAATCTAAAGCACTTTTAGAAAAAGTTAAAAAGGAGCGGCAATGAAACCAAACGAAGTAGTAGAACGTTTCGGCGGAGGCAAGGTCACCTATGAGGTAAGCACTCATAAAGGGATTAAATGGATTGGTAGAGTCATAGGGCTCTTACTATGCGTGGCGCTAATCAAATGGATGCCTAGTGAAATAGGATCAAAAGTATTATTTTATATGTTGCTATTTTCTATTTTCTGGTGGATGCATAGTTTAGATGAAGTGTTAGTGTATATTTGTGAACACGGTTTTGTTGTGAAACGAAGGCCTACGACCTTTCGAGATTATTTTTATAGTATCTTGCATAGCGATGATTACTATGTGTATGTGCCTTTTGATAGGGTTGTTGGTTTTACAGAGCAATGGAAAGAGCTACAAGCTGTCACACCGCACGGTGGGATTTATGTAATACCTTTAGACTTACAATTAGTATCCTATGTAGATAAAATGAGAATGTATGAGGCTTTGCAAGACTATCGAGAAGATAAGTCTAAAGAAAATTAAAAATTTTTTATTTAATACTTTACAACTTTAATATACTAAAGTATAATGGGTTCATAAGTTAAAGGGAACCTCTAATATGACTGTAGGATTCCCATAAATTATGTATAGTAATCAATTATATGGGAGGTTTCTTATGAATTGGAAAAAAATGATGGCCCTAGGCCTAGCAGCAGTTTCTATGATGGCTTTCGCAGCAGGTTGCGGCAGTGATACTAAAACGACAAATGAATTACCGAAAAAGATTGTTGTTGGTTTAGATGATACATTTGCACCGATGGGATTTAAGGATGAAAACGGTAAATTAGTTGGTTTTGATATTGATATGGCAACAGAAGCAGCAAAACGCGCTGGTATGGATGTAGAATTCAAAGCGATTGATTGGTCTAGTAAAGAAGCAGAATTAAAGTCTAAAAAGATTGATGCATTATGGAATGGCTTGACAATTACGGAAGAACGTAAACAAAATATCCTTTTCTCTAATCCATACATGAAAGATAAAGCATATATTATAGTTCGTAATGATGATAATTCTATTACTAGTAAAGAGTCCTTAGCTGGTAAGGTTGTTGGTGTACAGCAAGCAAGCTCTGGTGAAAAGGCTTTAGCTGCTGATCCAAGTGGCAAATTAGTAAAAGATACGAAAGCGTATGCTGATTTTGTAAGCGCTTTTATGGATTTAGGACTTGGTCGTATTGATGCAGTTATAGCAGACGGTGTTATTTCTCGCTACTTAATGACAAAAGAACCAGGTAAATATAAAATCGTAGAAGGTGTAGATTACGGTTCTGACGATTTCGGTGTAGGTTTCCGTAAAGAAGATACTGCTTTACGCGATAAATTCAACAGTGTTTTAATTGATATGAAAAAAGATGGTTCTGCTGATAAAATTGCAGAAAAATGGTTTGGCAATGCTACTGATTTAGATAAAGCAGATGCTAAATAATTAACTATAGTGCGATAAAGAAGAGGTTGTAGAGCCTCTTCTTTAGTCGTCTTTAAAGGAGTACGTAATGGATTATTTATTACAGATTACCCCCGCTATAGCAGAAGGGTTGAAAATTACAGTATCATTATTTGGCATAGTATGGATTTTGTCCGTTCCAGGCGGTATTGCCTTAGCATTAATTCGATTATCTAACTTGCCATTAATAGATAAAATAGTAGATGCTTTTGTATACTTAATGCGTGGCACGCCATTGATGTTACAAATTTTGTTCGTCTATTATGCATTACCGATCATTACTGATGGAGCGATCCAAATGGATGATGCTACAGCAGCAGTATTTACGTTTGTACTTAATTATGCAGCTTATTTATGTGAAATTTTTCGTAGTGGCATTCAATCTATACCTCGTGGTCAATATGAGGGTGCCAAAGTGCTTGGATTTACTTATATGCAAACAATGCGCATCGTTATTTTGCCACAAATGTTTAAGCGAGTGTTACCTCCGTTAGCAAATGAAACGATTAGTTTGTTAAAAGATACATCGTTAGTATATGTATTGGCGATGAACGATATTTTGCGGATTACGAAGTCCATTGTACAACGAGATTTTGATATTTCTGCATTCCTCGTAGCAGCCGTATTCTATTTGATTTTCACGTTTATTTTGACGAATATCTTCAATTACTTAGAAAAACGTTTCTCTGTATATGATGAATAAGAGGTACTTATGAGTTTTGTAAATATGGAGCACATAGAGAAACAATTTAATAATCAAAGTGTATTAAAAGACGTTTCACTACAAATGAATAAAGGGGAAATCGTATCTATCATTGGTCCTTCTGGGTCTGGCAAATCGACATTCTTGCGCTGTTTAGGTCAATTGGAAACCATCGACGGTGGATCTATTGCTGTGGATGGCATCGTATTGGCTAGCACTGATGAAAGCGGTGCCGTACGATATGCTAATAAATCGACGCAACAAGAATTATTGCTTCGCATGGGCATGGTATTTCAGTCCTTTAACTTGTTCCCGCATATGACGGTTCTTGAAAATATTATGGTTGCACCGCGCATGGTGAAAGGCATGAAAGATGCTGATATTTTACCTATGGCAGAACAATTGCTTAATAAAGTGGGCTTGTGGGATAAACGAGATATGTATCCATCTCGTTTATCAGGCGGTCAACAACAACGGGTAGCCATTGCCCGCGCGTTAGCGATGAGTCCAGAAATTATGTTGTTTGATGAACCGACGTCGGCTCTTGACCCTGAATTGACAGGAGAAGTGTTGAAGACGATTAAGCAATTGGCGGATGATAATATGACCATGATTATTGTCACACACGAAATGAATTTTGCTCGTGAAGTATCGGATCGCATTATTTTCATGGCTGATGGCGTTATTCAAGAAGAAGGAGCGCCAGAACAAATTTTTACCAACCCTCAATCGCCTAGAACAAAAGCTTTCTTAGACAATATGTTATAATACTTTCATAGTAACTATCATAGGAGTTTACATAATAGTTAAGAAGGAACGGAATGATATGAAATTACCAATTCTTGCATTAGCAGGATTATTTGTTATAATGCCTGTCGCATCTTACGCAGCTGATAAAGTGGCAGCACCAAAAGCAATTCACGCTTCTCAAGAAGGGGCTATGATGGTATTGCCGGAGCAGTACAAAGAATATGCTACGAAAATGAATACCATCGTGAAAGATCGTAAAAATGGATATACTTTCATCATTCCTTGGCGCGTTAACGATGGCGTTATGGTCGATATGGATGTGCGCACTGAAAGCGAGCATATTCAAGGATACTCCTTTAATTTAACAGGTCCTAACCAAGAAGAGACGTATACGGTATCTTTCACGAAGAGAAATAATACGCCACAAGGAAAAGTATCTCAAAAAGTATGGAATACGACATGGTATGATGTGCCTATTAAAGGTATGACGGACGATCAATATTTACGCATTTGGCGTCAACATAGTAGTGTGTTCGACAATAATGACGTTAGCGGGGGGCTCTTTGAGAAAAAAGGATCTCAAGCGGCACGATGGAGTAAAATCACGCATAAAGCGAGTGGCACAACGCCGGCTGAAGGGAGTCGACAATCTTTATTTGAAGCAGAATTTATTATGGAAAAAGACCCAACACATCGTTATAATTTAGCCAGCACCTATCCGCTCAAAGGGTCTGCTTATATGGAGCCAGGAATATTGGAAACAGTAATTCCATCCTTTGCATTGCTCAATAAAAAGAAAGATGTTTTTGATATTGGCGGTGTTAAACAATTCTTAACAGGCACCGGTGATATTACGGTAGCGGAAGGCATTAAATTTGCTTATCCAAAAGGGTTCTCTAAAGTCAAAGACCCACAAAAGATTATCTTTAAAAAAGATGCTATCCGTCTCGAAGTAGAAAGTTTTGCAGTCCCTATTCAAGCAGTTAGTTCTGCTATGCCTACTATGATGGGGAAACAAATGCTAGGGGATCAATATATAAAATCTTTAGTAGAAGTTAACCAAGCGAATATCGACCGTTATGAAACGCATATCAACGATGGAGACGTTCTTTTCTATATGGCAGGAACTATGAAAAATCCAGATACGTCTGATACATCGGCAGCTGAGCCAGTAGCCTTTGCAGCGTCCATCATTCTCGGTAGTGGTGGCAATGTAGGGGTGGCCCGTTTAGTGGCTCCTGTAGGTACTGATTTGACGACAGAACCATTGGTAGATATTTTGGATGGCTTTAAACTGAATAATTCCTTATCCATCAATAATTCGTCGACAGTGCTGTAATTCAGTAGTATCTTGTTATCGTGCTTTCATAGGTGCTATATTTTAGGATACTGAATTCATAGGGAATCCTTTTATGTGTGGAAAAATATGCTATAATGTATATAAATCTTAATCGAAAAAGAGGGATTTGCTCAATTCGTAAAGAATATATAAGTATAAGATAAGTTGTAGCGTTTATACTTATATAAACGAAGAGGTTTTTAATCATATCCCCGATGAGGGATTAGAAATAGGAGGGGTTATTATGGTTACTTACAAAACTATTGTCGTACCTACTGATGGTTCTGAAAATGCAAAACGTGCTTTAGAGCATGCCTTAGCTGTAGCAGATCGAAATCAAGCAGAATTGATTATCGTTCACGTAGCGAATATCGTATCTGCCATTTCTAATTTCGACCAAACGCCAATTAGCGGTGGCTATGTATCTGAGCAAATCGCGGAAGATATGGAAGAAACAGGGAAAGAAATTTTAAATGATGTAGTACAAGAAATTCCTGCTGGCGTGAAAGTGAAAAGCGTATTCGAAGTAGGTTCTCCTGGACCAGCTTTATTAGCAGTGGCTAAAAAATACGATGCTGATTTAATCGTAATGGGTAGCCGTGGTTTAGGACCATTGAAAGGCTTATTCATGGGTAGCGTAAGTAGTTATGTAACTAGCCATTCCTCTTGCCCAGTATTGATTATTAAGTAATCTGCAAAAGGCTTTGTTATTGGAACAAAGCCTTTTTTAGTTATAATATAGATATAGATATTGTAGATGCCGGTGTAGAAAGGGATTATATGAGCGAAGAATCGTTGTTGAATTTAGCGGAGTTATTCAAAATTTTAGGAGATCCAACACGGCTAAAAATTGTATCCTTGTTGTTAGAAAATGAAATGTGTGTTAACCACATTGCAGAAACAATGGAAATGGGACAATCAGCGATTTCCCATCAACTACGGGTATTGCGACAAGCGCGCCTTGTTACGTATCGCAAAGAAGGTAAAACTGCATTTTACTCCTTAAATGATGACCACGTAGAAGTTTTAATTCGCATGGGTATGGATCACGTAGCCCATCAATAGAAAAACCGCCCTCCTTGCCGTTAGAGTTTTGGTCTAACGTTAAGGAAGGCGGTTTTTATGTTTTCTTTTATTCTAATAGTTGTTTTATGTTGCTTTCATAGTCTAATGGAGTGGGAATAGATAGTACGCCATGGTGACGAAGATAGGCATTGTAATGGCTGATAATATAGTAGTACTCATGACGATTTGTGTAGCATATTCTGGATTGTTTCTCATTTCAATAGCGATGAGGGCCATATTGATGGCGGACGGTACACTATAGGTAATGACAATTGCTTGTGCTGCAATAGGGTGCATGGGGGCGTAGAAGACGATAAATAAGGTAGTCATAATGGCCGCTATAATCGGTCCCCCGATAAGTCTGAGGGAGGCGGCTAAGAGTACATCTTTCTTCCAGAAGTTAAATGGTGTTCGATTGATTTGTACACCTAAGGCAATCATGGCAACCCCTACGAAAGCATGAGCGAAGATAGTGAGTGGCGCATAGGCAAAGCAAGATTGTAAATCATAAGGCAATAGTTTGGCCAATAAAGCGAGGGGCACAGCGTAAATCATAGGCATATGAAGGACGACGCTGATGGCTTCTTGCGCTGTTAGTCGGCCGGTACCAGCTTGATAGAACCCGAAGGTATTGCTCGTAATCGTTTGGACGACCATAATCGATACGACGATGAGAAGACCTAAATTCGCATAAGGTGTTTCGCCATTTATGATATACGGCACATTGCTGAATACGAAGATGGCTAAGGCGACGCCCATATTGCCGCAGTTATTAAACATGACACAATTTCGCAAGGTTGCTCGTTTAGCAGCATCATAGTTTTGTAACGTCCCTGCTATATGAGCTATAAAATAATTCGCTATGAGTACCGTAATGGCACATAATATAATTTCTATGGTACTCCAACTGAAATGCGCTTCGTACAGCGATTTAAAGACGAAAGCCGGCAGTAATACAAAGAAATTAAGCTTGCTCAGCGTATATAAATCGAGCTTGAACTTTCGATCTAATAGAATGCCCATACCAATGAGCATAAATATGGGAACCATAGAATTAATAAAAATATGCCCCATAATCGTGAACAGATTCATGATCTCACCTGATTCTTTTTATTGATGAATTAGAGTATTGACTAATTTTATTATAGCACTACATCCTTAAATATAATATAGTTCTGTTTTAATATACATTGTAGTATATTCCATGGTTTTAATATACATCGATGTATGTTAGATGTATAATAAGTATATATATGCTTGTAAGATAAATAAATTGATTTGTACCTATGAGATAAACAAAATTGTATGTCTTGGTCGTGTAAATTTGGTTTGAAGAGGATAATTGTACAGGAGGTTAAGCATGAAACGATTTCTATTTCTATGTATGATGATTTGTGTTCTCCTTGTGTCGCTCGGTTGTGGTCTTTCCAATACTAAGCAAGGGGACGATAAAATTGTTATCCAGGCTGCTGCTAGTTTGAAAGGCGCTTTAACGGAGCTTTCCGATAACTATAAGCAAGCGCACAATTTGAAAGATGATCAAATTGCCATTAACTTTGCTGGTTCTGGAACATTGCGCCAACAAATTGAAGAAGGCGCCCCAGCTAGTTTATTTATTTCAGCGAACGAAAAAAATATGACTATGTTAGAAGAAAAAGGCTTGATGACAGATGTAAAGCCGTTCGTTACGAATGAATTAGTTCTTATCGTTCCTCATGGCCGTGACATGATCAGTATCGATCAATTGCCTACAGTGAACCGCCTTGTATTGGGCAATCCAGAAACAGTGCCAGCTGGGAATTATGGAAAACAAACATTGACCAATTTAGGCTTATGGGAGCAAGTAGAACCACAAGTTGTGTATGCTAAAGATGTGAAAGCCGTTACGGCTGCCATTAGTCAAGGTGCAGGGGATGCAGGCTTTGTGTATAAAACAGATGCCATTGCCGCTGGTGATACCGTTACGATTGCAGCTACTGCTCCAAGTGATTCCCATGATCCTGTTATATATCCTATCGGTATTATTAAGAAATACGACAATACATTGGCTCGCGATTTCTATCAATATATCGTATCTAAAGAAGGCCAAGCTGTATTAGAAAAATACGGCTTTACGAGTGCTCAGTAAGCGAGGTTAGGATGAGTCCTTTTTGGTTGTCCATAGGTGTTGCCACCATAGCTCTTATTATTGTAGTTATTACTGGATTATGCCTATGTTTTTGGATGAATCGATGGCGCGGTAATGTGATTGCTATCATCGATTCGCTAGTTACATTACCTTTAGTATTGCCGCCCGTAGTGGTAGGTTTTGCTTTGCTGATGGTGTTTTCTCCTGGCTATGCCTTTGGTGCCTGGTTAGAAGCACATCACATAGGTGTCGTTTTTTCTGCGTTAGGTGCTATTATTGCATCGTCCGTCATTTCCTTTCCGTTGTTTTATCAAACAGTGCGGGCCGCCTTGCAATCGGTGGATCACAATATAGAAGATGTGGCCCGTACATTAGGGGCTTCGGAATTGCGCATCTTCTTGACCATATCCATGCCGTTAGCGTGGAAAGGGATTGTTACAGGCGCTATTCTCGCCTTTTGTCGGGCGATGGGCGAATTTGGGGCCACCATTCTCATTGCTGGTAATATTCCTGGTCTTACTCGGACGATGCCGTTAGCCATTTATTCTTATGTGGAAGCGGGCCAGTATACAGAGGCTTTTGAGTTCGTCATTTATATTTGTGTTCTTACATTAGCCTTATTGAGTAGCATTCATTTACTCACGAAGGGGGCATTGTTCCGTCATAATGAAAGTCGTTAATAGGAGAGATTATATGATTACTTTTGATTTTTCTGTTTCAAGATCGACTTTCACTGTGAAAGCAACGGGCACATTACCATCGGGGATTACTGTATTAACTGGTCCTTCGGGGAGTGGTAAAACTACGTTTATCAAAAGTATTGCAGGCCTTGTCAAGCCTGACGAAGGAACTATTTATTATAATGATACCGCTTGGTTTGATGGGATGAATCGTATTTGGGTGCCGGTACAGAAGCGGCAAGTAGGCTATATGCCACAAGGGAATATTGTATTTCCTCATATGACGGTGGAGCACAATATTACCTATAGCAATCGAGGTACAAAAGAGACTTGTGAGGTTCTTTTAAAGCGGCTTGGCTTAGAAGTATATCGTCATACGAAGGCTGGACGCTTATCGGGAGGGGAACAACAACGAGTTGCATTAGGGCGTGCCTTATACTCTAAACCGACCGTACTTCTTTTAGACGAACCATTATCGGCGTTAGATTGGAATCTATATCATCAAGTACGAGATGAATTAGTAGGAATTATTCGAGAATGGCAAGTACCTTGTTTATGGGTAACCCATAATATCAATGATGTAGATACAGTAGCAGATCACCATTGGGCATGTGATAATGGATTGATTACTATTTGAGGAGGCTAGATGATGAAATTACGCACTGCATTATCGATTGCTGGCACTGACCCTAGCGGCGGAGCTGGTGTTATGGCAGATTTAAAATCATTTCAAAGTCGTCATGTGTATGGTATGGCTGTTATTACTTCGGTAGTGGCGCAGAATACGACAGGCGTACAATTAGTAGAGCATATGCCACTACCGGTTATCGAAGCGCAGCTGCATGCAGTCTATTCCGATATTCCGCCTCATGCGATAAAAACTGGTATGATTGGGACGGCACAAATGATGGATATTATATATCCTTATGTTAAAAAGTCTCCTGTTTATGTTATGGATCCCGTTATGATTGCTACCAGTGGAGACCGATTGGTTTCTCATGAAGCGGTGCAGACGTTGCAGTCTCAACTGATACCCTTAGCTACTTTGGTGACGCCTAACCGCAGTGAAGCAGAAGTGCTAGCCCGCATGTCTATCGAATCAGTAGACGACATTTACCGAGCTGGTCGCATTATTATTAAGGAATTAGGTCCTCACGGGGTGATTATTAAAGGCGGGCATATCGGCATCGATGCGGTGGACTATTTATTTTTGCACACCGGTGAAAGCTATCGCTGGAGCAGCCCTAAGTTTAATACGAAACATACTCATGGTACAGGCTGTACTTTTTCTGCTGTCATTACAGCAGAGCTAGCGAAAGGGAAGAGCATCATTGATGCTGTAGGATTAGCTAAACAATATATAACGAAAGCCATAGAACTGAATCCTGGATTGGGACGAGGGAGTGGACCGGTCAATCATATGGCGTATCACGAGTGGTAAGGTATATATTAAGAGTACATGTAAATAGAGTCTTTAGTGTATAATCTCGATAAGAACACAAAAAGAAAGCCCCATCCGCGGATGGGGCTTTTTAAGACCACTTGGTCGTAATGTGTAATTTTACTTACAGATTAGTAAGCTTCAACGTGACGTTGGAAGTAAGCTTGTGGGTGAGCACATACTGGGCAAAGTTTTGGAGCTTCTTCACCAACGTGGATGTAACCGCAGTTAGCGCAGATCCAAGCGATAGGGCCGTCATCGCTGCGGAATACAGTTTTACCAGCTACACGAGCTGCTAATGCTAAGTAACGAGCTTCGTGTTGGGACTCGATGCGAGCTACTTCACGCATTTGGTAAGCGATTTTAGCGAAGCCTTCGCGTTCTGCTTCATCAGCGAAGTTTTTGTACATTGTAGTGTACTCGTAGTTTTCGCCAGCTGCTGCGTCACGAAGGTTGGCTTCGATATCAGCGGAGATGTCGCCACCATGAAGAGCTTGGAACCACAATTTAGCATGTGCGGATTCGTTGTGAGCTGTTTCTTCGAAGTAGTCAGCGATTTGGTTCATGCCAGCTTTACGAGCTGCTGCTGCGTAGAATGTATATTTTTGGAACGCTTGAGATTCGCCTGCAAATGCTTCTTGAAGATTTTTTTCTGTGTTTGAGCCTTTTAATTCTGCCATTTTTCTTTCTCCTTTGTACTTACGGATATGTCTAAAAAGATACTTACATATATCTCTAAACCCCTTGGTCGAGACTGTAACATAATAAGACACTTGTCTTTACATTAGATTAGGCACTTGCCTAGTTCTAAATATGTACTTAACTTAACTGATATGAGGCACTTGCCTCTATACACTACACAATGGATTCGCATACCTAACGAATAATCATTGTTGACTACATTATAACGTGTCTAATTGAGAAATGCAAGAGGTAAATTCAAAAAAATCTATAATTTTTTTAAATGATAAATATTATCAATGTAGTAACGGCGGGCTTTTATAGAACTAGATAGTAGAGGGCTTCCTATTTATAGGTTAGAACTCATATTGATAATTAAAAACAAAATGGAAAATCATTATTGATTAAGGATGAGATGAATGTCAAAATGTAACGGCATATATTAGGATCTTTTTATAAAGTTATGGCCCCTTAAAGGAGAATTTAACAGAAAAATAGAAATAATAAAATATGCTGTATAATTAAGATGCTCCGTTGCTGTATAATTATATGCATATGATAACATCTATAGGAGGAACAATGGCTTTTACTAGATATTATGTAGGCGACGTGGTACGCATGAAAAAACGACACCCTTGCGGTAGTAGCGAGTGGGAAGTGAAACGGATTGGCACAGATTTTTTAATCGTCTGCCAAGGTTGCGGTCATCAATTGTTGATGGCGCGCCCTAAATTTGAAAAAGCGGTAAAAACCTTAATATCTCGTTTACCAGAGCATGAAACAAAGTCAGAATAACAACGAATGATTACTATACACTTTTACTATGTATATACTATTTAATGACATTGCTGATGATATACTGTGTCATCTCATTGATAGGTCGATATATGCAGGAGGACACATGGTACGATTAACAGAATATGTAACAAGTGGGGGCTGTGCATGTAAAATCGGCCCTCATATTTTGCAACGCGTGTTAGATAGTGTAAAGCCCGTAACCAATGATAATGTATTAGCAGATATGACCGGGGCTGATGATGCGGGCATTTATAAATTAAATGATACGACGGCGCTCGTACAGACCTTAGATTTTTTTACCCCTATTGTAGATGACCCTACGCTGTTTGGTAAGATTGCGGCTTGTAATGCGCTTAGCGATGTATATGCTATGGGAGGAACCCCTTTAACAGCGATGAATATAGTTGGCTTTCCTGTGCCGTTAGTGGAACAAGGTGTTTTGACAGATGTTCTTAATGGGGCAGCGGATATAGTGCGTCAATCCGGAGCTGCTATCGTAGGTGGACATAGTATTGAAAATAAAGAGCCTATTTTTGGGATGTCCATTACTGGTTCTGTACACCCCGATAAGGTGTGGAAAAATAAAGGTGCTCGTGAAGGTGATGTGCTGATTTTGACGAAACCTATTGGGACAGGCGTTATGAGTAATGCTTTGAAAGGAGATTTATTTCCTACTGGTGTAGCACAAGCGGTGGCGAGCATGAGTACACTCAATAAATATGCTGCTGAAGTAGCCCAAAACTACACGATTCACGCTTGTACAGATATTACGGGTTTTAGCTTGGTGGGGCATAGTGTAGAAATGGCAGCTGCTTCAGGTATTACTATTGACTTGCATGCTCATAGTTTGCCGCTCTTTGATGACGTTCTGGAAGGAGCGCGCATGGGTTTAGTGCCAGCTGCTACTTACGGTAACCGAAAAGCCATTACCGATGTAGCTATAGGTAGTGACTTGGATCTTGTGTGGCAAGATATCGTGTTTGATCCCCAAACATCGGGGGGCTTATTGCTAGCTGTGCCGCCGAGTGAAAGCGATCAATTATTAGCCGATTTACATAGTGCTGGTGTAACGAGTGCGACTATGATAGGTATGTGTGAAAGCTTTAGCGGCGTTTCAGTACAGGTAATAGCGTAAATATAAGGAGAACAATATAATGAATAGTACAAAAGGAATTATTGTCGATGTTCGCGGTAGTTTATGTCCTAAACCGGTAATAGAAACAAAACAGGTTGTTGATAAAGCACCAGGAGAAGTAATAACGACTATTGTAGATAATGAAGTGAGTCGAGATAATGTAGAAAAATTTGGTGTATCTAAAGGGTATAGTGTTACTATTGCTCAAGAGGGAAAGGATTTTTACCTTACTTTGGTGCCAGGAGATATGAATCATAATGATGTTACTGTAAATATAGATACATTACAGGAAAGCGCTCATGTAGGTAATCGGGTACTTCTGATGACAAAAGACTATCTAGGTGAAGGTAGTGAAGAATTAGGTCGTAATTTAATGAAAACATTCTGGACTTGTGTGGTAGAAGCTGACGTAAAGCCAAAAACAATTTACTTCATTAATAGTGCGGTCAAAATGGTCGTTACTGATTCTGTTCATTTAGACAATTTGAAAGAACTTGCTAAAGCCGGCGTTGACATTGCAGCATGTGGTATTTGTTTAGACTATTATGGCGTAAAAGATCAAGTTGATGTCGGGACTATTACGAATCTCTATGCTATTACAGATTCTCTTATGAATGAAGCCGTGGTAAAACTATAATGGATATTGTCATTGTATTTACGTCTTACTATTTTGCCGATAAGTTAGATAAAATTTTGACGGCCCAAGGTATTGCTTTTAAATTGATTGCTGTCCCACCTGAAATCTCTGATGCTTGCGGCATGGCTATCCGTATACAACCTAGCTTGATTGATACAGTCAAAGCAATTATGAAAGACAATCATATTAGTCCATCTCACATCTATTGGTATACAAGAGGAGAGGAACCTATTGTATATAAAGGCTCACAGTAAAAGGTGAGTTTGTTTGACTCAATGATAGAGGGGATGAAGAAAGAAGAGCATACACCTAATTGTTAGGTATATGCTCTTCTTTCTTTTTTTATAATATTTGATGATTGTTTTATACATTGAAGCGGAAATGTGTAACATCGCCGTCTTTCATAATATAATCTTTGCCTTCTAGGCGTACAAGGCCTTTTTCTTTCGCTGCGTTTTGGCTGCCGCAAGCTTCTAGATCTGAGAACGATACGATTTCAGCGCGGATAAAGCCCTTTTCGATATCAGAATGAATTTTGCCAGCTGCTTGTGGAGCTTTTGTACCATTGACGATGGTCCAAGCACGAGCTTCCATTTCACCTGCTGTGAAGTAGTTAATAAGACCTAAGAGGGAATAGCTAGCTTTGATTAGTTTTGTTAAACCAGACTCTGCTAATCCTAAATCTTCTAAGAAAGCAGTTGCTTCTTCTTCGGAAAGCTCTGCAATTTCAGACTCGATACGTGCAGATACAACGACGATACCAGAACCTTCGGCAGCAGCGTACTCTTCAACGCGTTTTACATGCTCGTTGGCAGAATAATCAGCTACTTCGTCTTCTGATACATTAGCTACATATAGAGAAGCTTTTGCTGTTAATAAAGATAGATCTTTAATTAGTGCTAATTCGTCTTCGTCTAGTCCTTGCGCACGAATTGGTTTTGCTTCGCCTAAACCTTCGATAATGCGTTCTAATACGGGTAGTTCTGCGCGGGCATCTTTGTCGCCAGATTTAGCTAATTTTTCGATGCGTTGTTTTCGTTTTTCTACAGACTCAAGATCTGCTAAACATAATTCGGTATTGATGATTTCAATATCTCGGATTGGATCGATAGAACCGGCTACGTGGGTAATATTAGGGTCATCGAAGCAACGAATTACTTGTGCAATGGCATCAACTTCACGGATATGACTAAGGAATTTATTTCCTAATCCTTCCCCTTTAGAGGCGCCTTCTACGAGGCCTGCAATATCAACAAAGCGCATCGCTGCAGGGAGAATGCGTTTAGAACCATACATGTCAGCGAGGACTTTCAAACGATCATCAGGAACGTCAACAACGCCTACATTTGGTTCGATTGTACAGAATGGATAATTCGCTGCTTCTGCACCAGCTTTAGTAATGGCATTAAATAATGTACTTTTGCCAACATTTGGAAGGCCTACAATGCCTACTTCTAAATTTGTGCTCATGGTACCACCTTTATATAATAATTATATTAATACGTGCAATGATTGTGAAAGTTTCATAGAAACTTTATTGACTATTTATTATATCATAGATGCAATGATAACTTAAAATATTTACGAATACAAATAGGTCACTACCGTAGGTAGTGACCTATTTTTTTACTCTTACTGTTTTCATATATTTAATTGTAGTGTATTCATTATATGAAGGGAAGATAAGGTTATAGAATAAGAGACAACTTTCTTTAATGTGCAACTTTGATTATAAAGAATGTGCTCTTAACTCTTCCGGTGTTTGTGTGGAAATCCAAGCTGGTGGAATATCGAATACTGTGTAGCAACCTGTGCCGCCGTGTTTCGCGAGGCGATAGATGCCACGCGCGTAAGCTACAAGAGCAGATCCAGTGAATTCAGGGTTGGAATCAAGTTTCAAGGAGTACTCAATAACGTGGCGAGTACCGTCTGTACTTTCACCAGAGCGAAGAACAAAGCCACCATGAGGAATACCTTTGTGGTTCGTATCAAGTTCTTCTTGAGAAATGAAGTTAACGATTGTTTCGTAACCTACGAAGTAGTTCTCCATCGTTTTAATTTCGTTTTCGATTTTTGCTTTGTCCGCATCAGGAGCAGCTACAACGTAGCACTCGCGAAGGTGGCCTTTGTAGCCGTCTACATCAGGAGTTTGGCCATTGCGAATTTCTTCTAAGTATTGTTCTTTAGGTACTGTATATTGACGAGCATCAACTACACCTTCGATACGGCGGATTGCGTCGGAGTGACCTTGGGATACACCGCGACCCCAGAATGTGTAAGATTTGCCTTTTGGCAAGATACTTTCAGCAAATACGCGTTGCAAAGAGAACATACCTGGGTCCCAGCCGCAAGAAATAAGAGCTGCAGTGCCGGCTTCTTTGGCTACTTTATTAACTGCTTCGTAATGTTCAGGAATGCGAGCGTGTGTATCGAAAGAGTCGATGCAAGTGAAATATTTCGCAATCATCGGTGTTTGTTCAATTAAGTCAGTAGCAGATCCACCGCATAATACCATAACGTCGATTTTACCTTTGAAATTTGGAAGATCTTCCATTGTATAGCTAGGTACACCAGATACTGTTTCTAAGCCTTTACGGCGAGAAAATACGCCTACTAATTCCATATCTGGTTGTAATTTAACAGATGCTTCTACGCCGCGGCCTAAGTTACCGTAGCCTACGATACCAATACGAATGTTGCTCATATTAGCCTCCTTGTGATTAACATATACTTTATACATAATTATGATACATAGGTCTTTACTATACTATGATAGCATTAGAACTAGTTGAGATTAAAATTTGATGTTTTTAATGCGCTCCACAGCACGGATTGTATTTTCTCGTGTACCGAAGGAGGTCATACGAAGGTAGCCTTCGCCATGAGGACCGAAACCAGAACCTGGGGTAGATACGATTTGTGCTTGTTCTAATAAGATATCAAAGAAATCCCAGCTATTCATATTGTTTGGTGCTTTTACCCAAATGTATGGAGCATCAACGCCACCGTATACAGTGAGACCAAGAGCTTCAAGGCCTTCTTTGATGATGCGGGCGTTTTCTTTGTAGTACGCAATGTTCGCTCTTGTTTGTTCGCGCCCTTCTTTTGTGTACACCGCTTCGGCGCCGCGTTGAACGATGTACGGTACGCCGTTGAATTTTGTAGCTTGGCGACGGTTCCACATTGGATTGAGTGGGTGACGCTCACCAGATTTTGTCTTGGCTGTCACTTCTTTAGGGATGACTGCATAGGCGCAACGAGTGCCAGTGAAACCTGCCGTTTTAGAGAAAGAGCGGAATTCGATAGCCACTTCTCGAGCTCCTTCAATTTCGTAGATAGAATGAACGGTATCTTCTGTGCTGATGAAAGCTTCATAAGCAGAGTCAAACATTAATACAGCGTCATTGTCTTTACACCATTTGATCCATTCTGCTAAGCGGGCACGGCTAAGCACTGTGCCTGTTGGATTATTAGGGGAGCAAAGGTACACAATATCTACGCGCTCTGATGGGAATTCAGGGGAGAAGTTGTTCTCTGCCGATGTAGGAAGGTATACGACTTTAGGGAAGATACCATCTACTGATTCACCAGTGCGGCCGCCCATTACATTACTATCAAGATATACTGGATATACAGGGTCAGTAATAGCGATAACATTGTCTTCGCTAAATAATTCTTGAATATTAGCTACATCAGATTTTGCACCATCAGAGATAAATACTTCGTCCATAGCGATATTGATGCCTAATGGCTTATAGTCGCCATCTACAATGGCTTGGCGAAGGAAATCGTAACCTTGCTCAGGACCGTAGCCACGGAATGTTTCTGCTTTACCCATTTCTTGAACAGCTTTTGTCATAGCATCTACAATGACAGGTGCCAATGGAAGGGTAACATCGCCGATGCCAAGGCGAATAATATCTGCATCAGGATGAGCCTTTTGGTAATCTTTTACTTTTTCTGCGATTCGTACAAATAGGTACGTACCTTTAAGATTTAAATGATTTTCGTTTATATTAGCCATACTAACTCCTTTTCTCTAAAAGATATGATGTATTTATAGCACTTATATATGTAAAAGTACAGACGCATATATGGTGTATATACATTTATATCTCTTTATATAATAAATGATATACATTTTCGGTGCAATAATTTTCTATAGAATTTTAAGTATAAAGAAAATTGAAGTATACATAATAAAAAGTACGATTGTTTATTGTATAAAGCTATATTAATATAGTATCTATTAGATATTTTAGGTATTGTTTATAGGAAGGGGTACTATCTTGTTTACAATGGATACAAAAGGGTGGCTATTTATCAGTGTGTTGAGTGGCTTAATGGCCTTTACATCACTGTCGACAGATATATATTTACCGGCTATGCCTGAAATGGGACGTGATCTACAAGGTGATGCGGAATTAACTATAACGGGATTTCTCATCGGCTTTTCCTTTGCTCAACTATTTTGGGGCGCTATTAGCGATAAAATAGGCCGGAAGATTCCTCTTATTGTTGGAATGATTTTGTTTGTTATCGGCTCTGTAGGATGTACCTTGGCGACATCTATGTATGAATTGTTAGCGTGGCGCGTATTCCAAGCCTTTGGGGCTTGTGTAGGCCCCATGTTGTCGCGGGCGATGATTCGAGATTTATATAGCCGAGCAGAGGCCGCTAAAATGTTGTCCACCTTAGCTATCGTTATGGCCATTGCTCCTATTGCAGGGCCTATGTTAGCAGGCCATATGTTGTTGTGGTATTCTTGGCATAGTATCTTTTGGCTCCTTGTCGTCATTGGGGTTATTATGTTAACGTTTATTTTATTTTTACCGGAAACACATCCAGAAGAACGCCGCAGTCATCGCTCTATGGCCGCTACCTATGGAAATTATTGGATTTTGTTGCGCAATAAGGGATTTATGAAATATACTCTTTGCGTTACATCTTTTTATATGGCTATTTATGCCTTTTTAACGGCATCTCCATACGTATATATTGATGTATTCCATGTGCCAAAAGAGAATTTCGGCTATTTATTTGCTCTAAATATCATCGGTGTTATGCTCTTGAGCGCTGTTAATCGACGTATCGTAAGCGCCATTCGATTAGACCGATTGTTGCGGTATTCTACTATGTTTTCAGCCCTTTGCGTTATTGTTGTATTAGCGTTGATGTTGGCTGGTTTTACATCGTTAACGTTAATTGTCGTGGGGTGCTTTTTATTTTTCTCTATGAATGGCATTATCGCAGCTGTTACAAATGCGTTAGCTCTCGATAGAGCAGGACGTATTGCTGGATCCGGTGCTGCTTTGCTTGGTGCTATGCAATATGGCAGTGGTATTGTGTCGTCTTTAATTCTCACGGTACTGCCTAATGATTCCCCTATACCAATGATGATGGTTATAGGTGTCTTTGTTATTATTTCTGCTATCATCGCCTATCCAGAAGATGAGCGATATAGTCGTATATAAAGGAGTTATGATGAAATTACGTTTACAAACTATGATTTGTGCTAGCCTTATGGCAGCGGTTCCTTTTACTATAACTATGGCTCAAGATGTGCCTGGTGAAAGTCTTTCTGTACAACAAGTAGCGCCTGTAGCATTACATAGTGTTAAGGAGACAGCGAAAACAACAGATGCAATCCGTCATATTAGTAATATTCCTGTTGTTTATGGTGATGGTATTCAAGTTGCTGCTGTAGCCATTTCCTACCCAGAACCGGTGAAAGCATCGTCGCTTTCAAAAGATACCTATGTCGTAGAAGGAAAGACGATCAACCGGGTTTATGTGAATGACACACCGGCTATGGACGTTAAAGGGAATAAGAAAAGTGGGCCTTACGTTATCGTTGAATTTGAACATGTGAACTCCACACCATTTACTATGGCAGATAGACCGAAACGAAATAATTCGGAAAATAATGCAGCTCCTAAAGATGCGAGTAGTCGCTCTGATCGCAAAGTGCCAGTGCTTTCATCCTCGGTAGAACAAAAGAAGGTCGTGGAGTCGAAAACAGGAAAGCAATATGTGCCTACAACATCTGCTATTACATCGACCACAGTGGAACCGTCCTTAATTGATGAGTTTAAGACCTATACATTTACGGATGAAGCTGTAGGAGCAACGATGCCGTATAATATTTATTTGCCTAAGAACTATGATTCTAATAAACAATATCCATTGTATGTATTTATTGGAGATGCGAGTACAAATATTAATAATGATAAAACGGTATTGTTCCAAGGTGATGGAGCAATGGTTTTTGCTGCACCAGAAGAACAGGCAAAACACGAAGCCATTATTTTAGCACCTCAGTATACGCAGGATTTGGTAGATCAACTAGGAATGATGACTACTGATGAAAATGTGTGGACACCAGGTTTGCAACTAGTAACCGATTTGATTCATCACATTATCGAGACCTACCCTGTTGACACAGATCGCATTTATGGATCTGGACAATCTCAAGGGGGCATGGCTAATATTGCCATTTCCGATCGCTATCCCGATTTATTCACTGCTCAATTTTTAGTAGCGTGCCAATGGAATACAGAAGAAATGAAAGTCTTAAAAGATAAGAAGTTGTGGATTCTCGTTTCCGAAGGTGATGAGAAGGCGTATCCATCTATGAATACTGCTACGAAAAACTGGGAAGACTTAGGTGCAAAGGTGGCACGTAGTCCTATGTGGAATAGTTACTCTACGCCAGAACAGTTTGATGTGTTAGTAAATGATATGAAAGCACAGAAGGCAAATATTAACTACTCTGTTTTTGAAGGTGGCAGCCATATGTATACTTGGTCTGTAGCGTATTCTATTGAAGGAATCAGAGACTGGCTCTTTAGTCAAAGCAAATCAGAGAAATGATTGACGGGGTGCCCTTGATTTTAATAGCTAAATAAGATATAATAGTGAAGCTTATTGATGGTAAGCACTTCCTACCCCTATGTGTCGATAGGGGCATTAGTCCGAAAGAGGAGGTGATTTTGTATGAACAAATACGAAGTCATGGTTATTGTGAAACCAGCTGAAGAAGAAGCAACTAATGCTGTCATTGAAAAAGTGGAAGCTTTAATTGCTCGTGTAGGCGGCACAGTAGAAAAGGTAGATCGTTGGGGCAAGCGTCGTCTTGCTTACGCAGTGAAAAAATTCACTGACGGTTTCTACGTATTGGTTAACTTTGAAGCAAATCCTGCAGAAATCAAAGAAATCGATCGCGTATTGAAAATTACCGACGAAGTCCTAAGACACCTGATTGTTAAACACGAAGCATAATTAAAGCCTGGAGGAAAAAGATGAACTCTGTACAAATTCTAGGTAATTTAGCTCGTGATCCTGAAGTACGTTTTACTAAGACTGGTAGAGCTGTAGCGACTTTCACAGTTGCTGCTACAAACACTTATATTGACTCCACAACAAATGAAACGAAAGAACAAACTGCTTTCATCAATTGTGTAGCGTGGGGCAAGCTTGGTGAAGCTGCAGGCAATCTTCGTAAAGGCAGTCGCTGCTTTGTAGAAGGTCGTTTGCAAACTCGTTCTTATGAAACGCAGGATGGTCAAAAACGGTACGTTACTGAAGTAGTAGCGAACTTTGTGGGCCAATCCCTTGATATGAATACTAATTCTTTCGATGGTGGGTCCAATTTTGATAGTTTCAGCTCAGGCGGAGATGACGAAGACATTCCGTTCTAGTGTTAGGGACTCCTACTAATTCGAAAAGGAGGATTCGCAATGAGAAGAGATAGAGGCAGAAAGCCAAGAAGAAAAGTATGCGTTTTCTGTGCAGACCATATCGATCAAATCGACTATAAAGACGTTGCTAAACTTCGTCGTTTTACGACTGAACGCGGCAAAATCTTACCTCGTCGTATTTCCGGTACTTGCGCAAAACATCAACGCAAATTAACTACATCTATCAAACGTGCACGTGCAATTGCATTATTGCCATTCACAGCAGAATAATAGAGTATAAACATAAAACCCCAGTAACTATCATGGTTACTGGGGTTTTTGTTTTGTAAATTTGCTTAATCTATATAATCTAATTAATATGCAAATATGTATTTTTATGCTATATTATAAATAATAGTAAGTGTAGTACCTCGTATTTCCTGTAGGTTCAGTAAAGGGAGGATTATACATGAAGTTCTTAAAAAAAGATGTTTCTAGGCGACAATTTATAGGTAGCGCCTTAGCATTGGCGGCAGCTTCCGCAGTGCCCTCATTTATACGTGGTGCGTATAAACCAACACAGAGAGACTCGTTACAGGTCTGGACGTGTGGGGGCCTGTCGGAAGCTTTTTTAGATATTAATCAAACTTATGAAATGAAAACAGGGCACAATATCCAATATACAGGAGCCTTTGCAGGCGCTATTGGTAAGTCATTAATGGCGGAGAAGAGTCAAACTGAAATGTTTGGTGCCAGAGGTTTAGCGCTAGCGAAGAATATGCGTAAAAAGGGAATTAGCCTTAAATTTGAGCCATTATGTTTTACTGATTATGTTATCGTTACACCGAAAGGCAACCCGAAAGGTATTCGTGATTTACAAGATATGACAGAGCCTGGTGTACGTGTCATGTTGCCGTTAGGGGCATCACCGCCTGGCAGTGAATCGGTAAAGGGCATTATGAAATTGTCTGGCACTACAGAGGGTATTATGAGAAATATGACAGCCAATAGGGCTTGTGTTATTTCTATGATGTGCGAGCTAGTAGAGGGTGAAGGCGACGTATCAATTGTAGAAAAACGCCTCATTACCCATGATCGATTTAAAGATAGAATCGATTGGATGCCTATACCAGGGCAATTTGTACCACCCGCACCGTTGACGTTCACTATGAATACTATGAAATATGTAAAAGACCCAGTGCTCGCAGCAGATTATGTGGAGTTTGTTCGTTCCAGCGAAGGCCAGCAAATTTTAGAAAATCACGGATTTACCTCTGTTCATAGTCCAAGAGGACTCGATTTAATCGAAAGGTTTGGTGTGAAAGATGTGTAATCAATGTCAGACTACGAGCGGCGGAACTAGCAATTGTAATACTACTAAATTATCTATGTGGCGACGTATCGTGCAAATTATATTTCTTGCTATCCTTGGTAAATGGATGTATTACGGTGTGTTTAGATGTCCATATATTGTTCCTTTCGTTAATTGTGAAAGTTGTTCCATTATTACTTGTTGGGGGCGTATTACGACGTATTTTTATGGGTGGTGGATTGCATTACCTATATTGGTCATTCTCTTTGGACGTGCTTTTTGTGGTTGGCTCTGTCCTAGCGGTTGGGTTAATCAAATGTTAGGCAAATTTTCTATGGTTAAACTAAATTCAGATAAACCTTGGATTAGAGGGTTACAAATTGGCATGGTTTTGATGATTTTGGCGGGTCTTGTTGTTTATTTTGTGTATGGTAATCCGCGTATTATGATTCCTATTAGGACTAGTGATGAATATTTCAACGCCGTTATTTTATCGGTTAGCTTTGGTGAATGGTATTGGGTGACACGGACAATTACTGTCGTTTCTTTCATTGTTGCGTCTCTTATTATTGCCAATGTATGGTGTCGATTTGTCTGTCCTGCAGGCGGGATTATGGAGCTTTTACGGAAGATTTCTATTTTCAAAGTTTATAAAACAGATGATTGCGATGATTGCAATGCATGCCGTCGCGTTTGCGAAATGGGAACACGGCCTAATGAAATGAATTGTACCAATTGCGGCGCTTGTTTACATGTGTGCCACAAAGATGCTATCCATTTTGGTATGAAATGGTAGAAAGGATAGGTTATGACTGATGTAAAAGGACAAAGTTTCCTGCAAAATCATCCTTGCTATAACAAAGAGGCTTCTGCTC
The DNA here is from genome assembly GCF_943193065.1 of Veillonella agrestimuris. Classification (GTDB taxonomy): domain Bacteria; phylum Bacillota; class Negativicutes; order Veillonellales; family Veillonellaceae; genus Veillonella; species Veillonella agrestimuris. The sequence goes on from NZ_CALPCS010000003.1 coordinate 24,091, forward strand.
ACTGGGGCCGCGTACATTTACCAGTAGCGCCACATTGTAATATTCAGTGTAATTATTGTAATCGCATGTATGATTGTGCTAATGAAAATCGACCAGGAGTAACGCAAAAAATCTACACACCTCAAGAGGCGGTAGATTTTCTCCATACATTATTTAAGAAACGTCAAGATATTTCTGTAGTAGGTATCGCAGATCCTGGTGATCCTATGTGTGATGCAGAGGACATGTTAGAAACATTCCGATTGGTGAAAGCATCATTTCCTCACGTTATGTTGTGTTTGTCTTCTAATGGTCTTGCAGTGCCAGAATATGTAAAAGACATTGCTGAACTCGGTATTTCGCATGTAACGATTACAGTTAATGCTATTGACCCTGAAATAGCGCAACATATGTATGCCTTTGTACGTTATAACAATACTATTTATAAAGGGATAGAGGCAGCTCGGTTATTATTAGAGAAACAAGATGAAGCCATTCGTAGATTAAAAGAACATAATGTTATTGTTAAGTTAAATACAGTTGTTGTACCAAAGGTTAATATGGCACATATTCCAGATATAGCAAAACAAGCAAAAGTCTGGGGGGTTGATTTGATGAATTGTATTCCTATGATTCCTGTTCACGATACGCCTTTTGCTAACTATACGAGTCCTACTGCAGAGGATATCGACTCGTTGCGACAATTTATTGGTGAATATGTGCCGCAAATGACCCACTGTCGTCGCTGCCGTGCTGATGCAATTGGAAAATTATGTGAGTCATAAGTAGCCATATGTGTTTAACACGGTATTATTTTATTAATTGATGGAGTGCCATGATAGCAGTATCTATATCGTTTATAGTATTTCTATAGCCAAAGGAAAAGCGTATCGTTCCTGTTGGATAGGTGCCTAATGTTTGGTGCGCTAGTGGTGCGCAGTGCAAACCGACGCGGGTTAATATATTGTATTCCGATTCGAGTTGATAAGCGATGTGTGCATTATCTTTCTCCTCGCAAGTAACAGAGACGACTGCGACGCGATTATCTAAATCTTCTTTTCCTACTATACGAAGAGTTGGAATGTTTTTAATACCCTGTAAGAATTGTTGTGTTAAATCCAACTCTTTTTGGTGAATCGCATCGATTCCCACATCTTGAATATATCGCAGACTTTCATGTAAGCCGATAATACCTGGCAAATTTAAGGTACCTGGTTCTAATCGGTCTGGAAAGATAAGTGGCATTGTTAGTACATCTGAATAACTACCAGTGCCTCCGTAGATGAGTGGCTCTATAGAAGTAGCTGCAGTAGGCGATAAAATGATACCGCCAATGCCTTGTGGTCCCATCAATCCTTTGTGGCCTGTAAAGCAAAGGGCGTCAATATAACTAGCTTTTATATCGATAGGTAAAATACCTGCTGTTTGGGCGCTATCGACAATGAAGAGTAAATCGTGATTTTTACAGATGGAGCCGATAGTGCTAATATCTTGTACAGTACCGCATACATTGGATGCATGATTGATGATGATGGCTGCCGTAGATGGTTTGATGGGCTCTGTAATACTATCTATTTGGATAGATCCATTCGATGTACACGGAATGATATCGTAAGATATTCCTTTTCCCGTTAAGTAGGTGAGAGGACGTAACACCGCATTATGTTCCATACCAGAAATGAGAACATGGTCACCTGCTTTGAGTAAACCTTGCAAGGCCATGTTGAGGCTCATCGTCACATTTTGAGTGAATGTTACATATTGTTCGTCGTAGCCATTCATCATTTTGCATAGAGTTTGGCGCGTGGAAAAGACTATTTCTTCCACATCATAAGCAGGAGCGTAGGAACCACGGTTTATGTTTATGCTAGAGGTATTAATAAATTTCTCCATAGCCGGCCCTACTGTAGGAGCTTTGGGATATGAGGTACTGGCATTATCGAGGTAAATATAGTTCATAATGGTTCTCCCTATGATGGTGAATATATATTCTTATTATACCATTACATAGTTAGAATAGATGAAGTTATTGGTACGTTGTAAGTATTGAAAGGAGTTTAGCATGAATAGTGTTAGTGAAAAACGAGTGCTCGTCATAGCAGGCCTCATTATAGGTGCTATTGCGGGCTTTCTAGTATTAGCTGGAAATCCAGCTAATATGGGCTTTTGTATTGCCTGTTTTATTCGTGATACTGTAGGTGGTTTAGGTCTTCACAGAGCAGGGGTGGTACAATATATTCGACCTGAAATTATTGGTCTCATCTTAGGTGCTTATGTGTTGTCCATGATTCGAGGCAAACATGAGAGTAAAGGTGGCTCTGCACCGATTACGCGATTTATTCTCGGCTTTTTTGTTATGATTGGCTGTTTGATGTTTCTTGGTTGTCCGACACGTATGATTTTACGTATCGGGGGAGGCGATTGGAATGCACTCTTCGGTTTAGGTGGTTTTGCCGCTGGTGTTGGTGTAGGTACATTTTTCTTGAAAAAAGGCTATGCTTTACAACGCAGTTATGTTATTAGTAAATTAGAATCTTCTCTCATGCCTATTGGCCAAATTGCATTACTCATATTATTAGTAGCGGCGCCAGCTTTTATATTCTTTAGTCAAAAAGGACCTGGTTCTATGCATGCGCCGTGGTTATTGTCCTTAGTAGCTGGTCTCGTAGTGGGTGGATTGGCTCAATTTAGCCGTATGTGTACCGTTGGTGGCTTCCGCGATTTGTTCTTATTTAAACAATCTCCATTGCTATTAGGCTATATCGCGATTTTGATTGGCGTATTTGCTGTTAATATTAGCTTTGGGAATTTCCATCCTGGTTTTGAAGGTCAACCAATTGCTCACACTGATGGTTTGTGGAACTTTCTCGGTATGGGTTTAGCTGGTTTTGGTAGCGTATTGTTAGGTGGTTGCCCACTTCGTCAATTGATTATGACTGGTGAAGGCAGTTCTGATGCGGCTGTGGCTGTGTTAGGCTTAGCAGCTGGCGCAGCATTTGCTCATAACTTTGGCTTAGCCGCATCTGGTACTGGTCCTACTGCAAACGGTCAAATCGCTGTAGCTATTGGATTTGTTGTAGCTTTTATTATTGCCATCGTTAATACAAAACGAGCTAGCGCATAAGAGGACAACATATCTCCTTATGCTAAGGCGTTGGATATTTCCACTACATAGATAAGGAGACACTATGAAATATATTGCTACTTTTTATTCTCACTTTGGTGCCATGCGATTTAAAAAAGAGCCGCCACAAGGTGTGCATAACGTCGTACTCATGCCCGTACCGAGAGATTTGAGTACCTCCTGTGGAACGAGTGCCGTTTTTGAAGCGGATTGTGGATTTACTTTTTCAAACGATCCACAGGGGGAGATAGATCAAATTGTGAAAGTACTGGGGTGCGGATATGAGGTAGTTTACGATAGCAATTTTTTACGCTGAAATAAGCCCCATTACTATGTTTTAGGTCTTTCGATTAGCAAAGCTGTTCGAGGCATAAAATATGATAATGGGGCTTTAACTATATAAATTTTATGTAATTACGGCATATCATACTGCCCAGGAGCTTCTCCTTTTTGGGCGGCTTTTTTGTCGTGTTTCCATTTTTGTTCAAAGAATGGATGGTATTCTTCGGGCACTTCAGCAGGTGTCACGGTTTGATGGAAGCTAGCCGTGCCGCGGCGTTGTGCTTCTTCGTAGAACCATGTTTTGAAATTGAGCATTTTTAATCGTTCTTTTAATGATTCAATTTCGAGTAATACACGGTCTCGTTGTGTACTGATGAGTTCTAGTCTTTCATCGATGCGCGCATCGCCTTCGACACAGCAATCGATGAAGTACTTAATTTGTTTAATAGGCATGCCTGTATTTTTTAAACAGTCGATGATTAAAAACCATTCCATGTCTTCTTCCCGGAACATGCGAATGCCGCCTTCTGATCGTTCTACAAAGGGAAGGAGACCTTCTTTATCGTAGTAGCGAATGGTGGAAGTGGCGACATTTAATTTTTTTGCGATTTCACCTACAGTGTATATCATATATAATAGCTCCTATGAGGGGATATGATTCTATATGAGAACATAAAAATAAAAAAATTTTTAATCTAGTCTTGACTTAAAGTTTGCTTTAAGTCGTAAAATATAAACATACTTGAAGTAAGATAAGTATACCATGCTCATCTATAGAGAGCAATGACTTGCATAAAGGAGTTACCATGAAGTTAATTGATGTAAAATCCCCAGCGGATATTAAAAATTTATCCTTAGAAGAATTAAAAGATTTGACAGCACAGGCTCGTCAAGCGTTGATGACAAAAGTATCTGAACACGGTGGCCATTTCGGTCCTCCTATGGGGGCAGCGGATATGATTGTTGCGTTGCATTATGTGTTCAATTCTCCAGTCGATAAAATCGTTTATGACGTATCCCACCAATCTTACGTACATAAAATGTTAACAGGCCGTGCTTTAGCATTCCTTGACCACCACCATTATGACGATGTAACAGGCTACACGGATCCAAATGAAAGTGAACACGATTTCTTCAACATCGGTCATACATCGACATCCATGTCCTTGGCTTCTGGGTTAGCTACAGCGCGTGACTTAAAAGGGGACAAAGAAAACATTATTGCTATCATTGGTGACGGTTCCTTGTCCGGTGGCGAAGCTTTTGAAGGACTCGATTATATCGCTACATTGCCAAGTAATTTCATTGCTATTCTGAATGATAATGACCAATCTATCGCAGAAAACCATGGTGGTATCTACAAAGGTCTTCGCGAGTTACGTGAAACAAATGGTGAAAGCCCTAACAATCTCTTCAAAGCAATGGGTCTTGATTACCGTTTCGTAGCGGATGGCAATGACTTAGAAACTTTAATCAATGTGTTCAAAGACGTAAAAGATATCGATCATCCAATCGTACTTCACATTGTGACACAAAAAGGTAAAGGCTACAAAATTGCGGAAGAAAACAAAGAGCCATTCCACTGGTCTATGCCGTTCGATTTAGAAACAGGTAAATTAAAAGAGGAAGAAGTAGGTCCTAGCTACTCTGGTAAATTAGCAGAATACTTGATGGAACAAATCAAAGCGGACCCTACTGTTGTAGCCATCAATGCTGGTACACCAGGCGCTTTCGGATTTGGTCCAGAATGGCGAAAAGAAGCTGGTCGCCAATACATTGATGTTGGTATTGCAGAGGAACATGCAGTAGCTATGTCTTCTGGTATTGCTAAAAACGGTGGTAAACCAGTATTTAATGTAATGAGTACGTTCTTGCAACGCACTTATGACCAATTGGTACAAGATTTGTGTGTTAATAATAATAGCGCTGTTATTCTTAACCACTATGCTTCTGTATATGGTTTGAACGACGTTACACATTTAGGTTTCTTTGATATTCCTATGTTGACAAATATTCCAAACCTCGTGTACTTAGCGCCAACAAACTACGAAGAATTGATGGCTATGACTCACTATGCAGTGCATCAAAACGAACATCCTGTAGCCATCCGTGTACCAGTAGGTCCATTTATTTCTACAGGTATTGAAGATACGACTGACTATAGCCAAATTAATAAATCTGAAATTACTCGTAATGGTTCTACTATCGCTTTACTTGGGCTAGGTAATTTCTGGCACATGGCTAACGAAGTTGCTGATGAGTTAGCTAAACAAGGCATCGAAGCAACAGTAGTGAACCCTAAATTTGCTTCTGGTATCGACAAAGAATTGCTTGAATCTTTGAAAGCTAACCACTCCGTTGTATTCACGTTAGAAGATGGGGTTATTGAAGGCGGCTGGGGCGAGCGCGTAGCGAGCTTCTACGGCCCTTCCGATGTGAAAGTGAAAAACTACGGTATTGCAAAAGAATTTCATGATCGCTACGATGCGGCAGAATTGTTAAAAGAAAATGGTACATCGGTAGAACAAATTGTAGCCGATGCGCTTCACTTGGTGAAATAATTACTAGTTAATGAATAAGCCTATATTTTATTACCAAGCCTATTAAAATAGAGTCTTTCCGTTGGGGAGGGCTCTATTTTTGTGCTTTCATGTGCTTTAAACCTATAAAATTTGCCTAAAGTAGTATATAATATGCAGAGAAATAGAAAACATATTACTGTACTTACGATGCGCAAAATTATGCGTATAGAATATATATTAGGAGGCTATAAGGTTGAAACGATTGGCAACGTTAGGGCTAGTCGCTGTGGCTCTTTGTGGAACTTATGTATTTACAGCCTATGGGGCGCCTGAACCAGCACAAGCACCGCCTATGTTAGATTTAAATCGCTATACACCAAAAGATTTGAATGCTCGTCATCAAGATTTAGTGGCTATTGGTCAATTTACAGCGCTCGGTAACCAAGATTCGTTGCGGGCAGTGATTAGCGATTCCATTGAACGAGGTCGATTAACACCAACAGAAGTAGGGGTAGCGATTCGTCAATTATATTCTGCAGCAGGTTTAAAGCGGCGCAATGAGGCGGTGGCTACTTTTGAGCAATTACGAGAAGATCGACCTGAATTTGGTGTGGACTATGATAAATTTGTACCTCGCCGTGTAGGTTTTAGTGCATTGCTCGACTATCGGAGTGAAGAAACTTCAGATGGTGGATACTTACCTATTACCGAGGAAGGGGACAAACATCAAATCAAATATAATACATTCCGCGTGAAAAAGCCAAAGCCGCAAAATTTTAAACGCTCTGGCTTAGGCACATTAGATAAAGAAATTGTTACTGCTGCTGCCTTAGGTACGCGAGTAGGGACGACGAATGTTATTTTTGAATCGTCTAAGAAAAACCTTTCAGAAATGGGCTTAAATGCAGAACAAATCGAATATTTAGAAAGTATGCTTGAACAATAAAAGATAGTGTAAGAAATAAGGAGTAACGATGCGTCTTCGTAGAAAGCCGTGGATTGATGAAGCAATCCACGAATATGACTCACATATTATTTTATCTGGACAAGAACAATATAAAGGAAAATGGCGTGAAGCCTTTGCTCATCCAGAACGACCTCTCTATATGGAACTCGGCACTGGTAAAGGTCGATTCATTGAAGGTATGTCGGAAACGTATCCAGAGGCGAACTTCGTAGGCTTTGAAGTACAAATCGGTGTTATTTACTATGCGGCGCAAAAGATTTTCGAAGGGCAACGAGACAATGCAAAAGTGTCTTTATTCGATATTGCGGGCATCGAAGATGTAGTAGCACCTGGCGAGGTGGATCGTTTTTATATCAACTTCTGCGATCCTTGGCCAAAAGCGAAACATGCAAAGCGTCGTTTGACGTACCACACTTTTTTAGATCGTTATGCGCGACTGTTAAAAGAAGACGGAGAAGTACATTTTAAAACAGATAATGAAGGGTTATTTATGTTCTCCCTAGAAGAGTTTCAAAACTGTGGATGGGAATTGAAAAATGTAACCTATGATTTGCATAGCACTGATTTACCAAATGTAAAAACAGAATACGAAGAGAAATTTAGCTCTAAAGGTCAGCCTATTTTTAGATTAGAAGCGGTAAAACCGAAATCTAAGGAGGCCTAAGATGGACGAAAAGGGGAGACAACGTCGAGAGCCAATCTTAAAAAATGACTTGCAAGGTATTTTGATACCTATGTTAATCCTTGCTATTATTGGGAGTTTTAATATTTTTAGTGCTACCTATATTGAGTCCATCACGACGGATGCAGGATTGTTAGGATATTTTCCGAAACATATATTCTTTTTGTTACTATCTATCGTAGCGGGAATTTTTTTATATAATTTCGACTATCGAAGATTGCAGAATCGAACGATACTAAGGAATGTAATGGTTGTTACATTGGGAATGTTGGTTCTGGTATTAATCATGGGGGCCGTTATCAATGGTGCTCGTCGATGGATTGTCATTGGTCCTGTATCGATACAACCATCGGAGTTTGCAAAATTATCTGCTCTTATTTGGACATCCGCTATTTTGGCAAAGAAACCATGGCAAAATCCTAAGTTTAAATCTATATTTCAACGGAAACGGCAAATGACGGGGTCGGAAGTAGCGGCTGGTTATTTCGTAGAACGCCTTTCTTATATGGCATATGTTTTGTTATGGCCTATTATCTTTGCTGGAGTCACTATGTTACAACCAGATATGGGGACGTCAGTACTCATTGTAGGCTTTACGTATTTGCTGATCTTTTTAGCGGGTTTTGATAAGACATTTTTCGCCGGTTCCTTGATTGCTAGCGGGACTTTGGGATTCTGTATGGCTCGCTTTAGTACATACCGTTGGGAACGTGTATTGGCATGGCAAGATCCCTGGCCATATGCGCAAGATTTAGGGTATCAAACGGTACAAGGCTTGATTGCCATCGGGTCTGGTGGCTTTTTAGGACAAGGCTTTATGGCTGGTACGGCTAAGTATTTTTATTTACCAGAAGCACATACCGATTTTGCCTTTGCTATTTGGGCTCAAGAAATGGGCTTTATTGGGGCATTAGCGGTGATTCTGTTAGTGGCTATTTTTACTTATTTCGGCTTCCGCATTGCTAGCAAGGCTCGTGATGAGTTTGGAAAATGGCTTGCTATTGGCATTACCATGCTCATTAGTGGACAAGCATTTTTCAATATTGCTATGGTATCGAACCTCGTTCCTGTAACAGGGGTACCATTGCCATTTATTAGCTATGGCGGTTCTTCGCTATTGATGAACTGCATGGCTATCGGCATTTTGGCGAATATTTCGCGCCGTAGTATAGAAGGTGTAAAATCCATTGGCAAAAAAGAAGTACTTCCATCCTTGCGAGAAGAGACGCGAAGCCGCTTTAAGCCGAAAGAGCAATTATAATCCATTTTTTATTTTGTAAGCGAGGGACACTATGAAAGATTACATTGATATTCAAGAACGCCCATCGTGGGGACAAATGTTACCACTCAGTTTGCAACATCTCTTTGCCATGTTCGGTTCTACTGTGCTAGTGCCGTATTTACTGAAAGTAGATCCGGCTACAGCATTATTTATGAACGGCATTGGGACATTGCTCTATTTGTTCGTTTGTAAAGGTAAAATCCCAGCTTATTTAGGGTCTAGCTTCGCTTTTATCGCCCCTGTAGGGGCTGTATTGGCCGCTGGTTTAGGCTATGAGGCAGCAAAAGGAGCCTTTGTCGTATTTGGTTTATCCTTTGTACTACTGTCATTTTTAGTACGCTATATCGGTATTGGTTGGATTGATAAATTATTTCCCCCTGCTGCCATGGGGGCCATCGTTGCTATTATCGGTTTGGAATTAGCGCCAGTAGCGATGGGAATGGCTGGTCTCATTGGAGACCAAAACCTCGGAATGTCTCATGATCAAGCCGTTATTATTTCTCTCTTCTCTTTGATTGTTACCCTTTTAGGTACTGTTGTATTTAGAGGTTTCTTAGCTGTTATTCCTGTGCTGATTGGCGTTGTGGCAGGCTATGTACTAGCTGCTTTCATGGGAGTTGTAGATTTTACAGCTGTAGAACAAGCGCCTTGGTTCTCGTTACCCCATTTTTATGGTTCGCCAGTATTTGATATTAACGCCATCATTATGATTATGCCGGCTCTCTTCGTAGTATTTGCAGAGCACGTTGGCCACTTAGTGGTAACTAGTAATATCGTTGGTAAGGACTTGATGAAAGATCCCGGTTTAGAACGGTCCTTGCTAGGTGACGGTTTAGCTAATATGTTATCGGGTTTCTTTGGGGCTACACCAAATACGACATATGGCGAAAATATCGGTGTATTAGCCATTACTCGTTGCTTCAGCGTTTGGGTCATTGGTGGTGCTGCTGTACTAGCTATGATCGTTTCCTTCGTTGGTAAAGTGGCTGCTTTAATTCACGCTATTCCAGTACCAGTTATGGGTGGTGTATCCATTCTTCTCTTTGGCATTATCGCTGCTTCTGGTTTGCGTATGTTAGTAGAACGCAAAGTGGACTATACAAATCCAGTGAATATGATTCTTACCTCTGTTATCCTCGTAGTAGGCTTAAGCGGTGCTGAATTAGTGATTGGTCCTATTGTCTTGAAAGGAATGGGCCTTGCTACAGTGGTAGGTATGTTGATGAGTATTGTTCTTCTCATTTTGCAAAAAACAGGAGCCGGCAACGAGCAAGTGAAAAATAGTGAAGTATAACATAGATTCTACAAGGAGGTATCTATGGATTATATTTTTTGGATTATTATCGGTGCCTTGTTGATGGCCGCTGAAATAGTTGTTCCTGGCGGTATTATAGGCCTCATTGGATATGGTTTGTTTATGTGGGGCCTCTTTACGGGACTTGGCGGTGGTGACTTTGCCTTATATATGGTTCTAGGTATTACGGCTATATTGGTCATTTTATTGATTGTATTTTTCAATCATTTTTCGGAAACTTGGATTGGTAAGCTCTTTACATTAGGTCAACGGACGACGACTAAAGAAGGATATATATCCAATGATGTACAAAGTAATTTGGTAGGTAAAACTGGTATTGCTCATACTACTTTGAGACCTGCTGGTATTGCTCTCATCGATGATAATCTCGTAGACGTTGTTACTGAAGGCGGCTTTATCGATGAAGGAACACCAATTATGGTCATCCGCGTTGTAGGCGGTCGCAATATCGTTAGATCTCATAGCGTAGAGTAAATATAGGAGGATATTATGGATTTAGGTATTTTTATTATTTTACCTATACTGCTAATTGGCATTATGATCTTGTTATACATCGTGCCATTAGGTTTATGGGTATCTGCTTTAGCAGCTGGTGTTAATGTAGGTATTTTCACATTAGTAGGTATGCGTCTACGTCGTGTAAATCCATCTCAAATCGTTATGCCTTTAATTAAAGCGAATAAAGCGGGCCTCGATGTGCAAGTTAATCAATTAGAAGCTCACTATCTCGCTGGTGGTGATGTAGACCGCGTTGTAGATGCATTGATTGCAGCAGAGCGAGCATCGATTCCATTGACTTTTGAACGATCTGCAGCTATCGACTTGGCTGGTCGTGACGTATTGGAAGCGGTACAAATGTCCGTTAACCCAAAAGTCATTGAAACGCCAATTATTTCCGCAGTAGCTAAAAATGGTATTGAGCTGAAAGTACGCGCTCGCGTTACGGTACGTGCTAATATTGATCGCCTCGTAGGCGGTGCAGGGGAGGCCACAATCATTGCCCGCGTTGGTGAAGGGATTGTTACTACGGTAGGTTCTAGTGAAGAACATACAGATGTATTGGAAAATCCAGATCATATTTCTCGTACTGTATTGGGAAAAGGTCTCGATGCAGGTACAGCTTTTGAAATCTTATCCATCGATATTGCTGACGTTGACGTAGGTCGTAATATTGGTGCTCAATTACAGACAGACCAAGCGGAAGCAGATAAAAAAATCGCCCAAGCTCGCGCCGAAGAACGCCGTGCTATGGCGGTGGCTACAGAGCAAGAAATGCGAGCTAAAACACAAGACATGCAAGCAAAAGTTGTGGAAGCACAAGCAGAAGTACCAAAAGCCTTGGCGCAAGCTTTCAGAGATGGTAATTTAGGTGTTATGGATTACTATAATATGAATAATATCCTAGCGGATACTAAAATGCGTGAAAACCTCGCTGACGGTGAATAGGAGGGGCCTATGGGCGACATTATAGGCAGCGTTATTTCTATATTAACGGATAATCCTATTTTTGCGCTAGCGCTGATCGTTATCGTTCTTCCTAATCTTTTAAAATCTGGTAAATCATCTAATGATACAAGCTATGATGAACAGTACAATGACCCTTATGATACTGGACATACTTATGAAAATAATCCTTATGAAGAAAATCCAGCAGAAGGCCATCATTCGCGTTCTACTAGTTCTATGACTTGGGAAGATATGGAGCGGGCGTATGGTATCAAAATTGCTCGAAAAGATGAGCCTGTGCCGGTAGAAGAAGAGGTCATAACTCCTGTGGAGACCTTTAACACTACCATTGAAGACGTACAGCCAGCCTCAGTTGAATCTGCACCACCTATCGTTGTGGCTACTAAAACAGAGATTACTGAAGATGTAGAACCTGTTAAGAAGAACAAAAAGCGCGCTCTATCGTTAGAAGAGCGGTTAGATCAGTATAATGCAGAACGTACAGCTGCTTCACAAGAGTTAGAAATACAGGAAGAGCGACCAGTTCTCGATTATAGTACAGAAAAGCTAGATGGAGCAGAACCATCTGAAAAGCGAAACAGGGCTAAGCTTACACTTTCAGCTAAAGAAGGTATGAAATGGGCTATCATATTAGATAAGCCGAAAGCGTTACGACCAAAATATCGTTAATATGATGCATACAACTGAATATAAAATAAACAAAAGGTTCTTAATAGTGTCAAATGGTCACTATTAGGAACCTTTTTCCATTGTATTATCCTTTTCCAGTAGTCATACTAGAGGTAAGGAGTTACGTGTTTGCGCATATAAGGATCTTCCTCATAGAAGAAGGGTGGTATCATAGTGTATCGTGCAGTACAAATTATTTCAAAAGAAGTATTGGAACTATTATATGTAAAAGAGAAATGGACTTTGCGAGATATAGCATCGTATTTTGGATGTAGTGTAGATACTATTGTACGACGCATGGAATCGTATGATATAGAGCGGCGAAAAACGAAAAAAGATATTAGCAAAGAGGAATTGTGTCGCACATATTATGATAATAAAGGTCATATTCAAAGTGTAGCGGATTCCCTTGGCGTGTCTATGAGCACCGTTACAAATCGCTTGCGGGAATACGGGTTATATCGAAAACCAGTATTCAAGCAATCAGTCGTAGATCCAGAACGCATTCAAAAGGCTTATGAAAGCGGCAATAGCACCACTGATATTGCGAAGATGATGGGGCTTACTAGGTGGAAAGTACTCCATATATTACGGAAAATGAACGTATCCATACGAGGCCGGAAACGGCGCTTACAACCTATTGAAGAAATGGCTTATTTATATACGGAACATCACATGAGTACAAAAGATATCGGACTCGCCTATGGATTGCAGTCTAATACGATTGCCCTCTATTTGCGAGAAGAAGGTGTTTCTTTGCGAGGCAAAACATTAAATATTGACGAAAAGGAAATACAACGCCTTCGCGGTGAAGGATTCTCTGTAGCAGCTATTGCGAGGCAAATGAATTGTTCAATATCAGCTGTACGACGGCGGTTAAAATTTTAGTATCTAGTTTCTTTCTTTCTACCCTCGAGTAGACCTTGTATGCCGCTATGGATAAAACGAAATATCATAGCTTGGGCAGCTCGCCATTGAGGAGTGCTTTCCCATTTGTATTGTTGATTTACAGCGAAAGAACCATTAATGAGGAATGTATAGAGGCTTTCAGCTAGAGCAGAATCGATACGAAAGTGCGCTACCATATTATGGATAACTTCTGTTTTTTGTTTTGTCAAAATATGTTGTAATATATAAGAATTTAATGTTTCATCAGTAAATAAAGCCTTGTATTTAGGAATCAGAGCTACACGATGGCAGATAGGAAGGTCAGAAATATGAGTATCAATAAATTTAACTGGATCTGATGATTCTGCAATGATCTTTGCAATATCCCAAGGGGCTGCTTTATTTTTCATAGTAGTAGCATCTAAGGCATCGTTGAGAACTTGGTCGAGTACGTCGTAGATATCTATATAATGTAAGTAGAATGTGGATCTTGTTATATCGGCCTCTTTGCAAATAGCCGTTACATTGAGTTTAGGAAATGATTGTTTTTCTAATAAATTTAGAAAGCTATCTTTGATGGCTGTTTGCGTATATAAGGTGCGGCGATCTAATTTTTTTGTCATAAGTATCTCCTTTACTTTGTTGTGATTTCTCATGTTTTCTATTTAATAGACAGTTTTAGAAATATGTTTATTATTAAACAGATATAAGGGATGTGTCTATTGATTTATTTTTTTATGTTTAGCATAATAATTATCATACACTATGTCAAATAAATGACTATATGTATTATAAAATAAATAAAATATGATCCAGTAAGAGATAAATATAAATAAAATGGAGGATTTATGATTATTGATCAAATTAGAAATGCAACACTTAAAATTAATTATGGTGGGAAAACATTTTTGGTAGATCCTTGGTTATGTGGTAAAGGTGAAATGGGAAGTATGAATGATATTCCTGGTCGTCCATTTATTACTGTTGATCCAGTACAAATGAACTTGGCAATGCCTCTTTGTGATTTACCATACAGCAAAGAAGAGGTTTTGAAAGACGTTGATTATTACATCGTTACTCATGTTCATCCTGACCATATCGATATGAATGCTGATGGGACAGTAGGGGATGGATTAGACAAAAATGTTCCCGTATTTGTACAAAGTGAAGTTGACGCAGAAACGCTTAAACGATCTGGCTTTGTTGATGTACGAGTTCTTAGTGATGAAGGTACTGATATAAATGGTGTTACATTAATAAAAACGCCAGGGCGTCATGGGACAATTGTTCCTGCTGGTGATGCGGTAGGTGTTCTTTTCAAAGCAAATAATGAAGATACTTTGTATATTATGGGGGATACGATTTGGTACGAAGCTGTAGCAAATGTGCTTTCAGAACATAAACCAGGTGTAGTTGTTGTTAATGCTTGTGCTGCAGAACTAGTAGGCCATGGCCGTTTGATTATGAATGATGAAGATATAGATTGTGTGGCGCAATCTTTGCCAGAGGCGAAAATTATCGTATCGCATATGGATACTGTGGCTCATGCACAAATTACACGTAGGTCTATGCGTGGCCTTCTTGCAAAACGCGGCATTACTAATTATGTAATGCCAGAAGATGGAGAACGTTGGACAGATAAATAAAATACAAAATGACTCTACAGAGATATCTGTCAGAGTCATTTTCTGTTATTTGTTATTGGGTATAGTATTTTATGCATAATTACTATATACTTAAATCTATATGATAATGGAGGTTAATTATGCTAGAATTTATTGAAGTATTAGGACCCTTTCTGCTCCTCGGCATTGTAGCAGCTGGATTGTCGCGCATTTCTGGAGTAGCTATGTCGATGATCATCGTTCCTACCTTGTTGATTTGGGGTGCAACGCCACTCGACGTTGTAGCCTTCATGCTGTTATTTGTGGTGTATAACAATTTAACAGCAGAAACGCAAGATGCTCGATTGAATTACAAAGAACTGGTGTTATTCCCTCGTTGGAAAATCGCCATTCCTCTTGTATTAACAGCGCTCATTACAGTGTTTGTACCACCTGCAGGGATCGCCTTCTTTATGGCTTGCTTTATTGCAGAATTGATCGCTACCGTGTATAAACGCATTCCCGAGAAGGAACGTCCTGTGTCGTCTCGCGTCATTGGATTCTCTATATTAGCTGCTATTTTAACGGCTATCGGTGCCTATGTAGGGCCTATGATTAGTGGTGACTACTATTTCGGACTCGTAGGCTTGGCGATTTTGATCATTACTGCTTTTGCTTGGTATGCCGGGAACCATCGCAGTGCCTTTAAAGGGGTATGGGACTTCATCTGGACGGGATTTACTCTTTTCTTAGGTCTCTTTGGTATTGAAAGCTCCCACTATACTGCAGGTTTAACGCGTGACTACAGCAGTAAACTGGATCGCATGATGCCTATGATTATAGCTATCGGTGCTTTTGCGGGATTGATGGTTATCTTTGGGGTATATATTACATTCTCTTTGCCATCCTTTATTACGGCTATTGGTGCTGCCCTTGGTATTCGTGTATTTGGTCTCTACGAATTTGAACGCCGAGGCTCGTTCTCTTACTTAGCGATTGGATTTGCCGTAGTTGCTGTTATTTGCTTGTACTTAGTATCTCCAGTGCCAACTGGTTTTGATGATATTAACGCCTTAATGTTGCAACCTGTTGTAGAATAATAGGAGAACTGTGTATGAAAGCAAATAGTACATCGAAAGTAACCAATAGGACAATACGGATTAGTAAGTCTAACGCTAGTGCGAAAACAAAGGCCGTTAAAGACTCGATGGCTATAGGTGCTAATGAAGTGGTGGAAACGAGACCGTTTCCACCATTTTTGCCACCTAAAGTAATAGTTATGTTAATGGGTACATTTCCGCCTACATCGGAAAAGAGGGCTATGGATTTTCATTACCCCAACTTTCAAAACGATATGTGGCGCGTTTACGGACTAGTATTTTTTAATGATAAAGATTATTTTAGAAAAGGCGAAGAAAAAGCCTTCGATGCAGAGAAAATCAAAGCATTTCTTACCGAGCGAGGCATCGCTTATTGTCCGACAGTACTCAAAGCAATCCGAGAACGAGGCAATGCATCGGATGCATTTCTAAAAGTAGTAGAACCAGTCCCTTTAGCCGAGGTGTTACAACAAATTCCAGACTGTAAGCACATAGCTACTACTGGAGGTAAAGCTACAGAAGTATTGTTAAGCTTGTTAGATGAGGACGTAAAAATGCCCAAAGTGGGAGAAACGATTCCTTATGTATTTGAAGGGCGACAGCTTACATTGACTAGACTACCATCGACGTCTAGAGCCTATCCGCTAAAACTAGAAAAGAAAGCAGAGGCTTATAAGGGATTTTTTGTTGATTCTGGCGTAGAGGTATATGATGGAGAATAGTGTAAACTAGTGACTGAAATGTATAATTGTTAAAGAACATAGAAAAGGAGCTGACGCATAAGTGTGTCAGCTCCTTTTTGTTATTTATCTACCTGTATAATGTCATTATTTATCGATATTCACAATATTAATAATAACCTCTACAGCTTTTTCCATATCGTCAATACAAGCAAATTCATGTCGACCATGTAAGTTTTCTACGCCTGTGAAGATGTTAGGGGTAGGGATGCCCATAAAGGAGATTTTAGATCCATCTGTGCCGCCGCGAATTGGTGCACAAATAGGTGTAATGCCAGCTTTTACCATAGCTGCTTTAGCAACTTCTACGCATTCCATATGGTCTTTAATGACTTCGTACATGTTGTAATATTGGTCTTTGACGATGACTTCGCAGACTTCGCGACCATAGCGATCGTTTAAGGAACGTGCTGCTTGGGTGAAGAACGTTTTTTTCGCTTCGAATAGTTGTTTATCGTGGTCCCGAATGATGTAATTCATTGTACCTGTATCAATTTGTGTATCCATGCTAGTGAGCATGAAAAATCCTTCTCGCCCCGATGTGTGTTCTGGCACGGCAGCGCCTGGTAACATAGCGTCAAACTCCATAGCTAGTTTGCTACAGTTGATCATAATATCTTTGGCTGCCCCAGGATGAACAGAAATGCCTTTTAAAATTACTGTACCACTGGCAGCATTAAATGTTTCGTATTCTAAGTGACCGATGCTTTCACTATCGATGGTGTAGGCATAGTCCACAGGAAATTGGGATACATCGAAGCGGTCTGCGCCGATACCGATTTCTTCGTCAGGGCCAAAGGCACACATGATTTTTCCGTGCTTAATTTCTGGATGTTCTTTGATATATCGGAGGGCTTCCATAATTTCACAAATACCGGCCTTATCATCGCCGCCCAATAAGGTAAGACCGTCGGTGACAATTAAGGATTTACCAATATAGTTGGTAAGATTTGGAAAATCGCTAATGCGACTGTAAATACCTTTTTCTTCATTTAAGCAAATGTCGGTGCCGTCGTAATGTTCGATGATGCGAGGATTGATGTTGTCCGCATTATAATCGGCAGTATCCATGTGAGCAATAAACCCAATGGAAGGGGCTGGCTCATCTGTATTGGCATTGATGGTACCAATAACAAAACCATTTTCTTTGTTGTACATAACATGGTCTACGCCGATAGCTTCTAAATCGGGTACTAGCACTTGTTTGGCAAAGTCGACTTGGCTTTGCGTACTGGGAACTGTAGTGCTATGTTCATCGGACCGTGTATTTATACGAACATAGCGAATAAATCGTTGGACCATAGTTTCCATAGACATAACCTCCTTATAGCTTTTTATGAATATCTGATCTAAATTGATTCTATACTTTCATTGTAGAGCAGGAGAAAAGAAAATGCAAAGAGAATACATTTAATATATACAGAATATGCACTTCTTATTGAAAGTACATGCACAGAACCGTCATATAAAGGAATGGATGTACACAGAGGCAATTCTTAGTAAAAGGAGGGATTACTATGTCTGATGAAAGTCGTGTTATTGCACCGATACAGCCTGTATTGGATCCTACAAAAGAATACGAAGAAATCAATTCTTACGTAGTCTTTTGGGGATTGTTTTACGCCGCTGTATTCACCTTAGCCGTAGGCTACTTATGTTTGAAAATTGGTCAAACAGTGGATGCCTTTGCGCCAGTATCTGTATTGGCTATGGGGACAGCAGTCATTTTGAAGCGACAAAATGCTTTTGCTGAAACGGTTCATATCCAAGCGTTAGCCAGTTCTAGTACAAATACACTAGCAGGGGCAATGTTCTTCTTACCAGCCTTATACATTTGGAATGTTACCAATGTGAGTTTTGTGCAAATGGTGATTCCTATTATTTTAGGCGGTATCCTTGGTGTCTTATTGTGTATTATGTTTCGCCGCTATTTCTGTGAAGAAATGCATTATGTTTATCCATTCCCAAGTGGGCGCGCTGCTGCCGAAGTATTGATGAGTAATGAAGGTAGTAAAGCGAAATTGATGATTGGTTCTGGTCTTATTGCGCTAGTGTACGATTTCATTCTCAATAGCCTTGGTTGGTGGGAAGAAATCATTCGCACTACAACCTTTAAATGGGGCAGTGTACTGGCAGAAAAAACAAAACTAACTGCTGCTATCGATACTGATGCGGATTTGTTAGGTCTTGGGTATTTTACAGGCTTGCGCTATGCTTCCATCATTGCTGCAGGTTCTTTCTTCTCGTGGTTTGTGTGTATTCCTATTATCTATTTCTTAGCTCCTGAACATGTAATGATGATCGATGGCAATCCAGTATTGCTAGGGGATGCGCCAATTCGCAAAGTATTCCTCGATTATGTGCGTCACATTGGTATTGGTATGCTCGCTATGGCCGGTATTATTGGTCTTATTTCGATGGCTAAAGTGGTGAGCAATGTGGTAAAACAAGCCATTTTGGATATCTTTAGTTCTAAAACCGTAGAAGTGAATATTCTCCGTACACAACGAGATATTCCTACATCTTGGATTGGTCTAGGCATTCTCGTTTGTACTGTTTTGTTTGGACTGTATTTCCATGTCATGTACGCTGAAAGTTTCGTGCAAACGATGGTGGCCTTTGCGATTGTATTGATTATGTCTTTCCTATTGTCTGTAGTAGGCATTAGCTCTATTGCTTACACAGGGACTGAACCTGTATCGGGGATGACTATCTTTATGATTATTATCTCTGCTGTTTGTCTCACTGCTGTAGGTGTATCTGGCGAGATTGGTATGATTGCAGTTCTTATGATGGCTGCTTTCATCGGCACTACTATTGGTATGGCGGGGAATTTCATGGCAGAACTGAAAGTAGCTCATTTAACAGGGGCAACGCCGAAGAAAATGGAACAATGGCAAATTGTAGGTACTATTATGTGTGCTGTTTTGTCCGTTGGCGTTATGATTCTCTTGAATAATGCTTATGGCTTCGTAGGAGACCGGGCGTTAAATGCGCCGCAAGCTAATGCTATGGCAGCCATTATTGAACCGATGATGACTGGCGGTAGCGCACAATGGCCATTATATATGGCAGGTGCTTTATTTGCCGTTATTTTGTGGATGATTCGCGTTCCGCCATTGGCATTTGCCCTTGGTACCTATTTGCCAATGGAAATCAACACACCTCTATTAATCGGTGGTTTAATTGCTTACTTCGTACAAAATAGCACGAAAGATAAAGCGTTAGCAGAACTTAGATTCTCTAAAGGTAGCACCATCGCCTCCGGTCTCGTAGCTGGTGGAGCTATAGGTTCTCTATTTAGTGCCGTTCTCCGCATCGCAGGGGTAGACGTATTCGCCAGCGAATGGGTAGAAACACCAGAAGCAACATATTTAGGCATCTTTATGTACTTCTTGCTCAGTGTGTTCTTATATAAAGTGGCGATGTATGTGAAAGAAAGTAAATCTGAAGGATAATATTAATCATTACATAGTAGATATGTTGTAGTAATAATTTAAATAAAACAAAATCGGTAAGAACTGTTATAGAAGAATCGCCCTATAACAGTTCTTTTGTTATAGATAGAGGTTATATATAATTAAAACCTATTAATATGATTGGAATTGTTGACCCTACATTTTATCTTTGTTATTATAAATGTATTGAAATAAACAACTTTGTAGTGTAGGAGATAGAACTATGAGAATAAAGAGATTAGGAGCCTTGTTAGGGGCTTTCACATTAGCGACGAGTCTATTCATTGCTGGTTGTGGAAGTGATACAGAAACGAAAAGCAATGTATGGCGTGTTGGGACGGATGCAACGTATGCGCCATTTGGTTTTAAAGAGAAAAATACGGGTAAAATCGATGGATTTGATATTGATATTATCAATGCCATTGCTCAAGAAGAAGGTATGGAGGCGGAAGTTCAGAATTTGAACTTTGACGCTCTTTTACCAGCCTTACAAAGTAATACATTAGATATTGCTATTTCTGATATGACCATATCTGAAGAGCGTGCTAAGTCTGTAGATTTTAGTAATCCTTACTACATTGCTGGTAGTGGTCTCGTAGTTAATACGGATAATACAGATATTACTAGTTTCAGCGACTTGTCGGGCAAAACGATTGGTGTGTCCATCGGTTCTACAGGGGCAGAAATAGCTAGTAAGATTCCGAATGCAGACGTTCGTGAATTTAATCTCATCGTAGATGCTTTCTTAGAATTGCAAAACCGTGGTGTTGATGTTGTTATTAATGACACACCAGTGAATGAGTTCTATATTGCTAACAAAGGTCGTGGCATTGCCAAAATTGTGGGCGAAGACTACGAAGCAGCGCCATTAGGCATCGCTGTGAAGAAGGGCAATACAGAATTATTGGCAAAAATTAACAGCGGTTTAGCGAAAATCAAAGCAAACGGTAAGTATAGAGAGATTTACAAAAAATGGTTTGGTAAGGAACCACCAGCAGAGCAACAGTAAGATAAGAAGAGGTAACTATGGCTAAGAGGACTGCTTTTTTAGATGTGTTGAAAGAACGAGGTCAACTCGTTTTAGACGGTGCCTTCGGTACGGAATTAGAACGACAAGGTTGTGATATTAATGATCCCCTTTGGTCCTCTAAGGTACTTATGGACAATCCAGAAATGATTAAAAAAGTACATATTTCCTACTTAGCCGCGGGTGCCGATATTATTGAAAGCTCTGGTTACCAAGCGACCGTAGCAGGATTTAAAGCGCATGGTTATGGTACAGAAGAAGCGTTGGAATTAGTTAAGTTGTCCGTTCGATTAGCAGTACAGGCGCGCAACGAGTTTGTGGAGGCGAAAGCAAATGGTGCAACGACACTGCGAGGCATTACCTTAGGTGAAGAAACAGCTGATGGCGTTCGTTACTTTTCAGAAGGGGCGTTGCCAAAGCCGTTAGTTGCCGCTTCGGTAGGGCCTTATGGAGCATTTCTCGCTGATGGATCAGAATACCGCGGCGACTACGGAGTAAAGACAGAATATTTAGAAGTATTTCATTTCCCACGGATGGCTTTATTTGCTGAAGAAAATCCAGACATATTAGCTTGCGAAACGGTGCCTTCTTATGATGAAGCCATCGCTATTGCTCGCGTTTTATCGGATCCGTTCACAACTCGTAGCTTGCCAGGATGGATTTCATTTTCTTGTAAAGATAATCATCATATTTCTAGTGGTGAAACGATTATTAAATGTGCCGAAATGATTCACAAAGTGCGACCTGTTACAGGTATTGGCATTAATTGCACCGCCCCAGAATATGTAGAGTCTCTCATCAAAGACATTCGCTCTGTAACGGATAAACCTATCATTGTGTATCCTAATTTAGGTGAAGTTTATGATGGGCTAACAAAAACTTGGTCTGGTGGGCAGTCGGGGTTTTTGGACTATGTCCAACGATGGCGTACTGCGGGTGCTGATATTATCGGTGGCTGTTGTCGAACTAATCCAACAGTTATTAGTGAAGTAGCTAAATTATTACATGTTTAGCAGATTGTTGTGCACTGAATAGAATGATATAATACTAACGAAGAAGACCTAGCTATTTTAATATAGCTAGGTCTCATTATGTGATTAGTAGTATATTCCTAAAAAGAGTATCTTTAACTCATCATATGTAAAGTGTCTTGTATTAAGTTAGTGAAGAAGGATATATAATGCGATATATAGTAATAGTAGTATTAAGCATGCTCGTTCTTATCGGAGGCGGTATATATTGGTTTTTGCAACATCCTTTGTGGGGAGCAAAGCCAGAGGGAGCGCGATTAGCTCGTATTGAGCAATCTCCGAATTACAGAGATGGTCAATTCCGCAATATAGTAGAAGTACCTATGAATACAAGTGATGGTAGTCGCTGGAAAGGAATTTATCAATTCTTGTTTGGCGATAAATCAAAATTAGAAGCCAATCCAATCCCTACAGCGTCTGTGAAAGTTGATTTGAAATCTATACCTCGTGACGAAGATATGATTCTTTGGCTTGGTCATTCCACATTGTATATGCAATTAAGTGGTCAACGCATTCTTATCGATCCTGTGTTATCTGACTATGCATCGCCATTGTGGTTTATTAATAAAGCTTTCAACGGAAGTCATGTGTATGATGCGGAAGATTTTCCAGAAATTGATGTGCTAATCTTATCTCATGATCATTACGATCATTTAGATTATCCTACGATGAAAGCCTTAATTCCTAAAACGAAGCGCATTGTGACGCCTCTAGGGGTTGGTGCTCATTTAGAACGATGGGGTGCAAAACCAGAGCAATTAATTGAAGAAGATTGGAACACTACCGTGCCTATTGATGAAAACCTACGTATACACGTTGTACCAGCGCAACATTTTTCAGGCCGTTTCTTAACTCCAAACCCTACATTGTGGGCTGGCTTCGTTTTTGAAACACCGAAACGCAAAGTCTACTTTGGTGGCGACAGTGGCTATGGTGATTTCTTTAAACAGATTGGAACTACTTATGGCCCTATGGATATTGCTATTCTCGAAAATGGTCAATACAATGAAGATTGGAGTAAGATCCATAGCATGCCAGAAGAAGTAGCTCAAATTGCCCTCGATGTACAAGCAAAACAAGTTGTGTCTGTTCACAATAGTAAATTCGTTCTCGCTCGCCATGAATGGCAAGAACCGATGGAGCGTTTGCTCGCTGCGTCAGAAGGAAAAGACTATGATTATGTAACCCCTATGATTGGTGAAGTGTGGAACCTCGATGGAGAGGCGCCGCATAATCGTTGGTGGAAGTAAATATCTTATAATTCAAATATAGTGAAAGCCAGTAAAGCTGATTTTGATTGCTTTTACTGGCTTTTTTTGTAATGTTTGAATACGTTGTACTAGTTTTAATTAACATCTAGTAATCTTACTAGTCTAACTTAATTTTATAAGGACAAATAGTTGTCTATATTCTTAGTTATAATAATTATAAAAGGAGGAATTGATATGAAAATTACAAACATACAATCTATAATGAGATTACCAGATGGAAAACAACCAGAAGAATTTCTTGCTGATCAAATTCGTATAATTGGTAAAATTAGTTTAGGCATACTTGGTGTTTTGTGGAATGTGATGAAAGAAGAGTCGGAACGAGAAGAAGAGAGACGGAAAAAGAGAACACGCTATCTGTGGTAAGTCATTTTAGAATTTGTTATAATCAGGGTGAATTTATTAAGTAGATTATGAGCTCGTTGTAAGTTTTAGGCTTTCAATGGCGTATAAAACTGTGGGAAGAATATATATGAATAATAAATTTACAGCAGATTGGGAAGAAAAGGTGTCTAAGAAGGCGGTTACATTAGGTGAAAATCAGAAAGAATCAACAGAAAAAATTATGAGAATTCTTTATTTGATGTACACTTTTATGCGGGGAAACAGTATTTCTATTAGTACTACCGCAAAAGAATTGGGCGTTTCTGAAAAGAGTATATCAAGAGATTTATCAACGATTAAAAATTTCTTGTATGATTCCCGTAGCCTTGTAGGTAACACTAAGATTATATATTCTCATAAAATGAAAATGCATCATTTAGATAGTGAAGACTGCTTACAAAATGAAGAGTTATTAATCATAATAAAAGTATTATTGAGTTCCCGGTTACTTAGCAAAGATGAAACAGAAACCATTATAAGAAAGTTAAAAAGAGCCATGTCGTCTGTTAATAAGACGATGATGGATAGCATTATTAAAAGAGAACTACAAGAGTATCAGGAAGTAGCACGAGATAATAATGGAATTATGGATTATGTAGGGAGTCTTATTCGTGCCATTTATGAACAAAAGGAACTTACTCTTGCCTATCGTAAAATGGATAAAGAAGAAGTAGTCCGCCGAGTACAACCCCTTAGCATGATGGTATCAGAATATTATTTATATTTGATTTGCTATCGCTGTGACGATGAAATAAGGACTCCTATTTATTTTCGCGTCGATCGAATATTGAATATGACTGTTCATAATGATCATTTTCGAAAAGATAGACATACCGCTATTAACGAAGGCTTAGTGAGACAAAAAGTGCAGTACATGTTTTCTGGGAAAAAACGATGCATTCGTTTCTCTTATAACGGTCCATCAATAAACGCTATATTAGATAGGATTCCTACAGCACGTATTATAGAAACTCTATCGACAGAAACTATATTAGAAGCGGACATAGAAGGTGATGGTATTAAAATGGTATTACTTTCACAAGGTTCGAAAGTAAAAGTGTTGGCGCCGCAAGATTTTGTTGATGAGATGCGAGATGAAATTGCAACTATGTATGAAAGTTACTCTTCATAGTTAATAGAATGATATTACATGTAAGGTAGCAATCTATTAATGGACGAAGTCATTGTATTGATATAACTTAACAATTTAATTGAATAGTAACAATAGCTAGATGAGAAGGAAAGTAGCATTTCTATTCATCTAGTTATTTTTTTATGTAAATCATTGAATCACTGATACTATAAGTAGTAGTGCAATAAGCTATAAATAATTAAGTGGGACATATGTTTGTCTTAGGTAATAGGTATTATGTAAGTAGTAGATATTATAGAGTAATTGAAAATATATGGACAAATAAGTGTTAAATGTTGACGGGGGGGGGGACATTTAATACAATGAATTTGTAATGAGATAATAGCATAGAAAGTGAGGAGTAGACATGAGATTTAAGGAGTTTTTAGATATATCAACTAGAAACAAACATCCAGTTGAGCTTTTAGTCGGTGTAGCAAGTGGTTTTTTTAGTAATTCGAGTTCCTATGATGAAGTGATACATAAGTCAAATGATATATTAGTTAAGAAGCAGGAAGAAGTATGGGTTAGCTATAAACGCTTAAGTCGATATGAAACATCGATTATAGAATCTTTTATTTATTTTGACGATATAATAAATTCATTCCAGAATTTAGGGGTTCTTAATAGTGGTCGCATAGCAACACTCGTTGCCACTAATACAAATAATGATAATAATGAAAATAGAGTTGAGGTAGAAGTAAGCTGTTCTGAAGATAGTCTAGTAATGGTAGGGACAGCGACAACGACAGCGAGTCTATCAGCAGTAGGAGGGGTTCTTGGAGGGATAGTTGGTCTTTTTGGCTCTAGTCGTAAGGATAGTCAGATTGAAAAGTTCATAAGTGAATTAAAAGATAGAGTTACTCAACTAGATATTATACAAACTGGTATTGAAGAGTATAGAAAACTATTGGAATCTATCATATTTATCTATGAGATGGAACTTACAGAGGTGACCAATCTTGTTTATAGAACACCAGATTGGTCACAATTAACTAAATTAGAACAAGCTAAAATTATTAATATAGCAGATATAGTGATTCTTTTGAAAGATATATGTAGTAAACATTTCTTAGTAAAAGTAGATTCTAGTACTAACAATACATATCCTTATACATATAATAGTGTGAAAGCAGATAAGTTATTAGCATTAGCGCATGCATTAGTAGTATGTAGAATAGGCGAAAACGCACAATTAGACAAATTACGAACTATTATAG
This sequence comes from Veillonella agrestimuris, assembly GCF_943193065.1. Classification (GTDB taxonomy): domain Bacteria; phylum Bacillota; class Negativicutes; order Veillonellales; family Veillonellaceae; genus Veillonella; species Veillonella agrestimuris. The sequence continues at coordinate 50,235 of NZ_CALPCS010000003.1, forward strand.
ATTTTTAGGATATGCTAATTTTATTGATAGTCTGGTTAGTTGTGATGAAGTTATAGGAGAGATAGAATCGTTTTCAAGAAGATATTAAAGTTAATTAATTTTAATAGAACGATCAGTGTAAAAGGAGATATTTATGTATTTACAAGATTTACAATTAGAGCAAAAAGTATTATTTATGGACTTAGCTATTTTAGCTGCACAAGCTAATGATTCATTAGAAGGACAAGAAGAAATGATGCTACAGGAGTACGCTCGTGAAATGGGAATTGATGCGCCTACTTCATATGTAGTAAACAAGGAATTATCAGATATTATTAATGAATTAATTGCGATTAGCAGCCAACAAGATCTTAAGAAAATTGTAGTAGAATTAGTAGCTTTATTATTAGCAGATAATGAGATGGATGAATTAGAAGAAAAATTTTTGCAACAATTTATTAAGGCTACAGAACTTACTCAAAATGATGTAGAGCGTGCAAAGCGTTCTATTGAACAGTTGAAAGAGGTTTATGCAAATTTACAAATGTTTATTAAGATTTAGTTGTATAGGCAATTTGTATTTTTCTGAAAGTGTTCAGGGTATGATTGCTTAGTCCCATAATATATTACATTTAGGAGGATTATTATGTTACCAGCATTATTAATTGGAGCGGCAGTACTTATAGGCGGAAAAGGTGTTAAAGATGGCATTGATGGCAAAAATATGCAGGATGAAGCTGAACGTTTAAAACGTTCAGCTGAGAGACGTTACGATGAGGGAAAAGAGAAAGCTGATAAGTGTATAAAAGTAACAGAATCTTCTTTAGAAAAATTAGGGTTACTACAATTATCTATCAGTCAATCGTTTACAACGTTTAGAACATTGGCAGATGATTTGATTGCAAAAATGAATCAAGCTGGTGTCGGAGAAGGAAAAATGATAGAGATTCCTATAAAGGACTATAAGCTCGAGCAGATTAAATGCATAGAAATGGAAGCTGATGATTATTTAGCTGCAACCGCTAAAGGTGTAGCAAGTAGTGCTGCAGCAGGATTTGCTGTGTATGGTGGTGTCATGACCTTTGGGACTGCTTCTACAGGCACTGCAATTGCTGGTTTATCTGGTGTAGCGGCTACAAATGCATCGTTAGCTGCTATTGGTGGTGGCTCCTTAGCTGCAGGTGGTCTTGGTGTAGCGGGTGGTACTGCTATTCTTGGAGGTTTAGTAGCTGCACCAGTTATAGCTATTGCTGGTCGGGCATACAAATCTAAAATGGAAGAAGGATTAAAAGCCGCCCAACAATATGAGAAAAAAGTAAATGAAATTATAGAAAAGTATAATACTATTTGTGAAAAACATGAAGGCATTCAAATATATGTCAGCCGTATTACAAAAGAATTAAAACGGTTAAATCTTAGGTTTAATAAATATATTGAAAAGTTAAAAATGGCTTCTGTCATGAGTGATGAAGAGATTGATAATGCATCAGAAGATATCATAACAGATATTTCTAATGGCTATATGTTAGCAGCAATTTTAGCTGATATCATTGCAACGCCTTTATTTAAAATGCGTAAAGAAACAGATAAAACAACGGGAGAATCAAGACTAGTACCTAAAACTGATGGAGATCAATGCTTTATTACTAATGATAAGGAAATGGACAAAGTATTAAATTTTAAATAAATCCGTTTGACAGAGGACTTAGAAAATAATATGGATGGGATATTAACAAAACAGTTTGATTGGTTGGAAGAATTAGATAAGACTATAACTAAAGAGCTAGCTACAACATTTGGATTAGGATTTCTTCTTTTTGAAGATAAAGATGGTGGTGATGTAAACACTATTCATAATGTACGCAAAGGTATTTATGCAACAGAAGAAGAACGTTTACGGTACAACAACCGCGGAGATTATGATTCTGCGGCTGTTCATAAAGATTCGACATTTATTGCTAATAAACGGAGATTGAAAGCAGAAAAGGAAGCGGGAACTTTAGTTGATAGATATTCAAATAAAATATTGAACCCCTATGAGAATACTCATACTGATCATACTATCTCAGGTCATGAAGTACATGATGATGCTGGACGTGTACTAGCTGAAATTAAGACAGAGGATTTAGCAAACATTGAGGATAATTTTGTTGAAACTACTGCATATGTTAATTTAAGAAAATCTGATATGTCACCAGAAGATTTTGCAGATAATTTGCCAACCATGGTAAAAGAAAAAGAAAATCGTATTTATACATTAGAACAAAAATTATCAGACATAAGTGGCAGTGATGGGCAGACTCGGCACGAGCGGCAAAAGTTACAAAATAAGCTACGCAAAGAAAAAGAGAATTTAAATAATTTGAAAGCGACCAAGCCTGACTTGATAAAAGCAGAAGCAAAGAAATCAAGAAAGGCACAGGATAAAATTATCAATAAAAAGTATTATACAAGTAAGAAGTTTTTAGAGAATGCAAGTATTGCATCAATTAAAAGTGGATTTAAAATGGGCATTCAGCAAGTATATGGTGTCATTTTTAGAGAAATATGGCTTGGGCTGAAGAAGGAGTTGCCTCGAATTTATGAAAAATGTAAGACTAATTTTAAATTAGGAACATTTTTCAATGAATTAAAAACTGCCATTCAACATATCTGGAAGAAAATTAAGTTAAAATTTCAAGAAATTAAAGATGTCTTTTTAGAATCTTCTATTATGGGTGCCTTAACAAGTCTAGGAACGACTTTGATTAATACTTTTTTTACAACTGGTAAATTTTGGGTACGAATCATTCGTGAAACGTTTGGTAGTATTGTTAGCGCTGCTAAATTAGTTATTTTTAATCCTGATAAATTATCCTGGCCGGAACGAATTAAAGAAGCTTTAAAAATTATTTCGATTGCTATAAGTGGTGTACTCGGCCTTTATTTACAGTCGATTTTAGTTAATCTTCTACAGTTTCCAGGTGGCAACTATATAGCTAATTTTTTATCTGCTGTAGCCACAGGGATTATGACTGTAGGCATAGTATTTTTCTTTGATCATAGTTCGATAATGAAGAAAATTATCGCTTTTTTTGAATCTACAAAATCTAAGTATGAGAAGATACTCGAGCAATATCAAGAGATCAATCGCATATTAGATGAGCAAATAGCTGAATATGTAAGATTAGAATTTAACTTAGATACAGATGAGTTGGCTTACTTGGTTGATGAGATTTATTTAGCTGGTACACCGAAACAATTAGCTGTATATTTGCATCGAGAAACAGAAAAGCGCAAATTAGATATTCCTTTTGATTATCAAAATAGTAGTAATATTCGCTCTTGGCTTAAAGAAAAAGTAGGTTCTGATAAGTGAAAGAAAAATTTCCCTGTATAGAATGTGGTCTTTGTTGTTATAAAGTTAATGAAGTACCTGAAGTAAAATACTTGTACGATGTAGAAAAAGATTGCTGTCGTTATTTGAATTGTAATACTTATAAATGTACGATTTATAATAATCGGCCTGCTTTCTGTAATGTAGAGCATATGTATGATGAATATTTTTCTCATACTATGAGTGAAAGTGAATTTATACTGATTAATTTGAAAGTATGTTATCAATTGAACAAAGAAAAAGGCTTTATAGCTAATTGTCAAAAACTAGCTATATTTATTGATGAACTGGAAATTTATTAGTTAGCTTTTTTGATTAATAATAGTAAAAGCTTAGTCTTATCGTTGATACATAATATTCCTCAGCCTAAAAGTGTCTATTTTCATATTTATATTTTAAATTGGTATTGGTGTGCTTATCAAATGTCATCAGCGCATTTTTTCTCTTAAGATATCCCATAAAACTCGACACCGATATGTTGGGTGGAATCGTCACTAATATATAAATATAATCAATCATTAAATGTCCTTCAATTATATTACTCCCTTTGTATTCATATAATCGCTTAAATATTTTTCTAATACTTTCTCGATATTGATTACATATAGCTTTATGTCTATACTTAGGAGTAAATACAATATGGTATTTACACAACCATATCGTGTGCGCTAGGTTTTGTGCCTTTGTCGCTATAGAAATCACCTCTTTATTGCATATAATGTAGCTTGAATACCTTCATTATATAATAATTTAGAGGTGATTTTTTAGTATAACTATCGTTTCCGTAGCCGTATAGCAGGTGGCTTTATGATTCGTAATTTCATCGCGAACTACTTTAAAGACAAAAAATAAAAAGAGGCAGAACATTACGTTCTGCCTCTTTCATGTTGGCGGAGAGAGAGGGATTTGAACCCTCGGTACGGTATCACCGCACACATGATTTCCAATCATGCTCCTTAAGCCGCTCGGACACCTCTCCATGTATGTTGTTTTGTAACAGGTACTTATCTAGTATACGAGATAGGTCCTGTCCTGTCAATAATAATTTAAGGAAATTTTATAACCGCCTCAGTTGTGTATAAATCGTCTCAATGGTAATAAAAAAGCCCACCATTTGGTGGGCTTTCATTGGTTGATGAAAGAGTATTATAAAGAGACCGCTTTGATTTCTGCAGCATCAATAGATGCTTTAATATCGTCTGCCATTTTTTCAAGTAATGGTAGGTCTGATTCTTTTAAAGACGATTTAATATCAATTGGTTCAGATACGATTTCAATATCTTTGAAGTCGTTTTCGAAATGGTGTACCATGCTTTTCATAGCTGCAGATGCCCAAGAGTAGTTACCAATAATGGATACTTTATGGTTTTGGAAGTTCAATGCTTTCAATTCGTGAATAAAGTTTTCCATTGTAAGGTAGAGGTTCATATTGTATGTTGGGGCAATCGTAACGAGGTTGGTATATCGCCACGCATCGGCGATGATGTAGGACGGATTTGTTTTAGATACATCGTAGATTTTGATGTTTGTTACACCGCGACGAGCTAATTGTTTTGCTAATTGTTGCGCTACATCACGCGTGTTACCATACATAGATCCAAAGGCGATTACAACGCCTTTTTCTTCCGCTGTGTAGCTGGACCAATGTAAATATTTATTTACAATGTATTCAATACTTTCAGGTGTACGCCAAACTGGGCCGTGTAAAGGCGCAATGCGTTTGATTTCCAATTCAGATACTTTGCGGATAGCCGCTTGTACTTGCGGACCGTATTTACCAACAATGTTTGTGTAGTAACGGCGCGCTTCGTTTTCATAAGTGCGAACGAAATCAGTTTGATCTGCAAAGATGCTGCCATCGATAGTACCAAATGTACCGAATGCATCAGCAGAGAACAATGTACCAGTCGTTTTTTCGTAGGTACAAGTTACTTCAGGCCAGTGCACCATTGGCATTTTATAGGATACTAATGTGTGTTTACCTAAATTGATTTCATCTCCATCGTTGACTTCGTAGTAGTTGTCTGGTTTTGGGGAGTTGTAAAATTGTTCGAACATGCGGAACGTAATGGCATTACCAATCATTTTACAATTTGGGTAACGTTCTAATGTTTCCAACAATGTTTGGCAATGATCTGGTTCCATGTGGTTAACCACGATGTAATCCAATTCGCGACCATTTAATAGATGCGTTAAGTTATCGAAGAAGGCTTCGCGGATTTCCGCATCAACGCTGTCTACCACACAAGTTTTTTCGTCATCGATGAAATAGCTATTATAGCAAACACCGTTAGGGATAGGGAATAAGTTTTCAAAACGTTCAGTTGTCCAATCATTACTGCCAATCCAGTAAATGTTATGGGTCATTTTCTGAGCACAATGCATAGTAAAATCCTTTCTTACATAAGCAATATGTTAAACCTGACATATTGCAGTGAATATGCCAGGTTTATATATCGTAGCAATATTTCTTTATAAATAATACTAATTATTTCGGTAAAAATCAATGTTTACCTACTATTAGGTGTTAGAAATTTTAAAGATTATCTTATTTAAAATATTTAACACCAGACGTGAAGATTGGCATCTCTAATAATCCTGGAATATTTTTGCTAATGCCATCACCGCAGCGCTCAGAGTGTGCCATTTTACCAAATACGCGGCCATCTGGACTATAGATACCTTCGATGGCGGCTACTGATTGGTTTGGATTGAACCGTGCATCCATGGATGCAATGCCTTCGAAATCAACGTATTGCGTAGCGATTTGACCAGAACGATTAAATTCGAGCACTTGTTGTGGGCTCGCAATAAAACGACCTTCACCGTGAGAAATAGGTACTGTATAGATTTCACCAGCTTTGGCATCGCTCATCCAAGGGGATTTTGTAGAAATAACCTTGGTTTGTACCATGCGAGAGACATGACGACCGATGGTGTTGAAAGTCAATGTAGGATGTGCTTCTGTCAACGGTTCAACGTGACCGCCAGGGAGAAGACCTAGTTTAATCAACGCTTGGAAGCCATTACAAATGCCTAGAACGAGACCATCTTGTTGGTATAACAAGTTTTCTAACCCTTCTGATAAGGCTGGATTGCGGAATAAAGTAGCCATAAATTTACCAGACCCGTCTGGTTCATCACCACCGCTAAAGCCGCCTGGGAACATAAGGATATGAGATTCTTTTAATTTTTTCTGAATCACATCGATAGATTCTTGTAATTGCGCTGTCGTTTGGTTGCGAATGACTACAATATCTGCTTCTGCACCAGCTTTTTCAAAGGCGCGCGCTGAATCGAATTCGCAGTTTGTACCTGGGAATACAGGAATTAAGACTTTCGGTTTTGCTCCTAATGGATTGATGCGCGGCGATGCTTGTTGGTCGTGAATGTACGCCACTGCTTCGCCGGTACTAGATTCTGCTTGTAATGGAAAGATATCTTGTAGTGGTGCTTCGTAAGCTTCTTGCACTTCTTTGAGAGATACTTCTTGACCATTCCATTCGATAACTGGTTTTTCTTGGGTTACAGCGATGACTTTCACATCAGGTAATTCTAATAAAGCGTTTACTGCTTTAATATCTACTTCGACGATGAAAGAACCGATAGCTGGTTGGAAAATAGCTCGTTCTGCATAGGTATCAAATTTTACGCCAATATTGTTGCCGAGAGCCATTTTTGTAACTGCTTCAGGAATGCCCCCTTGATCGACTACATAAGTTGAATACACACGGCCCTTTTCGATTTGTTCTTGTAAGATTTCGCAGTTTTCTTTGAAGCGATCCCAATCTGGCGTATCGTTATAGGTGCGTGGTAAATCGAGGATCACAAGGCGGTTGTTAACGCCTTTAATATCTTGACTTGTAATGCGTGACATTGGCGCCATAGTAGCGGCAAAAGATACGAGAGTAGGAGGCACTGTTAAGTCCATAAAGGTACCACTCATAGAGTCTTTGCCGCCAATGGCAGCAATGCCTAATTCTTTTTGCGCCCTATAAGCGCCTAGCAAAGCTGCTACAGGTTGTCCCCAAGATTCTTTGGAATGGAGACGTTCAAAATATTCTTGGAGTGTTAAGTATGTATCTTCTACGCGGCCGCCAAGAGCTACGACTTTAGCTACTGATAAAAGTACAGCATATTGAGCGCCATGGAATGGACTCCAAGCAGATAACTCTGGTACAAAGCCGTGTGTCATAATACTGGTAGTAGTCGTTTCGCCGTGTAATACAGGAAGTTTAGCTACCATCCCTTGGGTTGGTGTTTTTTGATATTTACCACCAAAAGGCATAAGAACTGTATTGGAGCCTACAGTGCTGTCGAATTGTTCGGCTAAACCTTGTTGTGAGCATGTGTTGAGTGTAGATACAGCAGATAGCCATTGCTCTTTGAAGTTGTCTGCACTGGCAGAACCACGGCGGAAGTAAGATATTTCGTTTGGTGCTGTAATGATTGCTTCTTGTTGTTGTGCAGCACCATTTGTGTTTAAAAAGTCTCGGCTAATATCTACGATAGTTTGACCTTGCCAAGTCATGATGAGGCGGTTCGTATCTGTTACATCAGCAACAACAGTGCATTCAAGGTTTTCTTCATCGCAGTATGTAGCAAAGGCTGCTACGTCTTCTGGAGCAATGACACAGGCCATGCGTTCTTGTGATTCGGAAATAGCCAGTTCGGTGCCGTCCAAACCGTCGTATTTTTTCGGTACTAAGTCGAGATTGATTGTAACGCCATCTGTTAATTCACCAATCGCTACAGACACGCCACCAGCGCCAAAATCGTTGCAACGCTTAATGAGAGTCGTAACTTCAGGGCGTCGGAATAAACGTTGAATTTTGCGTTCTGTTAGGGCGTTGCCTTTTTGAACTTCTGCACCACAAGTAGAAAGGGAGTCGATGGTATGTTTTTTAGAAGAACCGGTAGCGCCACCACAGCCGTCGCGACCTGTTTTACCACCTAATAAAACGACTACGTCTCCAGCAATCGGGACTTCGCGGCGTACTTGAGCGCGTGGAGCTGCACCGATAACAGCACCAATCTCCATTCGTTTTGCTACGTAGCCAGGATGGTAATATTCTTTTACTTCACCTGTGGCAAGACCGATTTGGTTGCCATAAGAAGCATATCCACGAGCAGCCTCTTGAGTGATTTTCTTTTGAGGTAATTTGCCTTCTAATGTGTCTGCTAAAGGTGTTCGTGGATCGCTGCTGCCAGTGACACGCATCGTTTGGTATACATAGGAGCGGCCGCTTAATGGATCTCGAATACAACCACCTAAACAAGTGGCAGCACCACCGAATGGTTCGATTTCAGTAGGGTGATTGTGTGTTTCGTTTTTGAAAAGAAGGAGCCATTCTTCTTCTTTTCCATCTACATCTACAGGTACGATGATAGTGCAAGCGTTGATTTCATCGGATTCGTCAAGACTGGCAAGGCCGCCAACGAGCCGTAATTCTTTTGCTGCTAATGTAGCCATATCCATGAGAGAGCGGCCTTTTACCTTCGTTGTATACACTAAGTTGCGCCCTTCTGTGTAGGATTCTAATGCTTCTACGATGGGTGTAGTAAAACGGTTTTCTTCAATTGTAATGTCTGTTAACTCCGTCATAAATGTAGTGTGACGGCAGTGATCAGACCAATAGGTATCGAACAAGCGGATTTCTGTCACTGTGGGGTTACGGTGCTCTACCGTAGCGTATTGCTTTTGGATGAGTTTAATATCTGCTAAGGTCATAGCCAAACCGTAGTCTTTGATGAGCATTTCTAGTTCAGAATTACTCATGGTTGTAAACCCATTAATATTAGCAATAGGTGCTGGCTCTTCTAATTGATAGGCTAATGTAGATGGTATGTCGAGGTTTGCTTCGCGAGAATCGACAGGGTTAATGTAGTGTGCTTTGATGGTGCTTTGTTGCTCTTCTGTTAGGGCGCCTTCAATGACAAAGAGGCGAGCGCAACGTACGGTGTGACCTGTAGTGAGGGTCAACATAGAAATACATTGCTCCGCGCTATCTGCACGTTGATCATATTGGCCAGGTACATATTCAATAGCAAATGTGAAAGCATCATTCGGCGTGTCGATGGCATGGGTGATGATGTCAACAGGAGGTTCAGAGAAAATTAAGTGTTTAGCTTTCTCTAAGGCTTCTTCGTCGAGATGTTCGATATCGTACCGTTCATATATAGTCACCTTCGTAGCAGGAATATTTAATTCTTCTTGAATAGTCTTTAACATGTGATTCGCTTCGTGGGCGAAGGCATCTTGTTTTCTTACAAATAATCGTTGAATAGCCATATAGCCTCCTGTACTATGCAGAATAATAAATCGATGGAGTTGACAAGATAAGTATAGTAGGTCTAGACTTATAAGTAAAGATAATCTTACTTATAAACAAATTAATCTTGCTAATGAATTTGTATTTCTTATGAAGATTGAAAATAAAGCAATCAGTCGATATATAGTATATAACAGTGGAGGCGAAAATGGCAGTATCAGCAGATTTATACAGAGCATTTTTAGGTGTTGGATTATATTTATCCTTTTCAAGAGCTGCAAAAGAATTGGGCGTCTCCCAATCTGCAATTAGCCAAAGTATCAAACAATTGGAAAGTGAATTGAATATGCCGTTATTTGTGCGTACTACTAAATCGGTAACATTCACGCCGGAAGGGAAGGAGCTTTTCGATACCGTTGCGAAAGCGTTCTCCATTTTAGATAATGGTGTTACCCAATTACAAGAACGGGTTAATCAAGCTTATGAAAGTCTAAATTTAGCCGCTACCGATACGTTGTGTCGCCATTTCTTATTGCCTTACTTCCATAAATGGCAATTGCAAGAAAGTGAATTTGGATTGCATATTATTAATAAGCCGTCTCCTGATTGTGTAGAGTTAGTAATTAATAAAGAAGCACAATTGGCTGTTGTTAACGATTATGAAGGGTTGCGAAGTAATCCTCAATTAGAAGTTACCACATTGGCGAGCATTCAAGATATTTTCGTAGGCGGTCACGAATATAAGGGCGCTGGATTTTACGATCAGGGGCGTTTGTTAAATGAACCGATGTTGCTCTTAGAAAAGGGCACGGCTAGTCGTACATTCTTTGATGAAGTGACGCATGGTGCGTGTAGTAAACCTCGTTTTGAATTGAGTAGCGTCGATGTACTCCTTGATTTAGTGGAAATTAATATGGGTATCGCTATGTTGCCGAGTAATGTAGTACAAGAAAAAATGCAAGAAGGCTCTATCGTGAAAATCGATACGGATATTCCTGTACCGACACGCGATATCGTATTAGTACGGTCTCGTCTCGTTCCACAATCGGAAGGAGCTGCTCGATTTACTTCGTTATTGGTGAACCAAGAAGATAAGCGGGATAAAATATTATAATTTTGAATCTATGGTATAAATAGAATTCAATTAGTTATAAACCTATACATTTATCAAAAAACACACTTTATTCTTTTACAGATAAAGTGTGTTTTTAGTTGACCCTAAGGGGGATAATACGATAAAATTTAATAATAGTTAATGCGGAGGTAAACAACATGGAATTATTAAAACAACGCATTCGTGAGGAAGGTATTGTTCTCAACAATCGAGTGTTGAAAGTGGATGGTTTCTTAAATCATCAAATTGATCCTCAATTGTTTAAAGCCATTGGTAAAGAAATTGCAAATCGCTATCGCGATGCAGGGGTGCAACGAATCGTAACGATTGAAGCATCTGGTATTGCTTTGGCTTTGATGGTAGCCCTTGAATTAGACGTGCCTTTAGTATTTGCACGTAAGAAAAAATCGATTTTAATGGTCGATGATGTATATCATTCTGTTGTATATTCCTATACAAAAGAGGAAAATTACGACATTACTATTTCTAAGAAATTCTTGCCAGCTGGTGAGAAAGTATTGATCATTGATGATTTCTTGGCTAGCGGAGAAGCAGCTATGGGCCTTGCTAATCTCGTTAAAGATGCTGGTGATGAGGTGGTAGGGATGGCGATTGCTATTGAAAAATCATTCCAACCGGGGCGAGAACGTTTAGAAAATGCAGGGTTCCGCGTAGAATCTTTAGTTCGTATTAAAGAATTCAAAGATAATACTTGTGTATTTTTAGATGATTAATAGCGAGTATTACAGATAAGGTTTATAGACAGACATTGCAGATGTTCGGAGAACTATAGTCCTTCGAATATCCTAGTAAAAGCTAGTTTGTGTTAGTACTTAGTACTTAAATATATATTTATAGTATTTGTAAGGTGAAAGTGATGAATAATAAAGCAGCACAATTTGATGTATTAGTAGAAGAGTTAAATAAAGAAGGTAACACTTGGTTTGTTAAGGATGTTGTGGAAAATGATGAGCTTGGTACTGTTGTATACCATGGTCATTTAAATATTAACGACCGTGATTTACCAGTTTTTGTCGTATTAGACAATTCCGTATTTTCTTTCGTTCGCGTTGCATTAACGACAAATGGCGTAGATAAACGAAAAGTAAAAACAATTGTAACGAAATTAAATGAATTAAACCAAACTTATAAAGCATTCAAATACTATTTATTAGATAGTGACAGCAATATCTATTTAGATGCGTCTGTTCCAACTGGCGACGATAATTTTGATCCTGCTTTATTAGTTAATCTTTTATTACAAGTAGTTCGACCACATTTAGTAGAAGTACACGAAGATGTCTTGGCAGTAGCAGGCCAAAAATAAGAGGTTACTATGAATCCTAAAGCGTTAGCTTTTGATAAATTTTTAAAGGAAGAAGAAATCACCGCTTTTGAGCGTAAAGATTTTGAAGATGAAGACGGTACAGTTGTGTATCGGTCTTATATTAAATCGCCTTTATGGGACATGCCATTGTTCGTCATTTTAGATCATAGCATTTATAGTGTCATTCGATTAGTAGTCGGTCCTGAGAAGGTGACTGAACAAAATTTACAAGCTCTTAATGTTTTGATCAATCGTGAAAATGCGACATATAAGAACTTTAAATTGTATGTAGATGAACAAGATAATAGTCTCTATTTAGATTGTATCTATATGAGTGCAGATGATGCTTTTGAACCAGCCTTAATGTATGCACTTATGACGTCTATTGTAGATTACATTCCAGAAGCAGTGAGTTATTTCAAAGTTGCTTTTGACAGTCACATACAATAATTGTATAGTGAATAAAATTAAATAGAGTATTCATAAAATAGTTAATGAAAAAGAAGGTTTCTATGCGGATCCGCATAGGAACCTTCTTTTTATCATAAAAGTTTGAAAGTTAAAGTTCGGAATATAACGAATGATAAAAATATTTAATATAAAATTATTCGAAAAATTGGTTGACGGGTGATACACTCTTTGTTACAATTTACGTAATGATTGGAGGCGATTAATATGATGAAGACTAATATGCAAGTAGTAATGAATGTCCATAAATTTAGTGTGCCTTCTTCTGTTAACGCTAGTGGTGCGCAAACTCGGCCTTTTGTGGGCTGAGTTTTTTTATTTTAGGAGGAACAATGAAAGTTGGTATTATTATGGGCAGTAAGTCCGATATAAGTACGATGCAAGTTGCCGCTGCTATATTAAAAGAATTTGGAATGCCTTATGAAATGGTCATTGCATCTGCACATCGCACACCAGAAGCGGTAAAATCCTTTGTGGAGCGATTGGAGTCAGAAGGCGCTATTGCTTTTATTGCTGGCGCTGGTGCAGCAGCTCATCTACCAGGTGTAGTAGCTAGCTTTACTACATTGCCAGTCATTGGCGTACCTCTTAATGCAACAGCTTTAAAAGGAATTGATGCACTCTTGGCAATCGTTCAAATGCCGTCAGGCATGCCTGTAGCAACTATGGCTGTGGATGGGGCTAAAAATGCTGCTCTATTTACTGTTCAAATTGGGGCTGCTTTCAATGAAGACTTGAAAGCACGATATGTAGCGTATCGGAAAGATATGGCCGATAAAGTGATGGCTGATAATGATGTATTACAACAGACTTTGTAGGAGTATATTGGAATAGCGAAGGATTGCTAAATAATTGAAGTTTGAAATAGCTTGTTAGATACAATTGACGTAGTGTTACAGGAGGGATACCATGGTGGCTATTAATTTAGATAAATTAGAGTTATTGTACGAGGGTAAAGCAAAAGAAGTATATAAAACAGGTAGCTCTGCAGCGTATATCGTTCATTACAAAGATGATGCTACAGCTTTTAATGGGGAAAAACACGATATTATTTTCGGAAAAGGTGTATTGAATAATAAAATTTCTTCTTTCTTTTTTGAATTGCTTAAAAATGAAGGGGTACCAACACACTTCATTCGCCGTGAAGATGATCGAAATCAATTGGTGTTAACATTAGATATTCTTCCTCTAGAAGTTATTGTTCGAAATATTGCAGCTGGTTCAATGGCAAAACGTTTCGGTATTGAAGAAGGTACCTCACTAAAACATCCCATTTTAGAATTTTGTTATAAAAATGATGCATTAGGCGATCCTTTTGCCAATGAGTCTCAAATTACAGCTTTTGGGTGGGCTACACAAGAACAACTTGATGGAATTAAAGCAATTGCTATGAAGGTTAACTCCATTCTTACTACATTCTTAGCGACTAAAAATATAACATTAGTCGATTTTAAACTGGAATTTGGGCTTCATGATGGAGCTCTTCTTTTAGGGGATGAAATCTCTCCTGATACATGTCGTTTCTGGGATAGCAAAACAGGTGAAAAACTTGATAAAGATAGATTCCGTCGAGACTTAGGCAATATTGAAGATGCTTATAAAGAAATGTTGTTTCGATTAACTGGTGAGAAAGCATAACCTAGGAGTTATTGATGAATTACGATCCGATTTTTGATAAGTGGCATGAAGAGTGTGGTGTTTTTGGTATATTTGACCGCACCTTAGATGTATCAAGATATGTGTACTGGGGGCTTTTTGCGCTTCAACATAGAGGCCAAGAAAGCGCTGGTATTGCTATTACTGATGGGCATGAAGTGGAACTAAAAAAAGGGATGGGCCTTTTAACAGAAGCCATTAAGGAATTACCTTCTTTAAGCGGTCATATTGGAAATGGTCACGTCCGTTACTCTACGACGGGATCTAATAATCCACGCAATATTCAACCTCTTGTGATTCATTATCAAGGAGGTCACATTTCGGTGGCTCACAATGGAAATTTGACCAATGCCTTGGACATTCGTCGTCGCTTAGAGGATCAAGGCTCTATTTTCCAAACTACCATGGATTCGGAAGTTATCGTAAACCTCATTGCTCGTTCGAAAGAAGCGACAGCAGAAGCTCGTATTGCCGAAGCAGCGCGTCAAATTGAAGGCGCTTTTTCTCTCGTTATTGCCACCAATGATTCCCTTATCGGTTTGCGCGATCCCAATGGATTTAGACCGCTTTGTTTGGGGAAAACAGAAAATGGTTATGTATTGTCTAGTGAAAGCTGTGCTTTTGATGCTATTAAGGCGGAATTTATCCGTCATATCGAGCCTGGTGAAATGGTCGTCATTAACGAGAGCGGTGTGCGCAGCACTATCTATGCAGATTCTGTAAAAATAGATAAGAAATTATGCGTTTTTGAATATATTTACTTTGCTCGTTCTGACAGTCATATTGATGGACAATCGGTGTACCAATGTCGGCTCAATATGGGGCGTGAATTATATAAGGAAACTCAATATGATGCAGATCTTGTTATGGCCATTCCCGATTCTGGAACGACGGCAGCTCTCGGCTATGCGCGGGCTTCCGGACTTCCTTTTGTGGAAGGGCTCATTAAAAACCGCTATAGTGGGCGGACTTTTATCAAGCCGAATCAAGAAGAACGAGAACTAGCGGTACGCATGAAGCTAAATGCCTTGCCAGAGGTGGTGAAAGATAAGCGCATCGTTCTCATCGATGATTCTATTGTGCGAGGAACGACGAGCGGACTTATTGTAAAGATGTTAAAAGAAGCAGGAGCGAAAGAAATTTATTTGTGCATTAGTTCACCAGCTATTGAATATTCTTGTCATTATGGTATCGATACATCGGTGCGTAAAGAATTGATTGCAGCCACCCATACGGTGGAAGAAATTAGAAACTATATACAAGCAGATAAATTGCATTATTTATCCAAAGACGGATTGTGTCGCGCAGTGTCTGGTATTGATGCGGATGATTTGTGCTTTGCTTGTTTCGATGGGCAATATAGTGTGAATATACCGATAGATCAAGAGGAAGGGGTTAAATATGTGCTCGAATAATAAAGGATTGACCTACCGTGATGCAGGTGTTGATATCGATGCTGGTAACCGCGCTGTACAGTTGATGAAAGATTCTGTAAAAGCTACTTATACGGATGGTGTTGTAGGCGATTTAGGTGGCTTTGGAGGACTCTATTCCTTGGCGGGTCATTCCATGGAAGAGCCTATGCTCGTATCTGGTACAGATGGGGTAGGCACTAAGTTGCGTCTTGCTATTATGATGGATAAACACGATACTATCGGCCAAGACTGTGTAGCTATGAGTGTAAACGACATCCTTGTACAAGGGGCAACACCTTTGTTTTTCCTCGACTATATTGCGGTTGGTAAATTAGATCCTGTACAAGTAGCTCATATCGTAGGAGGCGTAGCGAAGGCTTGTCAAGAATCCGGTTGTGCTTTGCTAGGCGGTGAAACGGCGGAAATGGCCGGATTTTACGGAGATGGCGATTATGATGTAGCAGGTTTTGCTGTAGGTATCGTAGATCGGCCTAAACTCATTACTGGCGAATCTATCAAAGCTGGCGATGTCATTTTGGGATTGCCTTCTTCAGGGGTTCACTCTAATGGATTTTCCTTAGTTCGCAAAATCGTTTTTGACCATAAAGGCTTTACTATTGATTCAGAAATTCCAGAGTTTGGTAAAACATTAGGGGAAGAATTATTGATTCCAACACGCCTATATCCACAGGCCGTATTGCCACTGGTAAAAGAAAATTACATTAAAGGTATGGTTCATATTACGGGCGGCGGTTTTTATGAAAATATTCCTCGTGTATTGCCAACAGGCGTAACTGCTGAAATCGATGTTGATACATGGCCAACGTTGCCAGTATTTACTAAATTACAAGAGTGGGGCAACGTTGACTGGCCTGAAATGTATCGCACTTTCAATATGGGAATCGGTATGATTCTCATTGTTGACCGTGCTGATGTAGCACCGGTAAAAGAAAATTTACAAAACCGTGGTGAAGCGGTTTTTGAGATCGGTCGTATTGTGGACGGTGATGGACCTATTGTATTGACTGGTACTGGTTTTACTAAACTCTGAAAAGGGATTCATATTGGTAAAAATGTAGCATACTAGTTATAAAATGGGGCCGATTCTTTTGTAGTTAGGACGAAAAGATGAGTAAAAAGAAACGATTAGCCTTATTTGCCAGTGGGAGAGGAACCAATGGAGAGGCTTTGTATAAGGCTATGCAAGAGGGCCGTATTAATGGAGAATTTGCTCTCATTATTACGGATCATGGTGATGCAGGGATTATTGAACGATCGAAATCATGGGGGATTCCCGTATTCGTTATTGAACGAAGTGATTATGCTTCAAAAGAAGATTTTGAAGGGGCTCAATTACAAGTATTGGCTCAGTATGATATAGATGGTATCGTGTTGGCGGGTTATATGCGCATTGTGGGGGCTGAACTAATTGCCGCTTATGAGCATAAAATTCTCAACATTCATCCAGCTTTACTACCTTCGTTTCCGGGACTACATGGACATCAGCAAGCTCTTGATGCAGGTGTGAAAGTGACTGGTTGTACTGTTCACTTCGTAGATGCAGGTATGGATACGGGGCCTATTATTTTGCAATGTACTGTACCTGTTTATGCTGATGATACAGAAGAAACCTTGTCCGAACGGTTACTTCCAGTAGAACATCAAACGTACATAGAAGCATTAGCTCTATTTTGTAAGGACGCTCTCGTTATGGATGGGCGCATTGTAAGGAGAAAAGATAATGATTAAAAATGCACTTCTCAGTGTTTCTGATAAAACTGGTATCGTTGACTTTGCTCGCGGGTTAGTTGCTTTAGGCGTAACGATTTATTCTACAGGAGGCACTTTGAAAGTTCTTACTGATGCTGGTGTATCTGCTACGCCGGTAGAATCCCTTACAGGATTTCCTGAAATGATGGACGGCCGTGTTAAGACTTTGCATCCAAAGGTGCACGGTGGTATTTTAGCTGTTCGGGACAATGCAGATCATCGCACTGCTATGGAGGCTCATAATATGGAACCTATTGACTTAGTCGTAGTCAACCTTTATCCGTTCCGTGAAACCATTGCAAAACCCAATGTATCGTTAGAAGAGGCTATTGAAAATATCGATATTGGTGGCCCTACAATGGTTCGCTCGGCAGCAAAAAATCATGCTTATGTAGGAGTTGTAGTCAATCCTGAACATTATGAAACTATCATAAGCATGATAAAAGATTATGGTGAGCTTACGAAAGAGTATCGTTTTGTCTTAGCAAAAGAGGCTTTCGCTCATACAGCGGCTTATGATGTGGCTATTGCTAATTATATGAGTAGTGTTATAGGCGAAGGTCCTACGCCACCTGTCTATTTGAGTGCTTACGAAAAAGTATCCGATTTACGATACGGTGAAAATCCACATCAACAAGCGGCTTTCTATAAAGAATTTGGTCATACTCATGGTATGGGTGCTCTTAAGCAATTACATGGTAAAGAACTATCTTATAACAATATTGTAGATATGGAAGCAGCTTGGAATATGGTATGGGAATTTGCTGATCCTGCAGCGTGTATTATAAAACATACAAATCCGTGCGGTGCAGCAGTGGCTGAAAGTTTGCGAGACGCTTATGTTAATGCTTACGAAGCAGATTCCATATCCGCCTTTGGTGGAATCGTGGCGCTAAATCGAGAAGTAGATGTAGCTACAGCGGAAGAAATGGCAAAGATTTTCTTAGAAGTCATTATGGCGCCAGCTTTCACAGATGAAGCGTTAACAATTTTAAAAGAAAAGAAACAGATTCGCCTCATTGAATTGTCTAAACCAGAGTTAGGACAAGTGACAGTAAAAAAGGTATCTGGCGGTTTATTAGTACAAACGGAAGATGATATTGTTGAAAATCGAGCTAATTATAAGGTTGTTACTAAGGTGCAGCCTACTGAAGAGCAGTGGAAAGCTCTTGAATTTGCTTGGAAGCTAGTGAAACATGTTAAATCGAATGCCATTCTCGTGTCTAATGAAAAACGTACATTAGGTGTTGGGGCTGGTCAAATGAACCGCGTTGGCTCTGCTAAAATCGCCCTTGAGCAAGCTGGTGAATTAGCAGACGGAGCTGTGCTGGCGTCAGACGCATTTTTCCCATTCGGTGATACTGTAACTACTGCAGCAGAACATGGCATTAAGGCTATTATTCAACCTGGCGGATCAATTCGCGATGAAGAATCAATTAAGGTTGCCGATGAGCATGGTATTGCTATGGTATTCACTGATATGCGCCATTTCCGTCATTAAGATATGACTGTTACTCTATGATTATATATTCGTAAAGGAGTTCCTTATGAAAGTATGTGTAATCGGTAACGGTGGGCGTGAACACACTATCGCCTGGCGTTTATCTATTTCTCCGTCGGTAGAAGCTGTATATGCTGTACCTGGCAGCGATGCTATGAGAGATGTAGCAGAGTCTATTGCGCAGGATTGGACAAATACAGAGATGCTCATTGCTACTTTGAAGCAGCATGAAGTGGATTTAGTTGTCATTGGTCCTGAGGCGCCATTGGTGGCTGGTTTAGCAGATGAATTGGGAAAAGCTAACATCCCTGTATTCGGTCCGTCCAAAAGAGCCGCTCAATTAGAAGGGTCCAAAGTGTTTGCCAAAGATTTAATGAAGAAATACGACATTCCTACGGCTGCTTATGGCGTCTTCTCCGATGCGGCAGAGGCGAAGGCGTTTATTGATCGTACAGGTGCTCCTATTGTAGTCAAAGCTGATGGATTAGCAGCTGGCAAAGGTGTTGTTGTAACAATGACAGTAGAAGAAGCGCATTGTGCTGTAGATGATATGCTTAGCGGTAATCGTTTTGGTGATGCTGGTAGTACAGTAGTTATTGAAGAATTTATGGTCGGCGAAGAAGCAAGTTTGCTAGCCTTTGTAGATGGCACGACCATAGTACCTATGATTGCATCGCAAGATCATAAACGCATTTTTGATGGTGATAAAGGTCCGAATACAGGAGGTATGGGGACTTATGCACCAGCCCCGGTATTGACTGATGAATTGCGAGCTGTGGCAATGCGTACCATATTAGAACCTATGGTGAAAGCCCTGGCCGAAGAAGGAATGCCTTATGTAGGATGTTTGTATGCAGGCCTTATGATTACTGACGAAGGGCCAAAAGTAGTAGAGTTTAATGCTCGCTTTGGAGATCCAGAAACACAAGTGGTACTGCCTCTTTTAGAAGGTGATTTAGGTGAAATTATGATGGCTTGTGCTATTGGTTCCTTATCAGCAGATCAAGTAAAGTGGAAAGACGGTAGTGCAGCTTGTGTCATCCTTGCATCTAAAGGGTACCCAGAAATGTCGTCAAAAGGTGATATCATCGGTGGAGATTTGAGTAATGATGAGCATACTTTCGTATTCCACTCTGGAACGCGTCTTGAAGGAGATCATTTTGTAACAAATGGTGGCCGCGTTCTTGGGGTAGTTGGAGTAGGTGAAGATTTGAAAAAAGCTCTTGAAATAGCTTATAATCGTGTACATAGAATTACATTTGATGGTATGCAATATCGCAAGGATATTGGTGCTAAGGCTTTTAAGTAACAGGGGTTTCTATGACTTTATTTCCAGACGAACTCTTATCTCCTCGTAGCAAACAGCAACAACATGTAGAAAGCCAACGATTGGACACATATCGCCAGAAATATGAGCGATATGTGTCTACTTTTCCGCGCGAAGAAGTAGAAGCCATTGAGGCATTTGTAAAGGAATTAGAAACGTACAGCGGCACTCATGTGTTTAACCCGTGGCGCGATGTGGATCTCGAGTTAGATTACTCAATGGAAGCGAGAGAGATACGGCAAAAAAATTTAATTGTTTATTTGTTGCCACGACTAGGGCGCGCTAGTCTGTTTGTAGTTGCAGAGGCAGTAGGCTACCAAGGAGGGCGCTTTACTGGCATTGCTATTACTTGTGAACGGATGTTATTGGGGTATCATAAAACTATAGAGTCTAAGGCTGTTACAGAAATTGATTTGCTCCGTACTAGCTCGGTATCTAGCGAGCTGTTAAAACGAACGCAACGAGAACAGGGCTTTAATGAACCTACCGATACGGTAGTGTGGAATGCTATCTTAGAAGCAGGATTAGATACTTATGATGTGTTGTTGTGGAATATATTTCCTTTTCACCCACATAAAGAACAGCAGCCACTGACAAATCGGACTCCTACAGAAGAGGAACAGCGGATTGGTTTTTCTTATACTGAGCAATTGTTAGCACTGCACAAACAATGTGGAGGTGTAACTCCTTTAGTCGTAGCCGTAGGCCAAAAGTCGGCTAATACGTTAGCTACTTTTGGTTTAGACGCTATCGGTCTACGCCATCCTGCTAACGGAGGGGCGAATTTATATCGTAAAGGATTTAAAGAGGCTTTGCATCGTATAAGTATATAATTTGTATGCTTGGAATGTAGCTTACATAATATAAATTGAATGTAAGGGATATAACACAATACAATACCAATTTAAGTTACTATAGAATACCGTTAACAATAGACTTTTGTTGACGGTATTTTTGTGATATACTATTCATAACGCATGAGAGCAGTTGCTTTCATCAAATCGATCGGATTATATTGATTGTCAAACCATAGATGAATTGCAAGGATTATGAACGGTGCAGTTCTGCGTTTGGTAATGCATTATATTCATTTGCACGAGGCAAATGACAAATGAACTAGAACGGTAACAATTGAGTAGCACTATTTTTGTGCCCTTTTTTCGTGAGACGCTAGTAAATAGCGCCTTTTTCGTTTGTGCCATTTTCTCGGTAAAGATCAATTTAAGTAAATAGGTGAGAAAATATGTTAAACAAATTAATGAACAAAATTTTAGGAGGAACTGTGAATACAACAGATAATCAAGGTACTGCACAAGTGACTGCAGAATCAAATACAGGAGCAGTGCAAGAGGAACACAAACCTCGACGCCGAACAAATACGCGTCGTCCTGCACAAGGGGAGAAACGTAACACTGGTGAGAGCAATAACGGCGAAACTCGTACTCGTCGTGCTTCTAATGGTCGTGCTACTACTCGTCGTACTCGTCTAGCTAATGAAGGGGATATGCAACAAACAGAACGTAAACCTCGTCAAAGTCGTAGGCCAGCAGGCGATACTGTTAAGAAAGTCGAAAACGCTCGTACTACACGTACGAACAATCGCCGCAGTGGTGATAATCGCAATGGTGAAATGACTGGTCGCCGGCAACGTACGAATAATCGCCCAATGGCTCGTAACCATGATAAAAATTCACAAGAAACAGTGGAATTAATTGGTCGCCAGCCAAATGGCGCCAACAAAGGCAAATTCCAAATCATACCATTAGGTGGTCTTGGTGAAATTGGTAAAAATATGACTGTATTCCAATATGAAGATGAAATCATCGTATTAGATGCAGGTCTTGCTTTCCCAAGTGAAGATATGCTTGGCGTAGATATTGTTATTCCTGATATGACATACTTGATTGAAAATAAAGATCGTGTCAAAGCCGTTGTTATTACACACGGTCACGAAGATCATATCGGTTCTTTAGCATATCTGATGAAAGAAATTGATTGCCCAGTGTATGCTACAAATCTTGTGTGCGGTTTAATTGAAGGTAAATTAAAAGAACATAAAGTATCTAACAAACAACTTCGCATCGTAGAAGCAGGTGATGAAATTCAGATTGGTTCTGTCAATGTTGGTTTGATTCAAACAAATCACTCTATTCCTGACTCTTGTGCTGTATATTTTGATACGCCAATCGGTACAATCGTTCACACAGGGGACTTTAAAATCGACCAAACGCCAGTGGATGGTAAATTGATGGATATGCACAAATTTGCTGAGTTAGGCAATAAAGGCGTATTGGCGTTAATGTCTGATTCTACTAATGTAGAGAAACCAGGTTTTACTGGTTCTGAAAGCTCTGTAGGACCAGCCATTAAACAAGCCGTTGGAGAAGCGACAGGGCGCGTAGTATTAGCTACATTTGCGTCGAACGTATCCCGTATTCAACAAGCTATTGATGCGGCTGTTATGTACAATCGCAAAATTGTCGTAATGGGGCGTAGCATGGTAAATGTTACAGAAATTGCTCAAGAAAGAGGGTACTTGAATGTACCTCCAAATACGATTATCGATGTAGATGTGATGCACAATTACACAGATGATCAAATCATGATTTTGACGACTGGTTCTCAAGGGGAGCCGATGGCCGGTTTATCTCGTATGGCTACCAATAACCATCGTACTGTTGAATTGGCTCCTAATGATACAGTTATCATTTCTGCTACCCCAATTCCTGGCAATGAAGGGGCTGTTGGCAAAACGATCGATAACTTGTTGCGATTAGGCTGCCACGTAGTATATGGCAAAGATCGTGGTATTCACGTATCTGGCCATGCTAGTCAAGAAGAATTGAAAACAATGTTAAACCTTGTTCGTCCAGAGTACTTTATCCCTGTTCATGGTGAATACCGTATGCTTCGTCGTCATGGTGAATTAGGTGTTGCTATGGGCGTAGATCCTAAAAAAGTTCTCGTTGGCGACAATGGTCAAATCTTTGAGTTTGATAAAGACGGTGGCCGTATGGGCGGCCGTGTTCAAGCTGGTGCGGTTTTCGTAGACGGTCTTGGTGTAGGTGACGTAGGTAATATCGTTATTCGTGATCGCCAACAATTAGCCCAAGAAGGTATGGTTATCGTCGTTATGGCGATGGACATATCAACGGGTACAATCGTATCTGGTCCAGATCTTGTATCTCGGGGGTTCGTATATGTTCGTGATGCAGAAGAATTGATGCGTGAAGCAGAAAATCGTGTTCATGATGTTATTCACAACTGCGAAGTACAACGCATCAAAGATTGGACTACTATCAAACAAAACGTACGAGATGCATTAGGTAAATTCTTCTACGAAAAAACACGTCGTAGACCGATGATCTTACCAATTATTCAAGATGTTTAATCCGTACACTTATTGTGCCTGACAATATAATAGAGTAGAAAAGAGCTATTTTCTGAGGCTTTCATAGGCGTTGGAAGATAGCTCTTGTATATTTGAAGTTATAAAATCAAACTGATATAATTAAAAGATACTAATTATCCTTTTGTGAGGTAAGCGTATATGACTCAAACGAATACACGAGCTATGGTGGAGACTGCATTTATCTCTGCTATTATAGTGATGCTCACCATTGTAGGGAGTACGGTACCATTTTTATCTTTACTAGCGACTATCGTAGCACCTGCGGCCATCGCCTTAATCGGGATCCGCTGGGGCATGAAATATAGTATTGCATCCACTGTAGTTTCTTTACTATTAGTATCTATTGTGCTAGGGCCTTTAGCAGCGGTAGGGACTGTCTTTATGTATGGGCCACCGAGTATTTTGCTCGGTATGGGCTTTAGAAATTATTGGAATCCAACGAAGTTGATTTTGTTGCCAGCAGTGGCTTTATGTATTACCACTGTTTTGACTATGGCGGCTGCCTTTGGGGCCACCTCTTTTGATGTAACAAGTGCTTTACAGGCTTCTAATGCAGAATTTAAAGAGATGTTAAAATCTTCTTTAGAGCAACAACAAATGACGCCAGAACAAGTGGAAGTATATATGACGCAAATTGACCAAAGTTTTGAACAAGTGAAGAAAATGGTCGTTGCTTATGGCTTTTCTACGATGGCGATTTTATCTTATATTATGGCTCGATTCACGAGTTTTTTAGCGAAACGAACGAATAATCTTGTTCAAACAATCCCACCTATTTCTTTCTGGCAAATGCCGATTTGGAGTGCCGGAATATTAGCAATAGGCCTTATTATTGTATATGGGTCATCTTATTTAGGTATTCATAATGAAATCCTTACTATTGTGGGGATGAATTTAGGGTTATTTGGGGCCTTTGTTTGTGGATTGAACGGGATTTCATGTTTATTAGCATTATTAAATGCCTATAATGTACCGAGATTTCTAAAGGTAATTATCGTTATATTCTTCTATTTTATGGCGCCTATATCTTTAGTTGTTTTCGGTATTATCGATATGTTTATGGATTTGCGGTCTCGCTATCAACCGCGAGGTTAGTAAGAAAAGGAAGGTTTCTATGAAATCTTTTCAACGTCGATGGAGAATATTAGAAATTTCCATCATAGCTGTAGTAGCAATGTTGCTATTAATAATTGCATATTTGAATTGGATGTTGGCTATTCTCGCAGCTATTGTCGTGATAGCTGGCTATTTAGTAAATTATAATACCCTACACAATCGTCGTCGTTTAGCTAGAGAGCAGTTTTCTGCAATGGCTCAAAATGTGACTCAAGCATCTAATTTTGCGTTGCAGAACTTGCCAACTGCTATTGCATTGGTAAATAAACAAGGCACATTGGTGTGGAATAATAGCGTTTTTGCTGATTGGGTTGATGTGGACTGGAATAAATTGCAAAAACTATCTGCCCTTATTCCAGGCTTTAGAATTGATAAATTGTGGGGAAAATCTGGCTTCTTGAGAGAAGAATATCATGGTAAATATTATCAAGTAGTCTATAAATATATTAATCCCAGCGATTCTCGTAAAGATATTGATGGTGATGATGAATTAGTAGAACATGCGGTGATGGCTTTGTATTTCAAAGATATTACAGATATTGAAACAGACCGCATTCGTGCGGAAGAAGCACAACCTGTATGGGGGATGATTCAAATTGATAATATTGAGGACTTAACAAAAGGTTTGGGCGACAGAGAATATACAAATCTGTGGGCGGATATTAACAATGTTATCGTTGAAGAAATCGATAAACTAGATGGTTTCGTTCGTAATTTCCAAGATGATATGTATATATTTTCTATTTCTCGGGGCGCTTTGAAAGAAGCGGAGCAAGGGGAATTTAAAATATTAGAACGGATTCGCAAATTACCATCTCCTCGTTCTGTACCAGCTACGATTAGTATTGGTATTAGTGAAAATGTAGGATCTGTAAAAGAAGTGTCTGGTCGTGCACGAGCCGCTCTTGATATCGCTTTAGGCCGCGGCGGTGACCAAGTATGTATTATTGATGGTGATAATACGCGATTCTTTGGTGGTACTACGGCAGGACTTGAGAAAAATACTCGCGTTCGCGCACGCGTAGTAGGACAAGCAATCCGTGAATTAATGAATGATTCCGAAAAAATTCTAGTCATGGGACACCAACGGGAAGACTACGATGCCCTTGCGGGTACCATTGGTATGGTGGCTATTGCGAGAGCTTTAGGTAAAGATGTACGATTGGCACTTTCAAAAGAAACGAGTGCCATCCAAAAAATGGTTAAATTACTCGATAAAGACGAGTTTTGGCATACTCATATGATCACGCCAGAAGTGGCAGAAGAATGGGTGGATAGTAATACACTGATTATCGTCTGTGATACGCACCGTGAAGCCATGGTAGCGGCACCAGAAGCTTTAGCTGTGTCAAATCGACGCATTGTCATCGACCATCATCGCCGAGCCGCAGATTTTATTGAAAATCCGCTCTTAACGTACTTAGAACCAGCTGCATCATCTACTAGTGAACTAGTTACTGAGCTGGTACAGTATGCAGGGGTGCCAGTGAAATTGACGAAAGAAGAAGCCACTGGTATTTACGCAGGTATCGTATTAGACACGAAAAACTTTAACCAACAAACGGGGGCGCGTACATTTGAAGCAGCTGCTTTTCTTAAACGAAGCGGAGCCGATATTGAACGAGTTCGCCAATTGTTTATTGAAACATTCGATTCTATTCAATTACGTGCTAAAATAGTATTTGAAGCGAGTCGTACGGAAGGTATTGCTATTAGTGCCGCTCCAGAAGGTATGAAAGATATGATGGCATTAGCAGCACAAGGTGCTGATATGCTCATCAGTAATGAAGATATTGAAGCAGCCTTTGTGCTCTATTCCTTAAATGATGGTGGTGTTGGTGTTAGCGCTCGGTCCAAAGGAAAAGTCAATGTCCAAGTTGTAATGGAAGCATTGGGTGGCGGCGGTCATCGTACTGTAGCAGGCGCTCAATTACAAGATATGACTATGGATGAAGCGAAACAAGCTATATTGGAACAAGCTTTAGAAGCGCTTCATTCCGCAGAAGCTGAGGAGGAACAAGAATGAAAGTAGTATTATTAGAAGATGTAAAAAAAGTAGGTAAAAAAGGTGAAATTGTAGAAGTCAGCGACGCATATGGACGTAATGTATTGATCAAAAAAGGCTTAGGTCTTGAAGGCACTGCTACAAATTTAAATAATGCGAAACAAAAACAAGACTCCGTACAACATCATAAAGCGGTAGCTAATGACGAAGCGAAAGTATTGGCTGCACAATTGACAAAAGTAGAAGTAACAGTACCGGTTCGCATGGGTGAAGATAGCCGTGTATTCGGTTCCGTTACTGCAAAAGATATTTCTGAAGCTGCTAAAGCACAATATAAAGTAGATATCGATAAAAAGAAAATCGAAATTAAAGAACCGTTGAAAACATTGGGCACACACGATGTATTAGTTCGTGTACATCCTGAAATTACTAGTACTATTAAAGTAAAAGTAGTAGCAGAATAATTGATGTAACAATAGACAAATAGATATCACCATGCTCGGCGAGTGTGGTGATTCTTTTTCTAGCTTGGGGAGGATAACTGTGGACGTACGCATACCACCGCACAATGAAGAGGCGGAAAAAGCCGTATTAGGCGCCTTGTTAACAGATGGTGTTAATTCGGGTGTAGCAGATGTAGTCACATCCATTGTAAAAAAAGAAGATTTTTATCGCGATGCTCACCGCATTATTTTTGAAGCCATTGAAGCGCTCATTAAAGGTCATAAGACGGTGGACTTCATTACATTAAGTGAAGAACTAGATCGTCGTAAGAAATTAGATACTGTAGGTGGTATTGCTTACATTACATCCCTTGCTAATGAAGCGACCGGCTACAATATTGAAGAACATGCGCGTATCATTTCCGAAAAAGCACAAATGCGTCGACTCATCGATGCTGGGAATAAAATTGTAGGTATGACCTATGCCGGCGAAGATGAGCCAGAAACTATTATGAATAAAGCGGAGCAGCTTATTTTAGACGTAGGTGGTCAAACACAAGGGGAATCAAGTTTTTCGCCTATTGGAGATGTGGTATTGACTAATTTGGAACGCCTCCACGTGTTGCAACAACAAGAAGGGGGCTTAACAGGTATTCCTACAGGCTTTATCGATTTAGATCATATTTTAAATGGTTTAAATCGATCCAACCTTATCCTCGTAGCCGCTCGTCCTGCTATGGGGAAAACAGCTTTTACCTTGAATATTGCACAAAATGTGGCGATGATGGAAAACTTAACAGTTGCTTTCTTCTCTCTAGAGATGGGCAAAGAAGAGTTGGTAGGTCGTATTTTGTCGTCTGTAGCGGAAGTAACAGCCGATAAATTGCGCCGTGCCGATATGGAACAAGGCGATTGGGATAAGGTGATTACTGCTGCTGACCGCATGAGCCAATCTAAGTTGTTTATCGATGATACGAGTAGCCTTACAGTGCAAGATATGCGCGCTAAATTGCGGCGTTTGAAAGTAGAACATGGACTTGATCTCGTCATTGTTGATTATATTCAGCTTATGCAAGGGCGTAGCGGTAATAAAAGCAATGAAAATCGCCAACAAGAAGTATCCGAAATTTCTCGTAATTTAAAACTAATTGCTCGTGAGTTCAATGTACCTGTTATTGCCTTGTCGCAGCTTTCGCGAAGCGTAGAGAGTCGTCCTGATAAACGGCCAGTGCTCTCCGATTTGCGTGAATCTGGCTCTTTGGAACAAGATGCGGATATCGTTATTTTCTTGTATCGTGACAAGTATTACGATGAAAATTCCGAAGAGGGGGACAATGCAGAAATTCTCATTCGTAAACATCGTAATGGATCTATTGGCACCGTAAGACTTCAATTTATTGGAGAATTGACGCGTTTTAGAAATATTGCCAAAGATATGGGGCCAGAACAATAAAAATCTATTTGTTAATTGCATATATTATTGGATAGTAATAGAGGATAAAAAGATATAAGATAATAAAGGTTATACAGGATAATAAGCGTCATATAATATAATAGAATAATAGAAGAAACGACAGTCTCAAGGATTAAAGACTGTCGTTTTTTATGATTATTTTCTATTGACAAAGAGAGTAATTTGCAATAATATAAACATATGAATAAATGTTCATATGAAATAGTATAAAGGAGATACTATGGTAGAAACATTACTCTTGAAAAATCTTAATTGTGCTAATTGTGCTGCTAAAATTGAAGATAAAATTCGTAAAATGGATGGCGTGCAAAGCGCTGATTTCTCCATTGCTACACATAAATTGAACCTCACTGGGGAATGGGCAGATCGAGAGCAATTAAAAACAGATATCCAAGCTATCTGCGATTCTATTGAAGATGGTGTGACAGTAGCTGATTACGAACGATCTGCTAAAGGCGTTGATGAAGGACATCATGACGACCATGGTTCTGAAGGCTTGACTATTGCTGTTATTGCTGCAGGTACGTTGTTCATGCTTTATGAAGCATTGACTATCGTTGTGCCTAGTATTTCTATGCCAGAAGCGATTGAAACTCCCATCTATTATTTGGCGTATATTGTATTAGCCTATCCAGTTCTTAAAACGGCATTTCGCAATATCTTAAAGGGGCAAATTTTTGATGAAAATTTCCTTATGTCTATTGCTACATTAGGGGCTATTGCCATCGATGCTTTGCCAGAAGCAGTAGGGGTAGTTTTGTTCTATCGCATTGGGGAATTTTTTGAGCATAAAGCGACAGAACGGAGTCGCCAAGAAATTATGGGGGCCATCGATATGCGTCCTCAAGAAGTACGCGTTGTTGATGAATGTTGCGGCGGTCATATTGTCGTTATGGAGCCTGAAAAAGTAGAAGTAGGCTGGACTATTGAAGTGCGCCCTGGCGATTTAATCCCTTTAGATGGTACTGTGTTGAGTGGTACTACTCGCGTAAATACGGCGCCTGTAACAGGCGAACCAGTGCCGGTGAAAGCAGAACCGGGGACAGAACTGTTATCTGGTTGCATCAATGAAAGTGGACGCATTACGATGCGCGTAGACAAGCCGATTGGGGAGTCTATGGTAACAAAAATTTTAGATGCCGTAGAAAATGCGGCTTCTTCTAAACCTAGAATTGATCGTTTTATTACTCGTTTTGCTCGTGTATATACGCCTATCGTAGTAGCTTTGGCAGCAATTATCGGAGTGGTACCATCTTTAATTACAGGTGATTGGAATACATGGATTTACACGGCTTTAACATTCCTCGTTATTTCTTGCCCATGTGCTCTTGTATTGAGTGTGCCGTTGGCATTTTTCGCAGGCATTGGGAATGCCTCGAAACATGGAATTTTACTAAAAGGCGGTCGCGTATTAGAAGCGTTAGCTAGTGTGAAAGCAGTGGCTCTCGATAAAACAGGCACTATTACATCTGGCGAGTTCAAAGTTCACTCTGTAGAAACGGCTCATAGTGGTATATCTGAAAGCGACGTATTAGGCGTTGCAGCTTCCATTGAGTCTGTGTCTACACATCCTATTGCACAATCTATTGTAACTGCGGCGGCAAAAGGCAATATTACCTTCACTGTATCTGATACAGTACAAGAATTAGCTGGTGAAGGTATTGTCGGTAAAGTTGAGGAGCAACAAGTGTTGGTAGGCAATCGTCGCTTGTTAAATCGTTACGATGTAAAGGATTATCCAATAGAGGCATCTCCTTACGGTACAGAAGTATTGGTGGCCGTAGCTAATCGATATGTGGGCCGTATTGTTATTTCTGATGATCCTCGCAGCGATTCTGCAGAAGCGATTAAAAAGCTCAATGTAAACGGTATTAAAACAATTATGCTCACTGGCGACGCGCCAGCAAGTGCTAATTATATTGCAGAACAAACTGGTGTTAGCGAAGTACATGCGAGCTTGTTGCCACAAGATAAATTGTCGGTTGTGCAATCCACGCGTGCTGCCTATGGGCCTACTATGTTTGTAGGGGACGGTATTAATGATGCGCCTGTATTGGCTGGTGCTGATGTAGGTGCCGCTATGGGCAGTGGTGCTGATGCTGCTATTGAAGCTTCTGATGTAGTATTCCTTCGTTCTTCATTAAACGCAGTGGCTCATATTATTGATTTAGCAAAGGCGACATTGTCTGTGGCGTGGCAAAATGTAGTATTTGCTATTGCTGTGAAAGTCATCATCATGATTCTCGGTGTCATGGGTTACGCATCTATGTGGTGGGCTGTGTTTGGCGATACAGGGGTATCTATTCTCTGTATTTTAAACTCCATTCGTATACTAAATCGTCAATAAATAGTATAGATTATCGATGTCAATTGATGTATAGAAATAAGAAGTGGGACGTAGGACAAGAGAACTCATTCGTTATCTCCAGAAAAACACCTTCATACCTAACTTATCTATCTTCCGTGAATGGGAGATATGTAAAATAGTGTATGAAGGTGTTTTTATTTGAATAGACTACTTAAATAGTATATAATTTTAAGATAGCCTATTATTTTAATCGTTATGTTGGAAGGAGGGATAATATGATCACAGTGTACAAGCATATTGAAGAAGAACTCGTTGCGGATTACACCGTATCAGATGCCACAAAAGGTTCATGGGTAAATTTGGTGAACCCAGACCCCGATGAGTTATCCCTTATTAATATCCTCACAGAAATTCCTACTGACGTATTAAAGACGGCCCTCGATATGGAAGAACGGTCTCACGTAGAGTTAGAAGATAATTATATCTTTGTGGTTATTAACATTCCTGCCATTCGCGGTAGCGATATGTATGATACAGTGCCACTCGGTATCTTCTTAACACCAGACTTTTTCATTACTGTCTGCTTAGAAGAATCGGAAGTACTCTATCCATTTATTTCTAATCAACTATCTACATTCTATACTTATAAGAAGACTCGTTTTTTATTCCAAATCTTATATCGTACAGCTACATTGTTTTTGCGCTATTTGCAACAAATCAATCGCCGTACAGACGACATTGAAATTCAATTGCGGCACACTACGAAAAATAAAGACTTTTTCCAATTGTTGGAATTACAGAAATCCATGACATATTTTACATCCGCACTGCGCACGAATGGAACAGTTATGGAGCGATTGTTACGCTTGCGTGGTCATAGTACATATAAACATTTGTTAAAAATGTACGAAGAAGATGAAGATTTATTAGAAGACGTAATCATCGAAAATAAACAGGCCATCGAAATGGTTGAAATGTATTCCAATATTTTGATGAATATGATGAACGCTTTTACATCAATTATTTCTAACAATCTAAATATGGTAATGAAAATGTTAGCCGCTTTGACTATTACATTGGCGGTACCGACTATTATCTTTAGTTTGTGGGGGACGAATGTGGCCCTCCCATTCCAAGATGATCCACGAGGATTCTACATTATTATCGGCATATCGATTACTTGCTCAATTATAGCTATTATTGGAATGTGGAAGAAAGATTTATTTTAACATTCATGACAGAGCCGAGGTAATAGCCTCGGCTTGTCTTTTATATAACCTGGTGGGAATTATGAATTATAGGAAAGAGAAATTACAATTAGACAATCCCCTAGAGTTTTGGCTCAATTTTCCCAATGAAGAACGGGTATTTTGGGTAGACCGTCAAAGCAATCGCGTTGTAGTAGGTGCTAAACGGTTAGCTACTGTGAAAGACGATGAAGAGCGAAAACAATACGCCTATGTCTTTTATGGCGGTACTTTTTTTGATACTACCACCGATCCTAAATGGCAAGGCATGGGACATGAAATGATTGCTTTTGCTCATTACTATATTGTAGAAGGCGGCGAATCCTTTTATCTCTACCAAGGAGCGCGTAAGGACATTGAAAGGTTCCCTATTCATCGCATTGACCATGTGTTTAGAGAAACGAGCCATGATAAATCGGATTGGGATACGTTGATGGACGCCATTCATGAAAGTATTGCTAAGGGAGAAACGACGAAAGTTGTAGCCTCTAGAGAAGTGGAGTTTACCAGTGATCAAGATTTCGATGTGCCGAGCATATTAGATCGATTAGTAGAAAATAATCCGAACTGTTTTATTTTCGCCTATGAAAAAGACGGTCGTGTATTCCTCGGTGCTTCTCCAGAAATATTGGTACGCCATAGGGGCTCTCAAATTTTAAGTTACGCCTTGGCCGGAACAGCCCCTAAATTAGGGCCTAATGCTTGGACTAAAAAACAATTATTAGAGGACCCTAAAAATAGAGTGGAACACAATATTGTGCGAGATCGTATTGTGGATACTATGAAACGGATTACTTCCAACGTGTCTGTAGGAGATACGGAGATTATGGAGTTGTCTAGACTCTATCATTTGCGCACTATTATTACTGCTGTAGATAGTACGAAATCCCTTATTGAGTGGGGACAACTACTTCATCCAACGCCCGCTTTAGGAGGCGAACCGAGAGAGTCAGCGCTAGCCCTTCTCGAGCAGTATGAAGCTCATGAACGGGGCATGTATGCAGCACCCTTTGGGTTTATGAAAGATATGGGGGATGGTATTCTCATCGTTGCCATTCGGTCAGCCCTCGTTATGGGGAATAAGCTTTATGCTTATGCTGGTTGTGGTGTTGTGGCAGGTTCTGATAGTGATGCAGAATATGAAGAAACAAATGTGAAGATGCGCACTATATTGGATGCTTTGTAAAGATGGGAAATTACAGGAAGATAAGCAGTACACAAATACTTTACGAAGGAGAATCGTATGAATGAATATATCGCGCCTTTTGTGGATGAATTTTACCGATTAGGTGTAAAATATGCTGTCTTTAGCCCAGGATCCCGGTCTACGACGATGGCGATGCTATTTACGGAGCACGGCGGATTTCAAACATATATGAATATCGATGAGCGTTCAGCCGCCTTTATGGCGCTTGGCATTGCCAAAGGCCATGATGAACCAGTCATTCTAGTCTGTACATCGGGATCGGCAATGGCTCATTATGTACCAGCTATATTAGAAGCTCAATATAGCGGCGTTCCTCTCATTGTACTCACTGCAGACCGTCCTCATACCTTGCAATCGATGGGAGCACCGCAAACGATTGATCAACAAAAGCTATTCGGTCATGCTGTCAATTATTATGAAGAACTAGCAGTGCCGCAAGAGGGCCATTATTATACATATCCTCGGTTAGTGGCTAGAAAAGCAGTGATGAAGGCTCTCGATGATAAGCGAGGTCCTGTACATATTAATGTGCCTTTATTTGAACCATTAGTACCTGAGTTAGAACGAAGCCATTTTGAAGCAGGATATACTCCGTTCAAGATTGTTAGGCGTGGAGATTTACAAAGTTATTTTGATGATGTATTTATACAAGACTTAGCAGTTAAACTTAGGGGCAAACGAGTGCTTATCGTTGCAGGACCTCAAGTTAGATTGGACGAGGGGGCAGCTATTGTAACGCTCGGGGAAGCTTTGGGGGCAACTATATTGTCGGATCCGTTATCTAATGTGAGACGCTTAGGCACCACTGGAATTATTAGCGCTTATGATGTCTTTTTAAAGAAGAAAGAATTGTGGTCATTATTAGAGCCAGATGTAATTATCCAATTTGGTCATGTATTAATATCAAAACGGGCGCAACAATTTTTGAATTATTGCAATAATGCTGAATATATTGTGGTTCATCCTACTATGGATTATATAAATCCAGTAGGAATAACGACAATACATATACAAAGTTCTATTTCGGCTTTCTGTAGATCTCTTATAAATTGTAGTACTACTGTAATGCATGTGAAAGAAAACAACGGAGTAGTCTATTCTTATCTACATCGATGGGATTATCTTGATAAAGGGATAAGGACTTTGTTAAATGGAACCATCGCTTATGAACCATCTTGCTTTGAAGGGCGCACCATAATAGAAATACAACGTTTTATGCCTAAAGGTGGACAGTTAATGATTGCCAATAGTATGTCGATTCGCTATATGGATTGCTATTGGAGTGGAATAGGAGATATTTTTGTATATGGTAATCGCGGTGTCAATGGCATTGATGGCACTGTATCAACTGCTATAGGTCTTGCTCAAAATGGAAAACCTACTGTATTAATTACAGGCGATTTGGCATTCTTTCACGATCTAAATGGATTGGCTATGGCGAATGAGAACATTAACCTTACTATTGTGCTCCATAATAACGATGGTGGTGGGATTTTTGAATATTTACCGCAAAAAGAGGTGAAGTATTTCGACTACTTGTTTTCTACTGAACAAGGCTTAGACTATAGTGGTGCGGCTACTTTGTATAAATGCTCCTATGAGCGCATTGAGAAGGCAGATGATTTCGCAAAAGCTTTCAAAACAGCTGTAGCTAGCAAAGGTATTCATATTATAGAAGTTCCTACAGATAAAGAACGGAGTAGTCAATTGCATGACGCTTATACTGCATTAAATGGAGATATAGAGGAATTAAAAGGATATATTGAACAATTTTAAGGTATAATATAAGGTGCATGATTAATATGAAGGAGCTATTAGCTAATAGATATAACGAAAATGTAATGAATTAATTGATGAAATAAAATTAGTGCTTATATTTCAATGGAGTTTACCATGGGTTCATATGCATGTAGCATTGTTGATATATTACAAAATCATAACGGTCACCGCATGTATATCGATTTCGGTGACTATCGTTACGGATTGACTATGACTGGCGAAGGGAAGCCTCTCGTTTGTTTGCATGGCTTTTCTGAATCGGGTTATACTTGGGATGGTATTGTCGTACCTGGATACCAATTGATTCGTATTGATACTATTGGTCATGGTGATTCCGATATTCCTGAAGATAGGAAGGCCTTTACCATTCCTCAAATGCTAGATGATTTGCATACGGTTATGACTGCCGTCGCTGGTGAAAGCTATGTTCTCATGGGCTATTCTATGGGGGCTCGCTTAGCGTTGCTATATGCTTTAGACTATGGTGAAGGTATTGAAAAGCTCATTTTAGAGAGCGGATCCGTAGGTATTGCATCAGAGGTAGAGCGGGCGCAACGAAAATTGAGTGATGACACGTTAGCTGCTGCTATAGAAGAGAACGGTAATCTTTGGTTTGCTGAGAAATGGTCGGCGGCATCAATTTTTGAATCCCAAAATCGGTTGCCTGAAGGGATACGAGAGAAATTATTCCGCCGGAGAGCACATAACAGCCCTTATGCGCTAGCCGAAACGTTACGCAGTTCTGGACAAGGTGTGATGCCTTATGTAGGTCATTGCTTAGAAGAATTACAAATGGATGGTCTATATATTAGTGGCGCATTAGATACAAAATATACTACAATAGGAAGAGAACTATTTGGCCCTTTAAAGAGCTTTCAACATGTGCAAATTGAACAGGCGGGACATAATGTACATCTAGAAGCGCCAGGTCCATTTATGACAGCTGTTACAGAATTTTTATATAAGAAAGGTTGAATCCATGAGTAAGTTTGATTGGAAAGTATTAGATCGTAATTACGAAGACGTTATTTATGAAACCTATAACGGCATTGCGAAGATTACTATTAATCGTCCAGAAGTGCGTAACGCATTTCGCCCTAAAACAGTAATGGAGCTCATCGATGCGTTTACAGTAGCTCGAGAAGATGCAGAAGTTGGGGTTATCGTATTGACTGGTGCTAATCACGGTCAAGGAGAAGATAAAGAGGCATTCTGCTCTGGCGGTGACCAAAGCGTGCGCGGCCACGGGGGTTATGTAGGAGAAGACAATGTTCCTCGTCTTAACGTACTTGATTTACAACGTTTGATTCGTGTCACACCAAAACCTGTTATTGCGATGGTTAATGGTTTTGCTATTGGTGGAGGCCATGTACTTCACATTGTATGTGATTTGACGATTGCTTCTGAAAATGCGAAATTCGGTCAAACAGGCCCTCGTGTAGGCTCTTTTGATGCTGGGTACGGCGCTGGTTACTTAGCACGTATGATTGGGCATAAACGAGCTCGTGAAGTGTGGTTCTTATGCCGTCAATATACAGCTGCTCAAGCTTATGAAATGGGTATGGTTAACTGCGTTGTACCATTCGATAAATTAGAAGAAGAAACCGTACAATGGTGTAATGAAATCCTCGCCTTATCCCCAATGGCTCTCCGTATGTTGAAAGCATCCTTCAATGCTGATACAGATGGTCTTGCTGGATTACAACAATTTGCTGGCGATGCTACATTGATGTATTATACAACTGATGAAGCGAAAGAAGGCCGCGATGCGTTTAAAGAAAAACGGAAACCAGACTTCGGTAAATTCCCTAAATTCCCATAATATAAAGCAAATCTGCTAAGGTTATTCTTAGCGGATTTGCTTTTTCTTTATGCTATACTGTTATATACTTAGAGTAAAATGTGTTAGATACAAACATGCAGATGAATGAAAGCAAATATATTGTGAGGTAAATTATGCAATGGCTTAAAGAATGGGTAGAGCGAGAGCCTCATAGATTATGTATTAATGAATATAGTTATGATGATATATATAGGGCTGTTATATATGTAGCGAAACAGTTAGATTCAGTTCTTGCCAATACAAAACGAATTGCTATTATTTCGGACAATTCTGTTACAATGGCGGTTTATATTTTGGCATCTATGTTGTTACATAAGGAAATTCTTTTGTTAAATGTTCATTTGAAACCATCAGAAATTGAAAAACAATTAGATGTGTTGCAAGTGTCTACTGTTATTAGTAGTACTGAAAGGATGAGACAAATTCCATCTACTGCGGAGCGAGTAATTCCTTTTGATGAACAAGTGTTGAAATATATGGATTGGAAGACAGCTGAAGATTTGTCTCAACAAGATGTTTTGCTGGACTTTGAAGGCGATCAATCTATAGTTGAAGAATTTAATTGGCAATTTATCGATGATGATGTAGTGGTAATTATGAATACAAGTGCTACATCAGGGGTCTTCAAGTCGGTGCCAATCCGGTGGGGCCAAATTCAAGCTCACGTTGCAGCTTCTCAACAAGTATTGGGGGTAGATGATAAGGATAATTGGCTCGTTGTATTACCGTTATTCCATGTTAGTGGCTTATCTATTTTGATGCGGTCTTTATATAATGGAACGGCTATGACAATCCTTCCATCGTACGATGAAGAGCGAGTACTACAGTTAATCGAAGACAAAGAGATTACCATGATGTCTTTAGTGCCGACTTTGTTGCAACGACTAGAGCCGAGCATTAAAGATCATGCGTTACGGGTCATTTTATTAGGCGGCGAATTCATTCACCGTCCTTTGATCGACACTTGTGTAGCTAAACAGTTGCCTATTTATAAAACATATGGCATGACAGAAACTTTCAGTCAAAGTGTGACTATGCCTGTATTGTCGAATTTGGATAACCTTGATTCCGTTGGATTACCGTTACCAGGCATGACTGTACACATTGCCAATCCTGATGCAGACGGAATTGGTGAAATCCTCCTAGAAGGGCCTATGGTGATGACTGGGTATTACGGAAAAGAACCGATTCATGGTGTTTTTAATACCAATGATATTGGTTATATCGACGACGATGGGTATGTCTATATTTTGAATCGGCGTACAGATTTAATCATTTCTGGTGGGGAGAATATTTATCCTAAGGAAATTGAGGATTTACTCTATGCGCACCATATGGTGAAAGAATGTGCTGTCGTTCCTGTAGTGGATGATACGTGGGGTCAAGTGCCGGCATTATTTGTATCTATTCATGAGGGGAACGGGGACTCTAAAGAATTTGTTACAACAGAATTGCAGCAGTATATGTTGCAGCACTTAGCGAAATATAAAGTGCCTAAGTATATAACAATTTTACCTCAATTACCTCGAAACGGAACGGGAAAAATTATGAGGAAGGAATTGGCTACTTATTTAGAGAACGATTAACCGAGGGGCGATATATGAGAGATATTCTAAATATTAGATCTATAACAGCATATCGCTTAGCATTGCCATTGCGGTTTGATTTTAAAACGGCAAAAGGTTTAGTTCGGATACGTGAAACAATCGTCATCCGTATAGAAGATATAGATGGTTATGTGGGCTATGGGGAATGTGTAGCTTTCACCGATCCCTTTTATACGGCTGAAACAGTAGAGATTAGTTGGAATAAATTGGTAGAAGATTATATCTTTAATCTCCGAGCTATGCGGCCCTATCCCTTAGAAAATTATATGCGGCAACTGCAAATGTGGCTGAAACGAGACGCCATGCCTATGACTATGGCAGGCTTAGAAAATGCTCTTATTCATTTAAGCTGCAGTAGAAAAGGGGTTAATTCCATAGCTCATATTATGAAAGCAGACTTAGTTAATACCATTCCAATGGGAGTAGTCATTGGTGATATACCTATAGACGAAGTGCTAGTAGCTGTGCAACGCTATGTGGAACAAGGATGTGAGCGCATCAAATTGAAAGTAACACCTCGGGATGGGTACGAGCGAACAAAATTAGTGCGAAGTGCATATCCGCATATTGATTTGGCTGTCGATGCGAACCAAAGCTATACCTATGATCAACTGCATGATATAGCACGATATAATGATTTGTCTTTAAAATGTATAGAAGAACCTTTTGCTATAGGAAGCTTAGAAGAGTATAGACAGTGGCGGGCAGAACAAGGTGAACATTGGCCTATTAAGACGCCTATTTGTTTAGATGAGTCTATTTTATCTTGCGATGATTTGTCTTATGCCATAGAGCATGGCTTAATCGATGTAGCCAATATAAAAGTGGGCCGTTTAGGGGGATTGATGCAAACGCAAGGTGCTATTAACTTGTGTCGTGAACATCGTATACACTATTGGATTGGCAGTATGGTAGAGTCTAGTATTTCTAAGATGATGCACGTTCAACTGGCTGCATTAGGCGATTCCTATATGGCAGGTGATTTATCTGATTCATCGCGTTATTTTGAAAGAGACTTAACAGATCCAGACATATCATTTGTAGATGGGCGTATGACGGTTCCTACAGGCGCAGGGCTAGGTGTATCTGTTTTGGAAGATCGTTTATTAGACTATACTATTGGTACATGGACCTTATAGTGAAACATGTTATAATGAAATCGATATAACATATAAGTGACACTATATGTATGCATATTATAGTGGTAAATAGGAGATAATACGAATGAATACAACGATGATAGAAGCTTTGCAAATTACGGAAGTACAAGTAACAGGTGAATTTACCGGTAGTGGTATGATGAACTTGGGTACGTACCATAGCCAACCGCAAGGCTATCTCAATGGTGGCGCTACATTAGCTTTCGGCGAAATCTTGGCAGGTATGCTCAGCAATGCTATGTTGCCAGAAGATGCTTTCGCAGTAGGTCAATCGATTACAGCGAATCATTTGCGCCCTATGAAAGCAGAAGGTGTATTAATGGCTGAAGGAGAATTGCTGCTAAAAGGCAAAACATCTCATGTATGGCGTTTTGATATGAAAGACGTTGAAGGTAGTCTAATTTCCCAAGTGACTGTCACTTGTGCAGTAGTACCGAAACATCGATAAATACATGAAATTAGTGCTCGAGATTGATAAGACACATTACTTATTTGTAACAGATAAAAAGAACAGAAGAGCCCCTTTGCTGTTAGGCAGAGACTCTTCTGTTCTTTTATTTTCTCGTAATGCGATATAATGTTTCGATGTCAGGGATGTCGTAAATAGCCCATTTACCATTGCCTAAGTATTTTAATAATATGCGTACATCTTCTGTCATGTGTAAGCGATTATTTTGCAGCGTCACTGTCACTGTAGCGACGCCATTGTCTTCGATAGAGGTAATGTTTTTAACTTCTACCGTATGTTGTTTAAATAGTTCGCCTCGTTGTAGCCGATCAATCATAGAGAAGGTAGATTGTGTGCTTTCAGAAGAAGCACTTGCATTAGTAGTTTCGGTCCCTTCTAGAGGCGGTGATTTAAAACTATCTGGATCTTCTACATATTTGCGAATGACATCTTCTAATAAAGCAGGGCCAAATACTTTTGTGGCCCCGATAGCAGCTTTACCCCATGGCGTAGTAGGGTCGACATAGGTATTGCCTTCGCGAGTTACAATATTGTTAACAAGAGCCGTTACATCAATATGTTGCATTACTTTATCAGGATTCCGCTCATCTATGCCTTGGCGAATAATTTGGAACGTATAAATAGGTGTGCGTGGAATATACCATAAAAAATACCAAGCTGCACCGAGAGCTGCTATTAAGGCGATAATAGTTACTATTAATAATGATTTTGACTTATTCATATGTTTATCTCCCTATGATTCATATACATGTATTGTAGCATATTATCTTGAGAAACAAAGTATTTAATAGAGGTATAGAAAAAAGTATTAAAAATCCTTAAAATTTTTTATAGAAAGTATTGCACGCTGTAACATTTCATGATATTATAGACAAGTAATCAACGAGAGTTGTTACGCGGCCCCGTGGTGTAGCGGTTAACATGTCGCCCTGTCACGGCGAAGATCGTCAGTTCAAATCTGATCGGGGTCGCCATTTTTTTTTACAAAAAAATGCCTCGGTAGCTCAGTCGGTAGAGCAACGGACTGAAAATCCGTGTGTCGACAGTTCGATTCTGTCCTGAGGCACCATTTGTATATGTCATGCGGTTGTGGTGGAATGGCAGACACGCCATCTTGAGGGGGTGGTGAGCGTACGCTCGTGAGGGTTCAAGTCCCTCCAACCGCACCAAGCTAGTAAAAAAGTGCCTTATCAAATTTTGATAAGGCACTTTTTATTGTTTATCAATTGATTTTATTATTGCTTGGCTATATTACTTCTGGTGTTTTATATGATAAAGTTTGAATTAATTGATGTATATATATTGAAATCTAAGCCAAGATAATCTATAATATTTTTATATTACAGATTATCTTTAGGAGGAAACATGTTAGGTTTAGTCATTAGCTTGTTGATTATCGTCTTGGCGACGATTATTAAAAACATTCGAATTATGAACAACAACTTAACACGTTTTGTCTTAGAAGTTCCGCGAATGGTTTAATATATATCAATAAGGTTTTGACGGTATTGTATCTTATGTATATGTATATCCATAGGGGATAGGTTTAGTAGATAATGAGCCTACAGTGGAATTCTGTAAACATAAGTAATTTCATTTGTATACTTTTAAGACGATTCTTAGGAATCGTCTTTTTTTATTCGTCTGTGAAAGCACAAGTGTTGCTTTCACTAGTAAGGAGAGTATCATGAGTTGTAGAAGTGAGAATTTAACTGCTGGCGTTGCACGTGCACCGCATAGATCGTTGTTGAAAGCATTGGGCTTTGTTGACGAAGAAATGGGCAGACCGATTATCGGTATTGCTAACTCCTTTAATGAAATTATTCCAGGTCATGTAGGTCTTAAAAATATAGTGCAAGCCGTAAAAGACGGTATTCGCAATGCCGGTGGTGTGCCTATTGAGTTTAATACAATCGGTATTTGTGACGGTCTTGCTATGAATCATGTAGGGATGAAATATTCCTTGGTAACGCGCAACATTATTGCCGATTCCATCGAAGCTACGGCTATGGCTACACCATTTGATGCCATGGTATTTATTCCCAACTGCGACAAAGTTGTACCAGGTATGTTAAT
Source organism: Veillonella agrestimuris (assembly GCF_943193065.1). Lineage (GTDB taxonomy): Bacteria > Bacillota > Negativicutes > Veillonellales > Veillonellaceae > Veillonella > Veillonella agrestimuris. The sequence goes on from NZ_CALPCS010000003.1 coordinate 92,586, forward strand.
TGCCGCTGCTCGTCTCAATATTCCTTCTGTGTTTGTATCTGGCGGAGCTATGCTTGCTGGCGTACATAAAGGTAAAAAAATTGGTTTATCCGATGTATTTGAAGCAGTAGGTAAACATAAAACCGGTGATATGGATGATGCAGAGTTAATGAGCATTGAGAATAGCGCTTGTCCTACGTGTGGCTCTTGCTCCGGTATGTATACGGCAAATACCATGAACTGCTTAACAGAAGCATTAGGGATGGCATTGCCTGGTAATGGTACGATTCCAGCCGTTTACTCCGAACGTATGCGTCTTGCTAAATTGTCAGGTATGCAAGCGGTAGAGGTGTTGAAAGCCAACCTTCGTCCAAAAGATATTATGACGCGTGAAGCCTTTGAAAATGCTGTAGCGCTAGATATGGCATTAGGTGGCTCTTCTAATACAGCGCTTCACTTACCAGCTATTGCTCATGAAGCAGGTGTTGAATTATCCTTAGATGATTTTGATCGCATTGCCCAAATTACGCCGCAATTATCTAAACTATCGCCATCCGGTATTTATTTCATTGAAGATTTATATGCTGCTGGTGGCGTAAGTGCGGTTATGAAACGACTTTCTGAAAATGGTCGTTTGCATACAGATTGCCAAACAGTAACGTTAAAAACGCAAGGTGAAATCGCTGCTGCTGCACAAGTAGTAGATGAAGATGTAATTCATCCTTGGAATAATCCTGTTCACGAAACAGGTGGTATTGCTGTTTTGAAAGGTAACTTAGCAGAAGACGGTTCCGTTGTAAAAGCTGGTGCCGTAGCAGAAGATATGCTTGTCCATTCTGGCCCTTCAAAAGTATTTAACTGCGAAGAAGATGCAGTAGAAGCGATTACAAATGGCAAAATTGTGAAAGGCGATGTGGTAGTTATCCGCTACGAAGGTCCAAAAGGTGGTCCAGGCATGCGCGAAATGTTGACACCAACATCTATCATTGCTGGTATGGGTCTCGATAAAGACGTAGCTTTATTGACTGACGGCCGTTTCTCTGGTGCCACTCGAGGTGCGTCTATTGGTCACGTATCGCCAGAAGCTGCAGCCGGTGGCACTATCGCTATCGTTGAAGATGGTGATATTATTAATATCGATATTCCAAATGGCAAATTAGAATTAGCTGTAAGCGACGAAGAAATTGCTCGTCGTAAAGCGGCATTGCCACCATTTAAAAGTAATGCTACAGGATATTTGAAAAAATATGCCCTCCATGTATCCTCTGCGGCACAAGGGGCTATTGAAATCTTAGAAGATTAATAGAAGTCTATTCATTTTCTCAGGAGAAGGGGTATGTATGCATAAACTATATGATTTTATGGAAGCCAGAGAGCGCTTGTCAACGGTTACTGTGAAAACAAAGTTAATTCACAGTGATGTATTTTCTGAAGAATCGGGCAATGATGTATATATTAAGCCTGAAAATCTTCAAATTACAGGTTCTTTCAAAGTACGTGGTGCCTATAATAAAATTTCAAAATTAAATGATGAAGAAAAGGTCCGTGGCGTTATTGCTGCTTCTGCGGGTAATCATGCGCAAGGCGTAGCACTTGCTGCTAAACGTTTGGGCATTAAAGCTACTATTGTTATGCCTAAGCATACACCGTTGATCAAGGTAAATGCTACTCGCCAATATGGTGCTGACGTCGTTTTGTATGGTGAGATTTACGATGAAGCCTATCAAAAGGCAATGGAATTACAGAAGGAACACGGGTATGTATTTGTACATCCCTTTGATGATGAAGATGTTATTGAAGGGCAAGGTACGATTGCACTAGAAGTGCTAGATGAACTGCCTGATGCAGATGTTTTACTTGTTCCTGTTGGCGGTGGTGGTATTGTAGCAGGCATTGCAGCTGCTGCAAAATTAAAAAATCCTCAAATAAAAGTTATCGGTGTAGAGCCAGAAGGTGCAGCTTGTGCATTAGCAGGTCTTGAAGCGGGTAAGCCAGTTAAGCTACAAGAGGTTTCTACTATTGCTGATGGTACTGCTGTAGCCCTTATTGGATCTACCACATTGGATTATATTAAACAATATGTAGATGAAATTATTACTGTATCTGATTATGAATTGATGGAAGCGTTTTTATTGCTTGTAGAAAAACATAAATTGGTAGCAGAAAATTCAGGGATTTTGCCATTAGCAGGATTGAAAAAGTTAAGTTGCAAACATAAAAAAGTAGTAGCTATTGTAAGTGGCGGGAACATTGATGTACTTACTATTTCCTCTATGATTAATAAAGGCTTAGTGTTACGTGGTCGTATTTTTACATTCTCTGTTAATTTACCAGATAAACCAGGTCAATTAGTAGCGGTTTCACAAATGCTCGCAGAAGCTGATGCGAATGTTATTAAACTTGATCATAATCAATTTAAAAATCTCGACCGTTTCCACGAAGTGGAGTTACAAGTCACAGTGGAAACGAATGGAGAAGATCACATTAAAAAAATTATTGAAGATTTCAAACAAAGAGGGTATACCATTAAGCGCTTAAATTCTTCAGAAATTCTGTCTGAATAAGCCCTAGGTATCAGAAAGGATATTTATGAGTGAAACTATTAACGGAGCTCGCATCGTCCTTGAAACACTTCACCGATTAGGGGTAACAGATATATTTGGGTATCCTGGCGGTGCAGTGATTCCAATTTATGATGAGATTTATAGCTTCCCAGAAATAACGCATTATTTTGTGCGCCACGAACAAGGAGCAGCCCATGCTGCTGACGGTTATGCTCGCGTATCTGGCAAAGTTGGTGTCTGTCTTGCCACATCTGGACCGGGTGCTACTAATCTAGTAACTGGTATTATGACAGCTTACATGGATTCCGTACCAATGCTCGCTATTACAGGTCAGGTGGGACGTGCATTGATTGGTAAAGATTCTTTCCAAGAAGCAGATATTCAAGGCATTACTATGCCTATTACAAAGCATAACTATTTAGTGCAAGATATCACTGATTTGCCACGTATTTTAAAAGAAGCTTATTTTATCGCTAGAACGGGCCGACCAGGACCGGTCTTAGTGGACATTCCTAAAGATGTTCAAACCATGAGTATTACTATGGCAGAATATAATAAGCTCTTTGAAGCGCCGATTCATTTAGAAGGATATGATCCAACGTACAAAGGCCATCAAGGGCAAATTAAAAAGGCCGCTACATTAATTAAGAATGCAAAGCGTCCATTGATCATTGCTGGTGCGGGTATTTTAAAATCTGGTGCCATGGATGAGCTTAAAGAGTTAGCAGAAAAAGCTAATATTCCTGTAGGCCATACATTGGTGGGTCTCGGTGGATTCCCTGGGGACCATGAATTGGCTCTCGGCATGGTAGGCATGCACGGTACGGTAGCTGCTAACTATAGTACAGAAGAAGCAGACGTTGTCATTGCTGCCGGCATTCGTTTCCACGACCGCATTACAGGCCATCCTGATTTCTTCTGTAAAAAAGCAAAGATTATTCACATCGATATTGACCCAGCCGAAATTGATAAAAATGTCATCATTGACGTGCCTATCGTAGGGGACTTGAAGCAAGTTTTGACTGAGTTAAATACTCTCGTCGAGGCGAAACAACATGAGGCATGGTTACAACAAATAAAAGGTTGGCAAGAAGAATATCCATTAACAGTGCCTGGCTTGGTAGATGGTGAATTAAATCCCCAATATGTGTTGTCCGAGCTCAACAAAATTGCTAATCGCGATGCTATCATCGTTACTGATGTAGGACAACATCAAATGTGGGCGGCACAATTTTTAACCCACAAAATGCCGCATACCATCGTTACATCTGGCGGTGCTGGTACAATGGGGTACGGCTTACCCGCTGCTATTGGGGCCCAAATTGGGGCACCTACGAAGCAAGTGATCCTCGTTGTAGGGGATGGAGGCTTCCAAATGACCTTTGAAGAATTGATGATGGTTAAACAATATAACTTGCCTATCAAAATCGTTATTATTAACAATGGTTATTTAGGCATGGTTCGTCAATGGCAAGAAATCTTTAATCAACGCCGTTATTCTTACGTTGATTTAGAGGTGAGTCCAGATTTTATCAAATTGGCAGATGCCTTCGGCTTAACGGCTTATCGTATTGATTCCGTTGAGGATTTTGAGGGTACGTTTAAAAAGGCCATTACATCGAAAGATAATATTATCTTAGATTGTCGCGTGCGCCGTGAAGAAAATGTACTACCTATGATTCCAGCAGGTGGTACAGTGAGTGGCATGATGGGGAAAAAGGGGGTGCTTGGCGATGAATAAAGAACATCAAGTCCTAGTAATCGCTAAAAATACTCCTGGTTTAGGAACCCGTATTTTGGCACTATTTAATCGACGGGGCTTCAATGTTACGAAAATGACCTCTGGTGTTAGCAATGAACCAGGATATGCTCGTCTTACATTGACCGTCGAAGCTGATGATCGAGCGCTCGATCAAATTCAAAAACAAATTTACAAACTCATTGATGTAGTGAAAGTCAAAGTGTTGGCTACAGAAAATGTAGTACGTCGTGAATTGATGCTCATCAAAGTGAAAGCAACAGCAGCTACGCGCTCTCAAATCGTTCAGATTGCAGACGTATATCGCGGTAATGTCCTCGATATTTCACCTACCTCTATGATTGTAGAGGTTATTGGTAGCGCAGAGAAATTAGATGGCTTCATTCAAATTATGGAAAGCTATGGCATTCTTGAAATTGCTAAAACTGGTATTACCGCTATGAGCAGAGGTGAAAAAATATAGCATCTGTCTCAATGGAGATAGGCGATTAGTCAAGGTACTCATAGTATGAACAGTTCGATGAGGAAGTGATAGTATGAATCCTGTAGCGGATGAATTATTATATTACGAAGAAGTTGTGTTTCGGCGCGATGGCCGCGAAATTTTACAAAGTGTAAATTGGCAGGTAAAAGATGGCGAAAATTGGGCTCTCTTAGGGCTGAATGGGGCTGGAAAATCAACGTTACTCAGCATGATCCCAGCGTACCAAGTACCTACAGCGGGGATTGTTCGCGTATTTGGCTATGAATTTGGTAAATATGTATGGGCTAATATCAAATCACGAGTAGGCTTTGTGAGCTCTTCATTAGGTCAATTTCAGTCGACATTGAATAAACAATTTGCAGAAGATGTAGTCATTTCTGGCGCTTTCAGTAGCATAGGTATTTATCAGGACGTATCTCGTGAACAACGAGAACGAGGCCATCAATTGATGGAGTCCTTTGGGATTTCTTATTTGGAAGGTCATCGCTATGCTACGTTGTCTGCTGGTGAACAGCGCCGCGTATTGCTGGCGAGAGCTCTCATGGGGAATCCAGATCTCCTCATCTTAGATGAACCTTGTTCGGGCCTCGACTTGCCGGCTCGCGAACAATTCTTGGGAACGGTAGAGCAAATGGCGAAACATGAGGGGACGCCTTACATTTATGTATCGCATCAAATTGATGAGATTATGCCTAGCATTACGCATGTGGCCATTTTAAAAGAAGGCCGCATAGCCTATGCGGGGAAAAAAGGAGACATATTGAGGGACTCTGTGTTGACCGATGTTTTTGGTATGGAGGTTTCCGTAATATGGGAACGAGAACGTCCTTGGGTTATTGTGAAATAAAATATATCCATTCACAGCATACAGATGTACATCACAACTTGCAATTATACGCAAATTTGTGTAGTATATATTATTGAAGATTCTATTGAATATAGTTTTGGAGGTTGTCTAATATGGCAGGTAAAATTTTAGGTACTACAGTATATTATGATGCAGATTGCAATCTTTCTAAATTGCAAGGCAAAAAAATTACAGTATTAGGTTACGGTTCCCAAGGTCATGCACATGCATTGAACTTGAAAGAAAATGGTATGGACGTAACTATCGGTTTGCGCGCTGGTTCTTCTAGCTGGAAAGATGCTGAAGAAGCTGGTTTAACTGTAAAAGAAACAGCTGAAGCTGTTAAAGGCGCAGACATCGTTATGGTATTGATTCCAGACGAATTACAAGCAGAAGTATATGCAAATGATATTGAGCCTAACTTGAAAGAAGGCGCTTACTTAGCATTTGCTCACGGTTTCAATATTCACTTCGGTAAAATCGTACCTCGCGAAGACGTTAACGTATTCATGGTAGCGCCTAAAGGTCCTGGACATTTAGTACGTCGTACATTCCAAGAAGGCTCCGGCGTTCCTTGCTTGTACGCAGTAGAAAAAGATCCATCTGGAGATACTGAAGAAGTAGCATTAGCTTGGGCATCTGGTGTAGGCGGTGGTCGCTCTGGTATTTTGGAAACTAATTTTAAATCTGAAACTGAAACTGATCTTTTCGGCGAACAAGCTGTATTGTGCGGTGGCGTAACAGAATTGATCAAAACTGGTTTCGAAGTATTAACAGAAGCTGGTTATGAGCCTGTAAACGCTTACTTTGAATGTTTACATGAAATGAAATTGATCGTAGACCTTATCTACGAAGGTGGCTTCCAAAAAATGCGCCATTCCATTTCTAACACTGCAGAATACGGTGACTACTATGTTGGTCCAAAAATCATCACTGCAGATACTAAAAAAGCGATGGAACAAGTATTGGCAGATATCCAATCCGGTAAATTTGCTGATGACTTCTTGGCTGACTCCAAAAATGGTCAACCATTCTTAAAACAACATCGTGAAGCAGCAGCTAAACATCCAATCGAAGCAGTTGGTTCTGAACTTCGTGGCTTAATGAGCTGGTTGAAATAATATAACTGTCTTAAAAAGGCGACCCAGGAGGGTCGCCTTTTTGTTGTATATCGAAAAAAACTGCTGTGCATATGATATAATATAGAAAATACTATTAAAGGGAGTACTGTATGGACTTTTATACTACTGCATATGTAGAGAGCCAAGTGTCGAATCAAGAGACGTGGCTGTTTATATTGTTATCCGTCGTATTAGTATCTTTGTTGATCATCGGGATACTGACATTGCGCAATGGCTTTACGAGCCGTTATCGAGATTTGACGGTCATCTTGTCGCTCATTGTGGCTTTTTTCTTAGGTTTTGAATATTTAGAATATAGCCGGATTCAAAATTATTTGGAAGATTCCTCTAGGATGTTGACGTTTTTGAAATCTTTCAGCCAGAATCAGAATGTGCCATTAGAACAATTGCAGGTTAATTCTTTAAAAATACGAGATGATATGATCTTAAAAGTAGGAAATACTTATTATGCGATTGATTTTAATCCAGAGTTTACATCCTATACATTGAAACGGGTATATACGATTAGCAATGTAAACCGCATTATTGATACAGAGAAAGAATAGGAATATTTATGTCGGGAGCATTAATGGCGTATGGTATGGTCTTTGCAAAGCTAGCCATAGGCTTGTTAGCAATTATTTTGCAAATCAATTTAATGGGAAAAGGTAATTTAGCGCCTACTTCTGCATTAGATCAATTACAGAACTATGTACTAGGCGGTATTATAGGGGCTATTATTTACAATGATGCCATTGGTATTTTGCAATTTATGTTAGTCCTTATTTTATGGACTATTCTTGTGATGACCTTAAAATTTTTAAAAGGAAACATTCGCTTTTTCAAAACAATTTTAGATGGACACCCTGTTATCGTTATAGAAAAAGGACAGATTTTCACAGAAGAATGTATGCGTTACGGTATTCAGGCGGCAGAATTAAAATTGCGAGCTGCTGGTGTCCAATACGTAAAGGATGTAAAACGAGCTGTACTCGAACAAAATGGGCAACTTAATGTTGTACAGTTTGGAGAAGATAATATACGCCTTGATTTAATTAATGATGGACAAATCAATACATTAGTGCTCGATTTAATTGATAAAGATGACCTATGGTTGCGTTCGGAAATCGAGAAACAAGGCTATACAGTGAATGAAATATATATTGCCGAATATATTAATGGGCAAGTTGTGATTTATCCATATGAGAAAAAGAGGAAGGGACGTCGTTGAATCGGAAAGACTTAATTGATCGGTTACAAGAATTATATTATAACGAAGATAGTCGCGTGACTATTAACCCTCATAGTAGCCAACGGGTAGCGATGGTTTATCCTAATACATACTTTGTAGGGATGAGTAATTTAGGACTTCATATTATTTATGAAGAAATCAATTTGCGCCCTGATAGCGTTTGTGAACGTATCTTTTTGCCAGAGAAAAAAGAATTAGATGCCTATGATAAAACGAAAATGCCCCTCATGAGTGTGGAAACACAGCGTCCTATGCATCAATTTGATGTAGTTGCTTTTGATGTAACCTTTGAAATGGATTATTTCAATATTCCATTGATGCTCCGTCATGGTCGAGTGCCTGTTATGAGTGCGGATCGCACTGAGTTTGACCCTATTGTTATCGCTGGAGGACCTTGTACGACCTTTAATCCTGAACCTTTTGCGGACTTCATAGATGCTTGTGTTATTGGCGAAGGGGAAGGCCTTGTGACGCGCCTGTTAGATCGTATTCGGGAGGGGCGTAACAATGGTGAAAGTCGTGCTGATATCATTGCTTCCTTAGCTTCCATTGAGGGCATTTATGTACCAACTTTATATACACCAATATATGAAGACAATCGATTTATAGGTTATACATTGGCAGAGAAGGCGCCAAAAACGATTAAGCGCCATTTTGAGCCTCTCACCAGTGGCGGAGAAACTGTGATTGCTACGGACTTTACTGAGTTTGGTGCGATGTATATTATTGAAGTTGCTCGTGGATGTGGCCGCCACTGCCGATTCTGTATGGCCGGTTATTGCTTTCGGGTTCCTCGGGTACGCCCTTTAGAGGTACTCAAGGAAGGTGTGGATCGAGCCCATGCATTAGGCAAAAAAGTAGGCCTTATGGGGGCGGCTATTTCTGATTACCCAGAAGTGGATGAATTAGTGACCTATATTCGGTCGAAAGAGATGCGTTACTCTTGTGCTTCGTTGCGTGCTGACTCGTTGACGCAAGCTGTCGTTGATGGCTTGGCTGACAGTGGGCAGAAGACGATTACCATTGCCCCAGAAACAGGGAGCGAACGATTGCGGAGAGTTATTAATAAAGGTATTAGTGAAGACAATTTGCGTACTGCCGCTCAGTTATCTGCTAAATCAGGTATTCAGCATATGCGACTTTATATTATGGTTGGACTGCCTACTGAAACAGATGAAGATATTGATGCCATTATTGGATTAGCAGAGCGTACGCAGGCGCATATGGCGGAAGTAGGGTGCAATGGACGATTGACACTGAGTATTAATCCCTTCATACCAAAGCCGTTTACGCCATTTCAGTGGGCCCCTATGGACAATCAGAAAACGGTAGAGAGGAAATTGCAATACATTAAGAAATCGTTGCAAAAGAATCGCCGCATAGAAGTGCTCATTGAATCACCTAAAGAAGCGTATATTCAAGGCGTATTGGCTCGCGGCGATCGAAGATTGAGTAGGGTTATTGCTGCTTGTGCCATGGATAAAGGGAGTAAGTCTTTCAAACCTGAAATGAAAGCGGCTGGTCTCGATATGGATGATTTCAACTATCGAGAGCGACAATTTGATGAATACTTGCCGTGGAGCCATCTCGACATGGGGATGAAGGAAGGCTATTTAGAACTAGAGTGGCAACGTGCTCTCGATGAAGCCTATACGCCACCTTGTATGGAGGGATGTAAGCGATGTGGGGTGTGTCAATGAGTAAACATATAGTCAATGTTAATCACAAAGGTTCGACGTGGTCTTACGAAGCGCCTGATTGGTGTAGTAAATGGCCTCTTATCTTGGGTGATACCTATCGTCATGGTGGAATCTCGAAGGATCCTTTCAGTTCCCTTAATTTAGCCTTTCACGTAGGAGACAAAGTAGATGATGTCATAGTCAATAGAGCTATGATTGCGGATTATTTAGGTGTTGCATCGAATCGAATTACCTGCGCTAATCAAGTTCATGGATTGCGCGCCATGCGCATTACGGAAGAATTGATTGGCTCTGGTGCTTATGGGGAAGACACAGCTATTCATGATTGCGATGCCATTTACACAAATCTTGTAGATGTACCACTATTCCTCTTTACGGCGGATTGTGTGGGGGTAGCTATTTACGATCCTGTTCATCATGCCTTGGCAGTCGTACATGCTGGGTGGAAGGGAACTGTCGGTCACTTACCAGTTCTTACTATAGAAGGAATGGCGCGTGACTTTGGTACGGACTTTAAAGATTGTTATGTGTACTTAGGGCCTAGTATTGGACCGGGCTCTTTTGAAGTAAATGAAGAATTAGCGGATACTTTCAAAAGGGAATGGAAGACCGTCACAAATCGTACCGATGGTGAGTTAGTTCAATATATACAAAGAGACGGAGCTACTCAGAAAACGCCACATATTAATTTGTGGGCGTTTATAGAAGCGGATCTTTTGCAACGTGGGGTTCTGAAGGACCGCATTTGCATCGGTGGTACTGATAGTATGACGAGTGAAGACTGTTTTTCCTATCGTCGCGAATCGGGAACAACGGGGCGCATGGCATTGTTTGGGATGCTTAAATCTCTGAAATGATATACATTCTAAGCTAAATATTATATAATAAATGAGTCTATAAATATATTCTGTGTAATATAAATGGGAGGTACTTATGATTGAGGAATCCCTACATGCTATCCAACAACGCATGGCTGATGCTATGGCGAGTGTGGGTCGCGTAGATACAGCGTTATTAGTGGCGGTAACGAAAAATCACCCTGTTGCGACTGTAGAAGAAATAGCTCGTCTTGGATGTACTCATGTAGGTGAAAATCGCGTACAAGAGGCAAAGGAAAAACAAGCTTTATACAAGGGGCCTGACTTGGTGTGGCATTTAATAGGCCATTTACAAGTTAATAAAGTGCGTCAAGCAGTGCCTATGTTTGATCTTATTCATTCTGTGGATAGTATTAAATTGCTTGATGAAATTGAAAAAGTGGCAACGAAGCACGATAAAGTACAAGACGTACTATTGCAAGTCAATATAGCGCGAGAAGCGAGTAAGTCTGGTATGTCCGTAGAGGAATTTCCTCATATCCGGGAATACGCTAAGACACTACCTCATGTGAGGATTCGGGGATTAATGTGTATGGCGCCATTCTTTGATGACCCAGAAGAGGCACGGCCTATTTTCCGGGTTGCAAAGGCTTTATTTGAAGATATGAAGTCCTATTTCCCTGATGGTGAAATCGAGTATTTATCAATGGGCATGACTCATGACTTTGAAGTGGCCTTGCAAGAAGGGGCAAACATCGTTCGCATAGGTACGGCTATCTTTGGCGAACGTGTATATACATAATATATTGAGTACATAAAGTAAGAGGAGGAACGATTATGGCTTTAGGAGATGGCTGGAAAAAAATTAAAAATTATGTAGGATTCAATAACGATGACCGTTATGATGAATATGATGACGAATATGAATACGAAGATGACTATGATGATGCAGATGAAACACATACTGCGCAACAAACACCATCTGAATATCAACCTCGTAAAGTAGTAGGAGGCACTTCTGCCATGACACAAAGACCAACATCCATGAAAGTAGTTGTAATTGAACCAAAAGTATTCGAAGATTCTGAAAGCATTACTCATCAATTACGCGACATGCGTCCTGTATTGATTAATTTTGAGAATACTGACCCTCATGAAGCAGCTCGTATCGTTGACTTCGTATCTGGTGCAACATTTGCATTAGATGGGAAACTTGAAAAGGTAGGCAAAGACATTTTCATGTGCGTACCTGTGAACGTTTCCATTGATTATAATAGTGAATCTGAAAGTGGAACAGAAGCGCAAGAATTTGCTTGGCAAAAATAATAAGTCCATTAGGGGCTGAGGTGATACTATGTTAGGGAAAACACTTGTTATCGGTGTAGGCTCGATGGGCAGTGCATTGCTAAAAGGGGCTTTAGACAAGGGCATATTGAACGCTAATCATACGTCTGTGTTAGTGCGGCGATCAGAACAATTAGAATCGCTTAGAGCTGAACTAGGTGTTATTGGCTTTATCAAAATGCCTCCATTAGAAGACTTTCAAACCATTATTTTAGCAGTGAAGCCTCAAGTATTACCTACTGTATTGTCTCAAATGGATTCTCTTAGAGAAGGGACTACTGTTATTTCTGTGGCTGCAGGCGTTACGTTAAGTACTTTACAACGGGCCTTACCAAAGGCTACTATCTATCGAGCTATGCCGAATACGCCCGCATCTATTGGATGTGGTATGACCGCATTGGCCACAGATGTCGCAGATGATACTTCTGCAGTAGAAGCTTTATTTGCAGCGGTTGGAGAAGTAGTGGTCGTTAGTGAAGCTGATTTAGACCGCTTAGGAGCCCTCTCTGGGACTGGACCAGGTTACATGTTTGTCATTTTAGATGCCTTAGCAGATGCTGGTGTGCGCATTGGTTTACCGCGAGTTTTAGCGATTAAGGCAGCTGCACAAGCTATGTATGGGGCTGGCAAAATGGCTCTATCTAGTGGTGAACATCCAGCGGTGTTACGAGATCAAGTAACAAGCCCTGGTGGCACTACGATTGCTGGTATTGGGGCCATGGAAAAAGGCGGATTGCGTAGCGCTTTGCAAGATGGGGTGTTAGCATCCTACGAACGTTCCAATGAATTGGGGAAATAATGGCTGATACAAGTAAATTAATTCGATATTTTGAAGCTAGTGGCAACGGCGAAGAAGCTCGTCGTATGTTAGATTTGGCTGAACAAGTAGTAAAAGGGAAACCCTTTCGGGTAACCGATTTTACAAGTCCTGCCGGGCTTGTCATTGCCGATGCAATAAAGGCGGCCTATCCAGAACTACAAGTAAAAACCTATGGTGGTTACGAAGGGGCCGAACGCATTCGCATTGCCTTTGTAGATAATCATTTTCAAGGCACTGTCGATATGGGGATTACAGCCCTTAAAGTATCTTGGGATCCGCGATTTAGACTCTTAACTCATCGCGATGTACTAGGATCTCTATTAGGGCTAGGCATGGAGCGTACTAAATTTGGCGATATTATTATGGTTCAAGGGGACGCTCAAGTATTAGTTGATAATACTATTGCCGATTTTATTGTCCAAAACTTTACAAAAATCGCGATGGTTACTGTTTCGGCAGAGATCATTTCGCTAGATGATATTGCACCGAAAGAAGAAAAAATTAAAGAAGTACGTACTACTGTCGCATCTTTGCGATTAGATGCAGTAGCTAGCTCTGGGTTTAGCGTGTCTCGAACAAAGTTGGTGAGCGCTATTAACGCTGGGTTATTGCAAGTGAATTGGCAACCTGCGAAAGGACCATCTCAAGAAGTAAAAGAAGGAGATGTGATTTCTATGCGCGGTCGCGGCCGAATGAAAGTAGAAGCCATAACAGGCACATCGAGAAAGGGACGCATTGGCGTGTACTTGAAACGATTTATGTAAGAAAATTGAAAATCGGCTTGGCCTGTCAAGCCGATTTTTTTATATATTCTCTAGATTGATTGGTATACTAGAAATTATAGATTGAGGTATTTCTATGCTATCTATTACATTACAATTACGGCAAGATGATACCATCCTTTTTATTGGTGGCGGTGACGTAACGGAACGAAGAATATCCTTAGTGATGAATGAGGCTCGTTGTGTTGTTATTAGCCCTACTGTAACAGAGACTATTCGTAAGTGGGCTGTAGAAGGATTGATTCTTTGGCATGAGACACCATTTACTGATACATATATAGAGTTATTAAAAGCGAGTAAACTTCTTTTTATTAGCACCAACAATAGAGAATTGAATGATAAACTTGAATCCCTCGCTAAGGATTATAAGGTGTGGATGAATCGCAGCGATAAACCAGAAGCTTGTGATTTTACAATCCCCGCTACCTTAGAAGTTGGTGATTTGCAGATTGCTATTGGCGCTAATAATGGAGGTCCACGCATTAATCGTCTCGTTCGGCAAGATATGACAAACCGTTATAGTGAGTTGAAAATTGCTATACCGAGACTTAAAATAATAAGGGAAGAGGTCAAATCGATTCTTCCCAGTGTAGCGGAGCGTCAACAATTTTGGCGCACCCATTTAGATGAAACTGCGTTTCAGGCTATTTTAGACGGAAATTGGCCTTATATAGAGGAGAAACTACACTATGCAATTAGTGGTATTAGGTCTAAATCATAGAAGTGCTGCAGTAGCGGTACGAGAACGCTTTTCCTTTGAGAAAGATGAAGTCAAAGCAGCTCTTAATAAAATCTATGAATACGATAGAATTTCAGAATGTGTTATATTATCTACTTGCAATCGAACAGAACTATATGCTGTATTAGAAGATGTAGAACAGCCAAAGCAATACATGTTAGATGTTATGAAAGACTTAAAAGACGCTGATTCTATTGATGAATCTGCTTTTTTCTTCTACCAAGATCGAGAGTGTGTGGATCATTTATTCCGCGTATCCGCCAGTTTAGATTCTCTCGTATTGGGGGAAGGTCAGATTTTAAGTCAATTAAAAGTGGCTTACATAGAGGCATATAGTGCTGGGTTTACAGGCACAGTATTTAATATTTTATTCCAACGCGCCATTAGTGTGGGTAAAAAAGTGCGTACTAATACAGGTATTGCCAATACGCCTGTATCGGTTAGCTATACCGCAGTTAACCTTGCTGAAGATAGCTTAGATAAACCGCTTTCAGAAGCGACAGTCCTCATTTTAGGGGCGGGTACAATGAGTGAGCTAACAGCTATTCATTTGCAATCAAAAGGAGTTAAAACGATTTTTGTATCGAATCGAACCTTTGCTAAAGCAGAAACATTGGCTAAGAAGTTTAATGGGCACGCCATTAAGTTAGACGATGTAGTAGACTATGCGGTAGAAGCAGATATTTTAATTACTTCCACAGGGGCGCCGCATTATATTATTAATGAAAAAGAAGCTCGACGTATTGCTGCGCGACGAAATGGAATGCCTATGGTTATGATCGATATTGCTGTACCTCGCGATATTGACCCTGCTGTAGCGGATATTGATGGAATTTATCTTTTCAATATCGATGCTCTTGAAAGCGTTGTAGAAGAAAATAAACAGCAACGGGAAGAAGAGGCTAAACGAGCTGAGCCGATTATTCATGAAGCTATTGAAGATGTGTTAGATAAATTAAGTTATTTATCAGTTCGCCCTATGATGGCCTTATTGACGGATAAAGCAGATCGCATTCGTAGTCGTGAATTACATCGTGCCTTAGCTAAATTACCAGATATTTCCGATAGAGAACGTCGCATTATGGACTCTATGAGTCGCATGATCGTCCGCAAAATGTTGAGAGAACCGATGATTCATTTCAATGAAATCGCCGGAACAGAAGAAGAAGGCTTATATTGGGACTTATTCAAAGATATGTTCAATCTGAAGAAAGAAGGATAGCACATGAGAGACCATATAAAAATTGGTACTCGTAAGAGTGCCCTTGCATTGTGGCAAGCTGAATATATCAAAGATGAATTACAACGATTATATCCAGGGATTACTGTTGAATTAGTTCACTTCAACACAAAAGGTGATCGTATTTTAGAAAAACCTCTCGCTGAAGTAGGGGGAAAAGGTTTATTTACGGCTGAATTAGAAGCTGCTATGATAGCTGGAGACATCGACATCGCTGTACATAGCTTGAAAGATATGCCCACGGAACTACCAGAAGGCTTGACATTAGGGGCTATTTCAAAACGTGAAGTACCTCATGATGCGTTAATCAGCCCTGTATATAAAACACTGGATCAACTGCCGCAAGGTGCGCGCATAGGGACTAGTAGCTTGCGGCGTCAAGCACAATTGCTGCACGTTCGTCCTGATTTAAAAATCAAAGTGATTCGCGGCAATGTACAGACGCGGTTGAATAAAATTAACTCTGAAGGCTTAGATGGAGTAGTGCTTGCTCAAGCGGGCTTAAAGCGACTAGGTTTGGAGGATCAAATTACGCAAGTCTTTACGGCTGATGAAATGATTCCTGCTGTCGGACAAGGGGCATTAGCTATTGAATGCCGTGCTGATGATGATGAAATGTTAGCTATGCTTTCACACATCGACGATGAACCAACTCGGTTAGCTGTGGAAGGGGAACGGAGTTTCCTCAATCAATTGAATGGCGGCTGCCAAGTGCCGATGGGGGTATATGGCACTATTGATAAAGGGCAATTGACTTTGAAAGCGCTCATTGCATCATTAGATGGAAAAACTGTCTATGAAGGCGAGTTATCTGGCCCTGCTTGTAAAAGTAAAATGTTAGGCAAAAATCTAGCTAAAGCATTGTACGAAGAGGGTGGCAAACATATTGTGGATGCTCTTGTAAAGGAAGGAATCATAAAATGACAGGTAAAGTATATTTAATCGGTGCTGGCCCTGGAGATGCTAAATTAATCACTGTAAAAGGCCGAGAATGCATTGAAAAAGCAGATGTAATTGTATATGACTACTTGGCAGATATAGACCTTCTTGGGTGGGCACGACCTGATGCGGAATTGATCTATGCGGGAAAACAATGCCGAGATCATACGATGCACCAATGGGAAATTAACGAACTCCTCGTAGCAAAAGGGAAAGAAGGTAAAATCGTAGCCCGTTTGAAGGGCGGTGATCCACTCGTATTTGGTCGCGGTGGTGAAGAAGCGATGGCCCTTAAAGAGGGGGGAGTTCCTTTTGAATTTGTTCCTGGCGTTACATCGCCTGTAGCAGCACCAGCTTATGCAGGGATTCCTGTGACACAACGAGCAATGGCGACGTCCTTTGCAGTCGTTACAGGCCATGAAGATCCAACAAAATCTGTGTCTGGCATTCATTGGGAAGGCTTGGCAACCGCTGTAGATACACTCTGTTTTGTTATGGGTGTTACAAACCTAGAAATGATTGCTCACAACTTGATGAAACACGGCCGTCCTAAAGACACGCCAGTAGCTTTAGTGCGGTGGGGTACGAAACCGATTCAACAAGTTTTAGTATCTACCTTAGAACATGTAGTAGAAGACGTAGTGAAGGCGAATTTAAAAGCCCCTGCTATTATTGTTGTAGGCGACGTTGTTAATTTGAGGGAGCAATTGCAATGGTTCGACAATAAACCATTATTTGGCAAAACTATTGTGGTTACTCGTGCGCGATCCCAAGCGAGTCGCTTCAAAGAAGCTTTGCAGGAACAAGGTGCCCGTGTTATTCAAAGCGCTGCCATCAAGACGACAGCTTTAGAATTGTTCGACGAAGACCGCCGTATTATGGACCGCGTCGATCAATATAAAGCCATTGTTTTTACCTCTGGTGAAGGCGTACGCTACTTCTTTAGCCTATTGAAAGACATGGGACGAGATGCTCGCGCCTTAGGGTATGCAAAAGTATGTGCCATCGGTAGTGCAACAGCGCGTGAATTGATGCATTTTGGTATTATTCCTGATATTGTGCCTACTGATTATAAAGCTGAATCGGTAGTGCGCGCTTTAGACGGTAAAGTGAGTGCTGGCGATGAAGTTCTGTTGATTCAGCCGAAAAAATCGAGAGATGTCATTCCTCGTGAATTGCGTCATATGGATGTACAAGTAGATATTTTGCGCATTTATGAAACACAGCAAGATACATCGCAACAAGAAGTTTTAGTGGAAGCGCTTACAAAAGGCGAAGTAGATTATATTACATTTACTAGCTCCTCTACGGTAACGAATACATTACAATTATTAGGGGACAATGCCCTAGAGCTATTAAAGAATACAAAAGTCGCTTGTATTGGCCCTATTACAGCAGCTACGGCGATGAGTGAAGGCTTAGAAATTCACGTTATCAGTCCTGTATATACTACAGATGGTCTTGTAGATGCTATTATAGAAGATGTACGAGAAAATAATTAATCTATATATGAAGGAGTACGACTATGTATGATTTAACATATCGTCCTCGCCGTCTTCGCATTTCCCCAGAAATGCGAGACTTGGTGCGAGAAACAACGGTAGATACATCCGATTTAATCTATCCTTTGTTTATCGTTCCTGGTGAAGGTATTAAACGTGAAATTGATACATTGCCTGGACAATATCATCTCTCCGTTGATGAAGCGGTAAAAGTGGCGAAAGAGGCTTATGAACTAGGAATTCGAGGCGTTGAAATTTTTGGCATTCCTACCTATAAGGATGAACAAGGATCATCTGCTTGGGATATGAATGAGCCTGTGCAACAAGCGATTAAAGAGATTCGAAAAGAAGTACCTAACTTATTGGTCATCGCCGATGTCTGCTTATGTCAGTATACGTCTACTGGTCATTGTGGGATGATTGAAGATCATGAAATTTTGAATGACGAAACATTGCCATTATTGTGCAAAGTGGCGGTTAGTCAAGCAGAAGCAGGCGCTCATATGGTAGCGCCTTCGGACATGATGGATGGTCGCGTAGGTGCTATCCGTGAAGCCTTAGATCAAGCTGGGTATACAGATGTATCTATTATGAGTTACGCTGCGAAATATGCATCTGCTTACTATGGGCCATTCCGTGGTGCCGTTAACTCTAAGCCTCAATTTGGAGATCGTAAGTCTTATCAAATGGATCCAGCTAATCGCTTAGAAGCGATGCGTGAAATTGAATTAGACATTGCTGAAGGGGCTGATATTATCATGATTAAACCAGCCTTGTCTTATTTAGACATTGTACGAGAAACACGAGATCGGTATGAATTACCATTAGCTGTTTACAATGTATCTGGTGAATATGCTATGGTAAAAAGTGCAGCCCAAGCTGGTTTAATTGATGAAGAGCGCCTCGTTATGGAAACTATGTTATCTATGAAACGCGCTGGTGCTAAGATCATCATTACTTATCACGCTCTTGACGTAGCGCGTTGGTTGGCTAAGCAGTAGGAGGAGAGACTATGTTACAATTAGGCAAATCTGAAAAAGCTTTTGAAGAAGCAAAACGATATATGCCAGGCGGTGTAAATAGCCCTGTTCGCTCTTATCGCAGTGTAGGTTCTAATCCACCTTTCATTAGCTCTGCTAGTGGTAGCCGTATTTATGATATCGATAATAACGAGTATATTGACTATGTGCTTAGTTGGGGGCCTATGATTCTTGGACATGCGAATCCTGAAGTAGTGGCTAGCTTACAAGAAGCCATTCCTCGCGGAACTAGCTATGGTGCGCCGACGCTATTGGAAACAGAATTGGCTAAAAAAATTCAAGCCTTCATGCCTTCCATGGAAATGATTCGTCTCGTTAGCTCTGGCACAGAGGCAACTATGAGTGCGCTTCGTGTAGCTCGTGGTTATACAGGTCGCGATCGAATTGTAAAATTTATCGGTTGTTACCATGGTCATAGTGATTCTTTACTGGTAAAAGCTGGTTCAGGACTTGCTACCTTTGGCGTTCCAGATAGTCCTGGCGTACCACAAGCGGTAGCGGAAAATACGATCACATTGCCATATAACGATATTGAAGCAATTACTAAATTATTTGATGATATGGGAGATACCATTGCCGCTGTCATTGTAGAACCTGTAGCTGGTAATATGGGGTGTGTTCCACCAGTACCAGGTTTCCTTGAAGCGTTACGGAGTCTTACGAAAGATTATGGGGCAGTGCTCATTTTTGATGAAGTTATGTGTGGCTTCCGCGCTAGCAGTGGAGGCGCGCAAAAGCTGTATAATATTAAGCCTGATCTAACTTGTTTAGGTAAAATTGTAGGTGGTGGCATGCCTATGGCTGTCTTTGGGGGCTCTGTGAAAATTATGTCTCAAATTGCTCCATCTGGTCCTATTTACCAGGCTGGTACTTTGAGCGGCAATCCTGTTGCCGTTACGGCCGGCCTTGCTACATTATCTATGTTGCAACGAGATCCGACTATTTTCAAACAAGTAGAGGAAGCGACAAAAACATTGTGTGAAGGCTACGAACAGTTAGGCGCTAAATATAATGTGCCTATTGTGGTGCAACGTGTTGGATCTATGTTTACGGTGTTCTTTACAGATAAACCAGTACAAAATTTTGATGATGCTAGTCAATGTAATGAAGAGCATTTTAAAACATTCTTCCATTACAATTTGAGTCATGGAATCTATATGGCGCCTAGTCCTTATGAAAGCAATTTCTTATCTGTATTTCATAAACAATCCGATATTGAACGGACATTAGCTGTTGCAGAAGAAGCGTTTAAAGAAATCGCTAATACTCTGTAGGTGAAGGGTATGCAGTTTTATAAAAACTTAAAACGCGCACGGGTGCGCATGGGAAAGACGCAAATTGAAGTAGCGAAAGCTGTAGGTATTAGTAATGCAGCTTTATCAAATTATGAAACAGGCTATCGAGAACCAGATTTGCAGACCTTAGCTTCATTGGCTCGTTATTATGGTATTACTTTAGATGAGTTAGTTAATGTAGATACAGATGATACAATTAAAGTCTATGATTTACATCCTCTCGTGAAAGGGAAATATATCGGTTTTAAAGGCGCTGTGTATGCCTTAAAAGAATCTCAAAAGAAAGTGATTATTAAAGAATTAGACAGATTATTTCAACAATTTGAAAAATCAAAACTTGTAAAGGACGAGTCGTCTAAAGGAATTAATCCTCATATTAATCGAGGAGGTATGTTGGGATCTAACCTTGCCGGGAGCCGCGGTGCAAAACGGCAAGATACAAACCGCTAGAATTTCATGAAAGGAGATAGTTATGAAAGCAGGTTTTACTTATATTACAGAACCATCCCGTCGTCGTGTGGGCTTATCTGTAATTCTTGGTATTATTGTAGGTATTATTGGTGCCATTGCTAAATGGGGGTGGGAGGTGCCATTCCCACCACGTAATCCAGATGTATTCTGGCCTGTTGATGCTATGAGCCGTGTAACACCACCTAAAATTTTCTTAGACATGTTTGGTGTTAGCGATTGGACGGTACATTTCTCTGGCTACGCATTGCCAATGGATGTATTTATCGTTCACGTATTATTCTCTATTGTGTTTGGTTTGATGTACTGCGTAATTGCAGAATACTGGCCGCGCATTAAAATGTGGCAAGGTTGCGTATTCGGCTTCTTCGTATTCATCATTGCACACAACATGGTAATGCCTTGGATGGGTTTAGTACCACCAGTAAGCGAAATTCCATTTGATGAACAATTCTCTGAATTATTTGGTCACCTTTGGTGGTTATGGATTATGGAAATTGCTCGTCGAGATCTTCGTAACCGTATTACAAACGAACCAGATCCTGAGTTTCCATTAGGTAGTCGATAATCAAATATAGATTATTTACATAGGCCATAAAACAATAGTAAAAGTCATTATAGAGAGGACTCGTAGAGTATTATAACTTCTCCTATAATGGCTTTTTTATTTTCTCTTTGCCCTATATACAGATGTGGTAAAATAATATATATGAATGATAGAAGAGAAACTAGAAGGATTACCTATAATGGGGAAATAATAGAATATATATTAACTATCAAAAAGGTTAAAAATGTAAATATGCGCATCGCTAAAGATGGCACTGTTCATGTATCGGCCAATGCTTATGTACCAGACCATCGCATCGATGCTTTTGTTATTGATAATGTACCTTTTATTAAGCGCGCTCTCTTTAAATTGGAAGCTTTAACATCAAAGAAAATAGAAGCGTTAACATATACTACAGGCGAGACTATGTCGATATTAGGCATGCCAGTTCAATTAGAAGTAGTAGAAACGAATGAGAAAGCACATATTAAATTTGATGGAGCTCGGCTTTTATCGATGTTTGTAAAACCTGGTTATACGTATGAAGATAAGTATAAATTGATGGATATCTTTTGGCGTCAATTAGGAGAAAAAGTATTCCATCATTGGGCACAAGTTGTGTATAAACGATTTCAACAAGCTGGTATTGATGTGCCAATGCCAACAGTGAAGCAGCAACGTATGAAAAGTCGTTGGGGTTCTTGTACGCCAACGAAAGAGTTGATTAAAATGAATATGCGTTTATTAGAAGGGCCACAAGCATATATTGAATATGTGATGATCCATGAATTTGCTCATTTTAAATATTGGGACCATTCCAAGAACTTTCATCATTTAGTGGCTCAATTTTTACCAGATTGGAAAGAGCGTAAAAAATCATTGAATCTATATTTTGCTCATAGACCGTAAGGAGGTGTACCATGCAGCCTTTTGTTCATTTACATAGCCATTCTGAATTTAGTTTGCTCGATGGCATTAGCCGGTTGTCTGATATGGTGCGCCGTGCCAAAGAATTGAATCAACCAGCCTTAGCGCTGACTGATCATGGCAATATGTATGCAGCTATTTATTTTTATAAAGAATGTGTGGCCCAAGGAATTAAACCAATCATTGGATGTGAAGTCTATTTGACGGATCATACTCGATTTGACAAACCGGAAGGGCGAAGCAGGGAAAAACTGAAACATTTGATTCTCTTAGCAGAAACGATGGAAGGGTATCGTAATCTCGTTAAGATTGTTTCTAAATCATCTACAGAAGGCATGTATTTTCGGCCCCGCGTAGACAGAGATTTATTGCGCCAATATAATACTGGTATTATTGCTCTCAGCGCTTGCGTTCAAGGGGAGATTCCGCAACTGATTTTACAAGATAATTTAGATGGCGCTCGCCGTGCTATTGAGTGGTATATAGAAACTTATGGGAAAGATAATTTCTTTTTAGAAATTCAAAATCATGGTTTGCCTGAAGAATTGCGAGCTGAGCAAGTATTGTGTGAATTGGCTAAGGAATACGATCTCGGTGTAGTGGCGTCTAATGACTTCCATTATGTTATGCAAGAAGATGCAGATGCGCAAGATATTCGCGTATGTATCCAAACGGGGCGACGTCGTGCTGAAACAGATCGATTAAAGTTCCCTAATGATCAATTCTATATGAAAAGCGGCGATGAAATGGCCGAACTATTTGGACATATTCCAGGAGCTATTGAAAATACCCTTGTTATTGCGGACCGTTGTAATGTAGAATTCCGCTTTGATGAGCATCATTTGCCTCGTTTTGATGTACCCGTAGGGGAAACGTCACAGTCTTATTTGCGTAAGGTCTGTGAAAGTGAGATTCCTCGCCTTTATGGAGAGTATAGCGATGTATTGAAGGAACGGCTCGATTACGAATTAGATGTTATCGGCAAAATGGGATTTGAAGATTACTTCCTCATCGTTTGGGACTACGTTCGTTATGCTCGGGAGCACGATATTTTAGTAGGCCCTGGAAGGGGGTCAGCGGCAGGATCCGTAGTAGCTTATTTGTTAGGTATTACCGGTCTTGACCCATTAAAGTATGACTTACTTTTTGAACGATTCCTCAATCCAGAACGTATTAGTATGCCTGATATTGATATTGACTTCTGTTATGAGCGAAGAGGGGAAACTATCGAATACGTTACTCGTAAATATGGGCAAGAGCGAGTTTCTCAGATTATTACCTTTGGTACAGAAGCAGCTCGCGCCGTTATTCGCGACGTAGGACGGGTTCTCGATTTGCCATTAGCGGAAGTGAATCGCATTGCTAAAATGATTCCTAACGAATTGGGTATTACGTTGGAAAAGGCTTTAAAAGGGAAAGATTTAAAAGCTCTTTACGATGCAGATCCCAATGTGCGAGAACTATTTGATTTTGGCCAAAAGCTAGAAGGTATTGCTCGTAATTCCTCGACGCATGCAGCGGGTGTTGTAATTTCTGCTGATGCTTTAGATGACCATGTACCGGTACAAAACTCCAATGAAGAAGGCTTTGTAACGCAATACGATAAAGATAATATTGAAGAGTTAGGACTCTTAAAAATGGACTTTTTAGGGCTCCGTACATTGACGGTAATGAACGATGCTTTGAAGTTGATCAAAGCCAATCGTGGTATTGATTTAGACCTTGATGCTATTCCTCTTGATGATAAAGCAGCCTGTGATATTCTCACGAAAGGTGATACATCCGGTGTATTTCAATTAGAATCAGATGGGATTACGAAGCTTGTAATGGATTTAAAACCTGAGCACTTCGAAGACCTCATTCCTCTAGTGGCTTTATATCGACCAGGACCGCTAGGGTCTGGCATGGTAGAAGACTTTATTGCTCGCCGTCATGGCAAACGGAAAGTAACGTATTTGCATCCTATTTTAGAACCTATCTTGAAAGATACCTTCGGGGTTATTCTTTACCAAGAACAAGTTATGCAAATCGCCTCTGCTATGGGGGGGTTCTCCCTCGGTCAAGCGGATTTGATGCGCCGTGCTATGGGGAAAAAGAAAGAATCTGTTCTTAAAGCGCAACGGGAATCATTCGTAGCTGGTGCTATTGCTAATAATATTAGTGAAAGCATTGCTAATGAAGTATTCGATTTACTTGTATACTTTGCAGGGTATGGTTTTAACAAGTCACATAGTGCGGCTTATGCTTATATTGCGTATCAAACAGCGTATTTAAAAGCCCATTATTTCCCAGAATTTATGGCTGCTACGATGACGAGCTTTATGCAGAATATGGATAAGTTAACGTACTATATCAATTCTTGTAAAAAGCATAATGTACAGGTATTAGGGCCAGATGTAAACTATTCTGAACGAAGCTTTACAGTACAAGGCGATGCGATTCGCTTTGGTTTAGGTGGTATCAAGCATGTTGGTGAAAATGCTATTGCCAAACTTATCCAAGAACGAGTAGAACATGGTTTGTACACAGGGATAATGGATTTCTGTCGCCGCGTAGATAGCAAAGTTGTCAATAAACGTCTCTTAGAGAGTTTAATCCGCTGCGGTGCGATGGATGGTTTCAAAGAAAACCGCAACCAGCTCTTAAACATGTATGAAAGCGCTCAAAGTATTGGTGCCAAACAGCAAAAGAATGAAGCTTTAGGCACGATGAGTCTCTTCGGTGATGCTGAAGAAGATGGAGATGTATTGTTGATTCCTGATTTGCCTGATTTGTCAGAAGACGATAAATTGCGGGACGAAAAGGAATATACAGGCTTTTATATTACAGGCCATCCATTGCAAAGTTATATGCGTGAAATGGAGGGGTTCTTTGAATTAGGCCAATTGATGGAAGAAGCGGAACGTTTTGACGGACAAAGCATAACCTTTGGAGGATTGATTGCAGAAAAATCAGACCGCATGACGAAACGAAATGAAGTGATGAGCATTTTGCGCATTGAAGACTTCTCCGGTTCCGGTCAAGTCGTAGCATTCCCTAAAGTATATAGTCAAAGTCAACCGTTCTTGGCTGTCGATATGGTCGTAAAAGTACAAGGACGTATTGATGCAGACGAAAAAGGTGTCCAAATTATTGCTGATCGAATCAGTCCGCTGAAAGTTAATTACAATACGGCTCGACAAGTTGATATTCACATCCGCAATGCTTATGACACACCAGAGAATAGTGAGGCTTTAAAGCAACTCTTATCATCCCTTACAGGGACTGTGCCGACAACGCTATTGTTGCACAAATCGAGAAAGCGCATTAATTTACCAGAGAATTTGTGTTTTACTCCTGATAAAGAAACAATTCGTCAGATAGAAGCGATTTTAGGAGAAGGTGCAGTAGAGATACGATAGAACCATTAATTTGGTATAATACATATAGAGTTACTATAGAACGTCAATCAATATAGGAGGACCCATGAAACGAACAAAAATCGTTTGTACTGTTGGACCTGGTACAGATAAACCAGGTGTATTGGAAAATATGATGCGCGGCGGCATGAATGTGGCGCGCTTTAATTTCTCTCACGGTTCTCATGAAGAGCAAGCTGAACGGATGCAGATGGTCCGTGATGCGGCGATGATCGTACAAAAGCCAATTGCTCTTCTTCTCGATACAAAAGGCCCAGAAGTACGCCTCGGATTATTTAAAGAAGGTAAAGTATTCTTAGAGGCAGGGCAAACTTTCACATTGACTACTGACGAGGTGGAAGGAACAAAAGAAATTAGTTCTGTTAATCATAAAGGCCTAACTCAAGATGTGTCGGTAGGGGATAAGATTTTACTCGCTGATGGCCTTGTTACATTGATGATTACGGCTATTGAAGGGAATTCGATTACTACCACTGTAGAAAATAGCGGTGAAATTGGGAACCGGAAACGCGTTGCTGTTCCTGGTGTAGCCCTCAGCTTACCGCCTGTATCAGAGAAAGACGAAGAAGATTTGCGCTTTGGCTGCCGTCAAGGTGTGGACTTCATAGCAGCTTCTTTCATGCAACGCGGTAAAGATATTGTTGCCATTCGTCGCATTATTGAATCGGAACAAAAAGATATTAAAATTATTGCGAAAATTGAAAATGCAGAAGGCGTAAAAAATATCGATGAAATTTTAGAAGTTGCGGATGGACTTATGGTGGCTCGTGGCGATTTAGGTGTTGAAATTCCTGCAGAAGAAGTGCCTGTATTGCAAAAGATGATGATCGAAAAATGCAATCGCCTTGGAAAGCCTGTTATTACGGCTACGCAAATGTTAGAATCTATGATTCAAAACCCCCGTCCTACGAGAGCGGAAGCTAGTGATGTGGCCAATGCTATTTTAGACGGTACTGATGCTATTATGTTATCTGGTGAAACGGCAAATGGCTCTTATCCTGTGGAAGCGGTAGAAACGATGACCCGTATTGCAGAAGTAACTGAGCAATCCGTCATTTATGATTATCAAAGCCGTATGCAAGGCGGTACTGATTTGACGACTACTGATGCGGTATGTTTAGCAGGTGTACGCATTGCGCGTGACTTAGGAGCGGCAGCTATTTTGACTTGTACTGAATCTGGTCATACAGCAATTAGCGTAGCTCGTCACAGACCAGATTGTAAAATTATTGCTATTACTCCGCACGAAGAAACTGTGCGCCGTATGCAATTGTGCTGGGGTGTAGAGGCGATCAAAGGGGAAGGTATCATCAATTCTGATGAAATGGTAAAAAAAGCCATTACTACTGCATTAGGGGCTAATGCTATAGAGTCTGGTGATTTAGTCGTTGTTACCGCTGGCGTTCCATCTGGTGCAACAGGGACGACAAATATGATTCGCGTTCATATTGCCGGTCAAGTATTGTTATCTGGCAATGGTATTTTGCGGAAATCTGCAACTGGTCGTATCTTTATTGCCGCTAATCATAAAGATAATTACGAATCCTTTGAAGCTGGTGATATCCTTGTAGTTGGTACTATGGAGCCTGAATTAATGACTATTGCTAAGCGAGCAGGTGGCATTATTTCTGTAGAAGATGGCTATACTTCTGATAGTGCTATTGCTGGTATTACTTATGGTATTCCTGTTATTTTAGGGGCTAAAGATGCTCACGATATTCTCTTGGAAGGTCAAGAAGTAACTATCGATGGTGAACGTGGCAAAGTCTTTGCTGGCATTGCTAATGCCAGATAATGTTAGATAATGTTAGATAATGTTAGAATATTCTTGATTGTCTATCTAGTGCTGGTTTTGTGCGAAGTCATACTGACTGTTGTTCATTGATAGATGAACAAAACTATGGATTGTTGAATATAATAGTCGGTTTATAAGATAATAACGGGGTCCCAGAGGGGCCCCGTTATCTGGTGTTTATCGAAAAAATTTGGTATAATTAAAAGGTAATACACGAATAGTATAGGAGGAAATATGAATCCATATATGACACAAAGTCCATCCCCATCGGATGTAGCTTTAGTAGAAAATATTGTATCTCAACGTTTAAAAGGTTCTATTTTATGGATGGTAGTTGGTTTGTTGACGACCATGGGAATGGGGATTGCAACGCTGATGAATCCATCTTGGGCTCGATTTGCCTTAGAGAATTTTAATATTTTGCTTCTTGTAGAAATTGGTGTTGTATTCTTGTTTAGTATGCGTACCTATTCTGCTAATGTCATGACCTTACGAGGCATGTTTTTCTTATATAGTGCTTTAAATGGTGTAACTTTATCGATTGTATCTGCCGCTTATGGCATTATGGAAGCTACAGTGCCCGCTCTAGTAGGGGCATTGGCTTTCTTTGTTGCTTTCTCCATTGTGGGGTTAACAACAAAGCGGAATTTATCTGGTTTAGCGCCTTATTTAGGGGCTGCCGTATTAGGTATGATCATTGTAAGCTTAGTTTTTATGGCTGGTAACTATTTCAATATTGGTTGGATTAGTGCTATTAGCTATAGCTCTTTCAGTCTTTTCATGGGTTATGCGGGGGTTATTGTATTCTCTATCTTCACTGCTGTAGATATGAATATGATTAAAAATACTGTTACTCGTTTAGCTTTAACAGAAGATGAAACAATCCTTGATCGTGTTGAAATCGCTGGAGCTCTTAGCTTATATCTAGACTTTATCAACCTTTTCTTATCTTTATTGCGTATTTTTGGCAATAAAAAATAACAGGAGTAACCTATGGATGATAGAGAATGGCGCACCTTTGTAACTGTTGTAGATGAAGGTAATATTACAAAAGCTGCAGAAAAATTGTTTATCTCTCAGCCAGCGCTTAGCTATCGCTTGCGTAACATGGAGGAAACTGTAGGGCATTCTCTGGTATTGCGTACAGCAGAAGGGATTACCTTAACGCCTCAAGGTGAAATTTATTATGAATATTGCAAACGCATGATTCATGATAAAGAAACATTGGAATATCAATTGCTTTCTTCTACAGGTAAAATACAAGGGACTTTAAAAATTGCATCGTCTATTAATTTTGCAGACTATGAATTACCATTGTTGCTAAAATCATTTAGAGAACAATATCCCGATGTGCATATTCAAGTGAAGACTGCCTATAGTCAACAGATTGTGAAAATGTTTAAATCTGGTGAGTGCATGGTTGCCTTTGCTCGTGGTGGTTATGAAATGCCTGGGCAGTCCGAATTGCTATTAGAGGAACCGTATTGTTTGGTCTATAAAGATTTAGTGGCACCTAAAGAATTAGCAAAAGTACCATTTATTCGATATCAAACCGATGTATCTGTTACAAATATTATTGAAAACTGGTGCGATGAACATTTCGAAGGGCCTCCTACAGTAGGGATGGAGGTTAATTCGATGAGTACGTGTCGTCACTTTGTACGGGCTGGTCTTGGATGGTCTATATTGCCTTATATGGGCCTAGGTACTTGTAAAGATCGAGATATCTATGTCAGTCCTTTACGAGATATGGCTGGTAATCTCATCACTCGAGATACTCATATGATCTATACAAAAGAAGCGAGTAATTTAGTAGCGGTTAAAACATTTATTGATTATGTACGGACTACTTATAAGCAACAGTCCGTAGTAGACCATAGCATCTTTAGAGAATATGGGGTGCAGTCATAAGTAAATGTTATGAATCGCCTTTTATTTCAGTCATAGTGTATCGGTATAGAGATAGACATAATTTAATAGAAATGTAGATAAAGTGCATGGAGTATTCTAATTGAGAAAACCCATGCACTTTTTGCATATTGGAGGGTTAAAATATACCTAAAATGCATAAATGGTATGATAAGTAGGTATAAATTTTTTTATAACCCCTATAAAGAACTTATATTTTTCTAGGTATTGTATTGTCAGTATAATGACAGTAGATTTACTTTCGAAATCTAGGTACTTATCTTGTACGATAGATTTTGAGAAATTATATTATTTGATTTTATTTATGTTTGCCTGTGTTTGTACGAGAAAGGAAATGACATGGACAGAATTTTGAAATTAGCCGTACTTGTGCTAATACCAATTATTATGTGGTTTACCACTCCTCCAGAAGGCTTATCTGTTGAAGCTTGGAGATTATTAGGTTTCTATTTATCCGCTATCGTTGGTTTAGTATTAAAACCTTGGCCAGCTCCAGTAGTATTATTAGTTTCTATCGCAGCATCTGCTATTTTCTTAGATAATGCGAAAAATGTTTTAACTGGTTATGCATCTACAACTCTTTGGCTTGTATTTGCTGCCTTCTCTTTGAGTGTAGCATTCGTAAAAACTGGCCTTGGTCGTCGTATTGCATACCATATGATTAGTGCGTTCGGCTCTACAGTTCTTCGTTTAGGCTATGTAACGGCTCTTCTTGACTTCGTAATCTCCCCTGTAACGCCTTCCAACACTGCGCGTTCTGGTGGTATTGTATTCCCTATCATGAATGCTGTTGCTAAAGCATTGGGCTCCGAGCCTGGAGAAACTGCTCGCAAAGCTGGTTCTTATTTAATGGTTAACACATACATGGTAACAAAAGTAACAAGCTTAATGTTTGCTACTGCGATGGCTCCAAACTTATTGGCAGCTGACTTTATGCAAAAAATTCTTGGTGTAGATTTGAACTGGGGCTTCTGGGCCATGGCGATGATCGTACCAGGTCTCGTTATGTTATTAGTAGTACCTGCAGTAATTTACGCTGTAGAACGTCCAACATTAACTACTTTGGATAACAAAAAAATCGCTCGTGAAGGTCTTGAAGAATTAGGACCAATGAAAACTAGCGAAAAAACATTGGTTGGTATTTTCTTCTTAGCATTATTAGGTTGGGCAATGCCTTCCGTATTGGAACAAGGTTTTGGTATTGAAGTAGATATCAGTACAACTGGTGTAGCTTTAGTAGCCATGGGCTTGAGCTTAGTTTGTGGGGTTATCACTTGGGATGATATGTTACAAACTAAAGGTGCATGGAATACATACATCTGGTTTGGTGGTATTATCGGCTTGTCCAGTGCATTATCTAAAGTAAAATTCTTTGACTGGTTATCTGGCTTCATGCAAGCTAATATCAACTTCGGGGACAATGCACTTGTGGCGTTGATCATCATCGGTGTCTTAAGTATTGCTGTTCGTTACTTATTCGCTTCTGGTAGTGCGTATGTAGTAGCTATGTTACCAGTATTCCTAACTGTAGGTTATGCCGCAGGCGCAAACCCTGTAGCCTTAGCTCTTATGTTGGCAGCGACAAACTCCTATGGTGGTTCCTTAACTCACTACGGCGGTGCAGCAGCTCCAATTATCTTCGGTGCTGGCTACAATGAAGTTAATCGTTGGTGGATTGTAGGTGCTATCGTAGCAATCGTATGTTTTATTATTACAATGACTGTCGGTTATGCATGGTGGGACTTATTGGGTATCCTAGGTTAATCAATTATTAATCTTATATAACAAGTGTATATAACCTCTATATGAGGATGTATAAGTTCTAGTAAGGGGCTAGACATGGCAAAATGTCTAGCCTTTTGCTACAAGTAAAAGAATATGATAATTATATTCATTACAGAAAGGATGCAACATGGCACAATTAGTAAAAGCAGCACAAGCTGGCTTCGACGAAAAAAATGATGCATTAGTAACGGTGGAACCGATTGCTAGTGGTATCGAAATTGAATTAACATCCAAAGTTATGCGTCAATATGGCGAACAAATTAAAGCGCTTATTTTAAAAACAGTACAAGACGCTGGATTTGATGGCGTAAAAGTAATTGTTCAAGATAAAAATGCTTGGGATTATACTATTAAAGCTCGCATCTTAGGTGCATTAGAAAGGGGGAGCAAAGCATAATGGCTAACGATAAAACTTTTCCAGAAGTAAAAACTAATCCGCTTACAGAAGCGGCTAAAAAACGTTTATCTCGCTCCATGATGTTCGTACCAGGTAATACACCTAAAATGATTAACAGTGCTGATATTCACGGTGCTGATAGCATCATGTTCGACATTGAAGATTCCGTAGCAGTAACTGAAAAAGATACAGCTCGTCTTTTGACAGCAGAAGCTTTGAAATCCCGTACGTTCCGCGGTGAAACAGTGGTTCGTATCAACCATCCAACACAAACTCCATATGGTTATGATGACCTTGATGTAATCGTTCCTGCGAAACCAGACTTGATTCGTCTTCCTAAAACAGAAGATGTATCTGAAGTTGAAATTGTAGCTAAAAAAATCGAAGAAGTAGAAAAAGCTAATGGGTGGCCAGAAGGTACAATTAATATCATTGTTGCTATTGAGTCCGTTCGTGGCTTATATAATGTTCGTGAAATTTGTCACGGACCTCGCGTAGTAGCTATCGCTCTAGGTGCAGAAGACTATCGTGCAGATCTTCGCACTGGTAAAAGCAAACCAGCAGTAGAGTTGTTGTTTGCTCGTCAAACCATTCTTCATGCTGCTCGCGAAGCGGGTATCCGTGTTATCGATACAGTATTCTCTGATGTAAAAGATCCAGAAGGTTTCCGTGAAGAAGTAGAATTTATCAAAGCATTAGGCTATGATGGTAAATCTTGCATTCACCCAAGCCAAATCAAAATCATTCATGAAGTATTCACTCCGGATGAAAAAGAAATTGCTCATTCTGTAAAAGTGCTTAACAGCTATGCAGAAGCATTGAGAAACAATAAAGGTGTTATTGCTGTAGACGGCAAAATGATCGACGGTCCTATCGTAGTTCGTGCACAACGAGTTGTTGATAAAGCTCGTGCAGCAGGCATTAAAGTAGAATTAGAGGAAGGAGCAGAATACGATGTTAAATAAAGTAGGTCGCGAAATCCCAATGCATATTCCAGCCCTTGAAGGTCGCGAAGTATATCAAGGCGAATTCGTTATCGAACCAAAAGTAAAACGTGCAGGCAAACCTGTACATATGAGCCGTGTTGGCACTAATAAAGTAGTTGCATCTATCGATGAAGCTATTGAAAAAGCTGGCGTTAAAGATGGCATGACTTTGTCTTTCCACCATCATTTGCGCAATGGCGACTATGTTATGAAAATGGTTATGGAACGAGTACAAGCAAAAGGTATTAAAGATATTACTGTTGCGTCTTCTTCCTTGTCCCCATGTCATGATTTCTTAGTGGAAATGATTCAAGACGGCACAGTAACAGCTATTGAAACATCTGGCTTACGCGATCGTCTTGGTAAATTCTTAACACAAAACCCTGGCATTTTAAAACGCCCTGTAGTGATTCGTTCTCATGGTGGTCGTGCTCGCGCTATTGAATCTGGGGAAGTACACATTGACGTAGCTTTCATGGCTGCTCCTACTGCGGATCCTCGTGGTAATGCCACAGGCCGTATGGGTAAATCTGCATGTGGGGCATTAGGGTATGCTAAAGTTGACTCCCATTATGCAGACACAACTGTTATCATTACAGATAACTTAATCGATTATGTTCACCAATATGCTATTCCTCAAACTGACGTTGATTACGTAGTAGAAGTAGAAAGCATTGGCGATCCAGAAGGTATTGCGTCTGGTGCAGTAGGTTTCACTAAAAACCCTGTACAAATTAAAATCGCTGAATTAGCTGGTGAATTCCTTGATCAAGCAGGTATTATTAAAGATGGTTTCGTATTCCAATTAGGTGCAGGTGGTGCGCCATTGACAGTTGCGAAATTCATCGGTGAAAAATTACGTAAACGCGGTGAAGTAGCGGGCTTTGCTATCGGTGGTGCTACTGGTATCTTAACTGGTATGCTTGAAGAAGGCTTAATCCGTGCTATTTACGATACGCAAACTTTCGATACAACAGCAGCTGCATCTTTAGGCAAAAACCCTGCTCATATCGAAATGTCTGCATCCATGTATGCAAATCCTTGGGCTGATTGTACAACAAACTACTTAGACGTAGTATTCTTAGGCGCGACTGAAATCGACCTTGATTTCAACGTAAACGTTATGACTGACTCCAATGGTGTATTGATGGGTGCTTCTGGTGGTCATTCCGATACAGCAGCGGGTGCTAAATGTACAGTTATTACTTGTCCATTAGTACGTGGTCGCTTGCCGATGATTCGTGACAAAGTAGCTACAGTGATTACTCCTGGTACTTCTGTAGACGTACTTGTTACTGAATACGGTATTGCTATCAATCCAGTTCGTACTGATTTGATCGAACGCTTCAAAGACAGCAATTTGCCAATTTACACAATTGAAGAATTGCAACAAATGGCTTTTGATTTCGTTGGTAAACCAGAAGAAATCCCTGTATCCGATAAAGATGAAGATATCATTGCTATCGTAGAATACCGTGATGGTTCCATCATCGACGTGGTACGTAAGCCTCTATAATTTGTTCTAATGGGAGGGTTCGGCAGAGTTCCTTACAATGGCCACTTTACGTGGCACTACCCCATTAGATTATAATTAAATCAAAGACCCTTCCTATGTTCCTAGAACTCACACATAAATGAAGTTCGTTTACGGAACATAAGAAGGGTCTTTTAACGTTTCTCTTATAGTGTATAATAGGTATAAATGCTTAGCCTGCTACTATGACGGAAGAAAATGTGTAGTTGGATTAATGAAACTATATTCGCCAATAAAGGCTAAAGAACAGGAGAATTAATATGATTGAGAAAGATGTAATATATCAAGAAATGACGAAATTACTGTGGAGGTAGTTTGGATAGCAAAAGCATATCCTCATGCAACGCTGAAGGTATTACATGGCACAGGTCATTTCTTCCTTGAAGAGGAAAAGAAAGATGAAGCAGAAGCACATATGATTCAATATCTTATGAACATAGGGATTTTAAGACCTAACATTTCATAATAAATAACGGTACAAACGCCCTTTGTCTATTGACAGAGGGCGTTTGTTTATTTATTATGAAAAAAGAGTTTTTATAATATATATATTCATTGGTTGAAAAGAGGAGAATTCTATGAGTCAGTCAGTTGTACAGACTACAGCTGGAGAGTCTGTTGATATGCAAGATTTTCACCGGCGCCGTATGTGGCATGTAGTATTTCCATTATTTATTGTATCTATTATTGCTTTTTTAGATCGGGTAAATATAGCTTACGCTGGTTTAACAATGAAAGAAGATTTAACCTGGTTGACTCCTGAAGTTTTTGGTATGGGTGCCGGTATATTCTTTGTTGGGTATGTATTGTTTGAGGTTCCCGCAGCACTTATAGCAGCTAGATTTAATGCTATGAAATGGGTTGCTCGTATTATGTTTAGTTGGGGTGTTGTTTGTGTATTAATGGCAACGATGACAACAGAGCTTGAATTTTATGTATACCGCTTTTTATTAGGTCTTTGTGAGGCTTCTTTATATCCGGTTATGTATTCTTTATTAATTCCTAATTGGTTTTTGCCTCGTGAACGAGCACAAGCTACATCCTTAATGTTGACGTCTTTATTACTTTCTAGTATTATTGGTGCACCGCTAGCAGGGTTCTTATTAGAATTAGATTTATTCGGTTTACATGGATGGCAAACGCTATTTATTATTGAAGCTATCCCTGCTATTGTATTTGCCTTTGTATTTGCTTTTTGGATGAAAGAAAAGCCTCAAGATGCTGATTGGGTAACACCGGAAGAGAAGGTATACATTGCTGAGGCTTTAGAAAAAGAAAAAGCAGAGAAAGATTTAGTAAAGAAATATACTACTTGGCAAGCTTTGAAAGAGCCTAAGGTATTATTGTTATCGCTAATTTATTTTTTGTGGATTTTAGGATTCTGGGGATTTAATTTTTGGATGCCACAAGTATTGAAAAATTTATCGGGATGGTCTCCTAGTGCGGTAGGATGGGCTATTGTAATTCCTATGGCAGCAGCATTGATTGTTCAAGTTTATTGTGGTTCGTCCTCTACAAAACGCAATGAAAGACGTTGGCATGTAGCTGTGCCACTATTTATTGGCGCTATTGGTTTAATTCTTACACCTCATAGTCCGACGCCTGAAATTAGTTTATTATTTATTTCATTGTCGGCTATCGGTGTATATGCAGGTATGGGGGTATGGTGGACTTTGCCTACAACCTTCTTATCTGGAGCGGCAGCGGCCGGTGCAATAGGTCTTATTAATTCAGCTGGTAATGTCGGTGGTTGGGTTGGTCCGTATATGCTAGGTTTTGTAAATCAACATACCGGTGCATTTCATATTGGTTACTATGTAATGGGCGCTTGTATGTTATTAGCTGCTTTACTAGTGATTACACTACCTAAATCAATGGAGCAGAAGTAATATAGTTATAAGTGTATGTGAATGATTTTACAATACCTATTACTGTTATGATGGTGTTATATTTAGAAAGTATTATAAAAGCCGCGCCCTATATTCCGTAAACGAACTTCAGTAATGTGTGAGTTCTAGGAATATAGGGTGCGGCTTTTTCTATATAGTATTATTCAAATTGTGCTACAACAATTGTATCACCTTCGAGAATCAACGTATTTCCAGCAGGGATGATGTTTTCATTGCCTCGTTGAACAAGGACGATGAGTTCCCCTTCATTTAGATACTGAGAGGCATCTTTCAATTGTTTATCTTTCAAATTGTGATCAGATGTAATTGGTACTTCCCGAAGGGATAAGTTTGCTCGGTTTTCGAATTTTTTAGAAGCAATAACGAGTCTATCGCCAGGAAGGACTTCTGTATTGCCGCTAGGGGCGATAAAATTGTTTTTATTTCGAATAATAAGGACAATTAGTGTTTCTGGGGGCATGCCCAAATCGCGAATGCGTTGGTGCGCCCATGGATGCGTTTCTGGTACTTCTACGCGATTGAAGTTAATATTGATTTCTTCCTGGTAGAAGTTAAATGTTTTTCGCACGTCTACATTATCGTCAATCATATTTAATAGGCTCGACATTTTTGGTAGTAATGTACCTTGTAATGCCATCGATAAAATAACGATACAGAAGACGATATCGAAGATGTTATAGGTTAATGGAATACCAGCGAGTACTACGTAAATGGAGAATACGATGGATGCTACGCCACGCAAACCAGCCCAAGAAACGAGAGCAATTTGTGGTAGATTACAGCTGAATGGTCTGAGTACGCCGTACACTGATAAAGGTCGAGCGATGAATGTTAGAATCAACATAATAATCAAGGCAGGGATGAATGTATTAGGTAGATCTGCCGGTGTTACTAAAAGACCTAATAAGAAGAATACCATTACTTGCGCAAGGTTTGTAATAACATCGTAGAAGCGAGTGAGGTCTCGCTTTCCAGGAAAATACATTTTTCCTAATAAGATACCAGATAAGTAGGCGCTAAGATAACCATTACCTTCAAAAATAGTAGGTAATGCATAGGCTAGAATCGATACACCTACTAAGAAAATTGTGCCGCCTTGAGCCATGGAGAAATTAACGCGTCGTAAAATGGCGGCTGCTCCATAAGCGATGGCAACACCAAAGAGAATACCAATGGAAATCTGCTTAAATAACATAAGAGGCACTGATACGTCAGAACCTAATAGGGCAGATACAAAGACAACTGTCAACATGTAAGACATCGGGTCGTTGGAACCAGATTCGACTTCTAGGAGACTGGCCGTATTGTATTTAAGATTCAAATTGCGTGTACGGAGCAATGTAAATACTGATGCTGCATCAGTAGAGGCGATAACAGAGCCGAATAAGAGGGCTTCAATCCAAGAGAGACCTAATATAAAGTGAATAAGTGCACCTGTAATACCTGCTGTCAGAGCAACGCCGATAGTGGATAATAGAACAGAGTGAACGATAACCGGTTTCGCTTCTCGAATATTTGTACCAAAACCACCGTAGAACATAATGAAAATTAAGGCGAATGTACAAATGTCATTGGCAATTTGATAATTATCAAATTGAATTTTGAATAAACCATTTTCTCCAAATAACATACCGAGGAGAATAAAAATTAATAGAGAGGGCGTAGGTAGTTTATCGATATAGCGATTTAAGAGCATACATAAGACGATGATGCCACCAAATAAGAATAATGTTGTTTCCAAAAGGGCCTCCTTTAATTAGTGTTGTGAACATCTGGTACTTTTCCAGGGTTCATATCTATTGTTAAGTCCTTTGACGTTAAAGGCGTAGTCTCGTTGTTTGTTGGTGTTACAGGCAATTCAGGATGAAGCCATTGTAGCTGTTTAATTTGCCAATCGTAATGGGCGCCATCGTTTTGTAATTGTCGAATAGCTTTCCTTATATCATCTAAATCGAAAGCATGTTTATTGGACATTCCTTCTAAAATATAAAGTCGACCAGCTACACTTTCAACTGTACTTCCGTCGTGGTCGGCGTCGATACGACTTTCTAATTCAGACAATTGAACTTGTTGGCTAATGATAGCGATAGTAAGGATGATAATAACAAGCCAGAGAGGCGCATTATTTGATTTAAAAAGGGCTCGCAATTTAGTTGCGAGCCCTTGCAGTTTATTCATTATTGGCGTTCCTCCAATTGGAGACCAGGCAATGGCAATTTGGAATTTACAAAATCTAACCACAAGCGAGAAGCGTGGGATAAATAATGGCCTTTTTTCCAAATTACAAAGAGGGTGTGAATAATTTCAGGTACTAAAGGTCGCACTACGACTTTAGTAGACACTTCTGTATTTTCACCTACCTCTGGACAGAGTCGAGATGGAAGGAGGGCGATAGCCAAGTCTGCGCTGACTGTTTGTAGCATAAGGTCACGTTGACTCGTCTCGAATACGATGTGCGGTTGGAACCCAGCATGTTTACATGCCTTAATGATTTCATCGTGTAAGTTGAAATCGTCTTTATGCAATACGAAGGATTCTTCGGAGAGCATTTCTAAACGAATTTCTTTTTCCTTCGATAATGGATTAGCTTTTGGGATGATAACAGATAGTGGATCTGATGTGAGGTAGAAGGATTCGAATTCTTTTGGACTTGGTTTTGTACAAATAATACCGATATCAATTAAACCTTCTTGTACGCTGATTTCCACTTTTTTAGAACCTTGCTCGTATAGTTCTAGTTCGATTTGAGGATAAACCTTTTTAAACTCCCCTAATAATTGAGCAAAAATTGGCGCATCCGTAATAGGAGGAATGCCAATTCTGATGGAGCCTTGTTCCAAACGGAATTCGTTTTCAAAGTCCGTTTTCAAATGCTCAAACATAAATACGACGCGTTTCGCATGAGTTAAAAAGATTGTACCGCCATCAGTTAGTTCTACAGATTTAGCGTTACGCATGAAAAGCACTACGCCCAATTCATCTTCTAAAGCTTTGATTGTACGACTGATAGCAGATTGAGAAATATGCAAATTTCTCGCAGCTTTACTAAAGCTCTTTTGGTCAGCAACTTCGACGAAGTATTTTAAATGATGAAAATCCATAGGTAACCCCCTAAGAATAAAAAAAGAGTTATAGGAAGTGACACGATTAAATGAGAATTCTTATTACTAAAATGCATTAGCTATGACAATATGTAAATCATCAATAGCAATATTGGCAAAGCGTCGGTCACTGTATATATTGCTTTGATAGGGCCGAGCACGTTATAATAGGTGTACAAGGCTGTATCAAATTATGATATAGGAATATGATTGTACCCATACGAATATGTTCACGCACATAATGCTATATTATATAACATATATATTATTGCATTATTTTTTCATGTACGCAAGTTTGTAATGGTTATTATTCCTAAACATAATGATAGATTAAGCAAGTGTTCTATATTTTGCTTTGTGCTTTAAGGAGGCAATATTACATGAGTCGTAAATTTAAAACTATGGACGGCAACCAAGCGGCTGCTCACGTTTCTTATGGTTTTACAGAAGTTGCTGCGATTTACCCAATCACGCCATCTTCTCCAATGCCAGAACATGTTGATGAATGGTCTGCATCTGGTCGTAAAAACATTTTCGGCAACACCGTTAAAGTCGTAGAAATGCAATCTGAAGCAGGTGCGGCTGCAGCGTTCCACGGTTCCTTACAAGCTGGTGCATTAACAACAACTTTCACATCCTCTCAAGGTTTGTTATTGATGCTTCCTAACTTGTATAAAGTAGCCGGCGAATTACTTCCTGGTGTATTCCAAGTAGCAGCTCGTGCTCTTGCAGCGCATGCATTGGCTATCTTTGGTGACCACCAAGATGTTATGGCTGCTCGTGCAGCTGGTTGCGCTATGTTAGCTGAATCTTCTGTACAAGAAGTAATGGATTTGTCTGCAGTAGCGCATTTAACAGCTATCAAAACTCGTGTTCCTTTCATTAACTTCTTCGACGGTTTCCGTACATCTCACGAAATCCAAAAAATCGAGATTTGGGACTATGAAGATTTAAAACCATTAGTAGATATGGACGCTGTAAAAGCATTCCGCAAAAATGCGTTGAATCCTGATGCGCCTGTAACTCGTGGTACTGCAGAAAACCCTGACGTTTACTTCCAACATCGTGAAGCATCTAACAAATTCTACCTTAACGTTCCAGACGTTGTAGAACATTACATGAACGAAGTTAATAAATTAGCTGGTACTGATTACCAATTGTTCAACTACCATGGTGCTCCTGATGCAACTGACGTAATCGTAACTATGGGCTCCTCTGCACAAGTAGTTAAATCTACTGTAGATTACTTAAACAAATTGGGCCGTAAAGTTGGTTTCATCAACGTTCATTTGTTCCGTCCATTCGCAACAGATCGTTTGTTGAAAGCTCTTCCTACAACTGTAGAACGCATTGCTGTTCTTGACCGCACTAAAGAGCCAGGTGCTTTAGCTGAGCCATTGTTCTTAGACGTACAAGCTGCAGTTATCGACGGTGGCCGCAATGTAAAAGTAATCGCTGGTCGTTACGGCTTAAGCTCTAAAGACGTTATCCCTGCAGATATCGTAGCTGTATTTGATAACTTAAATGCAGAAAACGGTAAAAAATTCTTCACATTAGGTATCAATGACGATGTAACATTCTTGTCCTTGGACCGTGCTGAAGGCGTAGAAGTTGAAACTCCTGGTTTGACTGAATGTAAATTCTGGGGCTTCGGTTCTGATGGTACTGTAGGTGCTAATAAATCCGCTATCAAAATCATCGGTGACCACACTGATATGTATGCACAAGCATACTTCGATTACGACTCCAAAAAATCTGGTGGCGTAACTATGTCTCACCTTCGTTTTGGTAAAAACCCTATTAACTTACCTTACTTGATTACTGAACCTCAATTCGTAGCATGTCATCGTCAATCCTATGTACATGAGTATGACTTGATCCGCGGTATCAAAAAAGGCGGTACATTCTTATTGAACTGTACTTGGTCTCCTGAAGAATTGAACGAACATTTACCAGCTAAATTACGTCGTCAAATCGCAGAAAAAGAATTGAATTTCTACATCATCAATGCTGCGAAAATCGCTTCTGAAATCGGTCTTGGCGGTCGTATCAACATGGTAACGCAAGCGGCATTCTTCAAATTGACTGAAATCATCCCTGTTGATGAAGCTATTAAATATTTAAAAGAATCCGTAGTGACTTCTTACGGTAAAAAAGGTCAAAATATTGTTGACATGAACAATGCTGCTATCGATGCTGGCGTTGATGCGCTTGTAAAAGTTGACGTTCCTGCAGATTGGAAAAATGCAGTAGATGACGGTCATGCAACAGTAAAACCTGGTTGCGAATCTTGCCCATCTTTCGTAGAAAATATTGCACAACCAATCAATGCACAAGCTGGTTACGCTCTTCCTGTATCCGCATTTGCTGGCTATGAAGATGGTACATTGCCTGCTGGTACTGCAAAATACGAAAAACGCGGTCCTGCATTGTTCGTTCCAAAATGGCTTCCAGAAAATTGTATCCAATGTAACCAATGTTCTTTCGTTTGTCCTCATGCTACAATTCGACCATTCTTGGCGACAGCAGATGAAGTAGCAGCGGCTCCAGAACATTTCGAAACAATTCCTGCATTAGGTGCTCAAGATCTTCAATTCCGCATCGGTGTATCTCCACTTGATTGCTTAGGTTGCGGTAACTGTGTTGATATTTGTCCAGCTCCTAAAGGTAAAGCTATCGTAATGACTTCCATCGATACTGAAATCGAGCAAGCAGAAGCTTGGAACTATGCAGTAAATCTTCCAGTAAAAGAAAATCCAATGAAAAAAGATACTGTTAAAGGTTCCCAATTTGAACAACCATTGTTCGAATTCTCTGGCGCTTGCGCAGGTTGCGGTGAAACTCCTTACGCTAAATTGTTAACTCAATTATTCGGCGACCGTATGATGATTGCCAATGCTACTGGCTGTTCCTCTATCTGGGGCGCTTCCATGCCAGCATCTCCATATACAACTAACCAACAAGGTCAAGGTCCTTCTTGGGCGAACTCTTTGTTCGAAGATAATGCTGAATATGGTTATGGTATGTTCATTGGCGTTAAAAAAATTCGCGAGCAATTAGTAGAATTAGCTGCTAAAGCTGCTGAAACTGCTACTGGCGAATTGAAAGAAGCTTTGGAGCACTGGATGGAATTTGCTAACCTTGGTGCAGCTACTCGTCAACGTTCCGAACGTTTAGTAGCAGCAATTAAAGCTGAAGGTGCAACAACTCCAGAGTTACAAGAAATTCTTGAAAAAGAACAATTCTTAGTAAAACGTTCTCACTGGATCTTCGGTGGTGACGGTTGGGCATACGATATCGGTTTCGGCGGTGTTGACCACGTATTAGCTTCTGGCGAAGACATCAATATCTTCGTATTTGATACTGAAGTATACTCTAATACTGGTGGACAAGCATCTAAATCTACTAACGTAGCAGCAGTTGCTCAATTCGCTGCTTCTGGTAAACGTACTAAGAAAAAAGACCTTGGTATGATGGCTATGTCTTACGGTTATGTATACGTAGCACAAGTAGCTATGGGTGCAGATAAAAACCAATTGATGAAAGCTATTACAGAAGCTGAAGCATATCCAGGTCCTTCCTTGATTATCGCTTATAGCCCATGTATCAACCACGGTATTAAAGCTGGTATGGGTAAAGCTCAAGAAGAACAACGTAAAGCAGTTGCAGCTGGTTACTGGGATCTTTACAGATATAACCCTCAACTCAAAGAAGAAGGTAAAAATCCATTCTCCTTGGATTCTAAAGAGCCAACTGAAAGCTTCCAAGAATTCCTTAAAGGTGAAGTACGTTATGCTTCCTTGGCTAAAGCTGCTCCAGACGTGGCAGAAGAATTGTTTGCTAAAACTGAACAAGACGCTAAAGAACGTCGCTTAAGCTATGTACGCTTACAAAAAGGTTTCGAAGAAGTTAAATAATAATTACTTCTAAACGATAGAAGGCACTCTCTTTGGAGGGTGCCTCTTTTGTATACCTATAGAATACCTATAGGTGTTAGAACGCCTATATATAGATATAGTAGCTTACTATTAGAGTGGTTTGTTTTATAGGTATTAACGTTAATCTTTTTGGTAATGTTAGTTATGACTATTATGCATATTAAATGCTTATTTGTTTGCATAAATAGTAAATAAGAATAATAATACAAAATATATTTATAAATTTGTGAATTTTGGTATAATGATATTGGAATATTTAATATAGCATATTAAGGAATATTTAGATGAATATGAATGAACAAGATGCACAGCAAACTATATATAGTGAGTTG
This sequence comes from Veillonella agrestimuris, assembly GCF_943193065.1. Lineage (GTDB taxonomy): Bacteria > Bacillota > Negativicutes > Veillonellales > Veillonellaceae > Veillonella > Veillonella agrestimuris. The sequence goes on from NZ_CALPCS010000003.1 coordinate 135,879, forward strand.
GGATATAAATCAATGCCTTTTCCCTTCACTACGCCAGCGGCGCTAGAAGCCTATGGTATATTGGTAGGATTAGAACCACCGAGTAGTAAAACGGCGAAAGTTTTAGAATTGGGTGCTACCTACGGTGGCAATATTATTTCCCAAGCTTTGTATAATCCAGAAGCTCATTTTGTAGGTGTTGAGTTATCTCAAGATCAAGTAAGGAAAGGTAATGAAATTATTGCTACAGCAGGGCTGACTAATATTGAATTAATACAAGCAGACCTTGCTTCTATACCTAAGAATTTAGGGACTTTCGACTATATCATCGCTCACGGTGTATATTCCTGGGTCGATGATTCTGTGAAAGATGCATTAATGACAGTAATAGAGGACTATTTGGTAGATAATGGACTTGCCTATATATCTTATAATACTTACCCTGGATGGCATACGATGGATGAAGTGCGGACCTTGATGTTATTTGCTAATCGGGATAGCCAAGACTTAAATCACAAAGAAAAAGTCTTAAAAGGCAAGACTGTGGGTAGCATTGTAGGCAGTCAAATTTTGAAATATGATAACTTAAAAGAACGGAATAGTAAATTTCTCGGTGCTTTGCGGTCGGTTATGCAAAAAGAAGATTACTATGTAGGTCATGACCATTTAGAGCCAACGAATGATCCTATTTATTTTTATCAATTTGTCGATCATTTAGCAGCTCATAATTTGTCATATCTATGCGACGTAGATTTGACGTTATCTATGGTGCGCAGTTTTGATACAGACATAGCGGATCAATTAGAAAAGCTAGCCCCTAATGATCAAATAGGGCAGGAACAATATTTAGACTTTATATTGGATACGTCTTTTAGAAAATCCATTATTTGTAAAGCGAATCAGGCAAATCGCATCCATCGTAATATAGCTAATCCAGAGCTTGCTAATACAGTGGATATGCGTACGATTATGAATAACTTTACTTATCAAATGATGTTTGACGAAGAAGCATTATCTATGTTTAGTAATGAATTCCTACGCGATACGTTCCAAGCGATTATAAAAGACGGGGGCCAGTTTAATATGATTGAAGCCCTTGCTATTTTGAAAGCTGCCCATGAAGCAGCTCACGGTGATGATGCTGACCTAGAAGTAGCTGTTAATGAGCTATATATAGCTATAGCAGAACATATTATACGCGGTGGATTGCGCTTTTATAAAACACCACCAGTGAAACCATATTATATGGAAGGCCAATCCTTCGTACCGAAGCGATTTACCGATTTTGTAAAAGCCATTGCTAACGGTGGAACTGAGTATATATATGGAGCTACTCCGTATAATGAAGCCATTGATGATATTTCTGAAGAAGATTTAGTGTTTATGGAAATTTTAAATAAACCAAAAGCTAAGTCGACTATTATTAAGTCTATTAAAGATATTATTTTTGCTCAAACTAGTGAAAGTGGAGCTAAAAATAAAGGTGCTATGGCAGAAGCTTTTTATACAGAGCTTACAAAGCGGATGGAAACATTAGGGTTCTTAGAAAATAAAATGAAGTAGTATGCAAGGATATGTTGCTCATTAACAGATAGCAGAATGCAGAGGTTGTGTAGCTTGTGCGGCAGAGAACAGGTGCTTACCCATATGTGTAGAATTGATGGGAATATTACGATGGGGAGGAAAAGAGTTTGTGTAGTAGTTGTTATTGGGGGATTGTGTTCGTCGTCGTGAAGTAAACCAATAATAGACGAGAAGACTATTGTTAAAGGAGCTAATATATATACAATCAAATATGGACAGACAGACCGGTAAGGAGAGTGCAGTACGTATATTTTGAAATCTCTATATTATAAGAAAAGGAGCTAACTATATGGCCTCCAATAAGCACGCCTTGGTGTATCTTTTAGAAATTTTAAGACATGACACAGATGAAAATCATCCGTTAACACAAGATGAACTGCAAGAACGACTGGTAGGAGAGTATGGGATGAAGATTAGTAAAAAATTATTATCCCAATTAGTGAACGATTTATGTCAAAAAGAACAGTTTAATATAGTCCGTCAAGATTCGATTGTGCGCGATGGCGTGCGAAAACGATTTTCGAATTTTTATATGAAACGTCTTTTTGCCCATGGTGATTTGGACCGGATTATCAGTGGCTTACTAGGTTCAAGTAATATTGATGAAAAAGAGCGAGAAACGCTTATTTCTAAAGTGATAAGCTTAGGAGGACCTTGTTACAATCCTATTGGGAATAATATGGACGGGTCTACGTCTTTTCAATCTATGAATGATGTTCTTCTAAAACATGTTGATTGTATAGAAACAGCTATTGCAAAGGATAAACAGATTTCCTTTAAATACTATAAACCAGATGTAGATAAAGATTTACACCCAGATGTAACTTTTTCTGGTAAAGATCAGACCTATATATTCCATCCTTTTGACTTAATAATGCATAGAGGCAAATATTATGTCATTGGTTGTTATGATGAGGGCGATGAAATGGTAGCCCTTCGGGTTAATCGATTAGGTGATGTGCGAATGCGCATTTATTATCGTAAATTGTTGCGGGAAATCAAAGGCTATGAACATGAAGTCCGATTTGATGTGCAAAAGTATATGCGCAATCATATTCATCCTTTAAGTGGTGATAGTAGTACTGTCCGATTTATGGCTAATCGGAGCATAGTAGGAGAGATTTTAGAATGGTTTAATGGCAATGTAGATTTCATCATGATTGAAGATGATGTGGTAGAATGCCAAGCTGTCGTTAATCGAGAAGCGTTTAAACAATGGGCGTTACAGCATGTCGAAACGGTTGAAGTTCTAGCTCCTGGGTCTATGGTTTTCTATGTGCGCGAAGCCATTCGAGATGGGTTGAAGAAGTATACAAAAGAATCCTAAGATATTATTCCTAACTAGTGACAATATGTTATAGGCTGCCGTGGATTTTGTCGTATAACTCTAATCTCTACTATCTGTTTTCTACTATCCTATAATGTTAGCATTAGAAATAATGCCTTAAGGGCGAAAGAAATAAAAAACACCGAATGAATCTTGTCAGGAGATCCATTCGGTGTTTTTTATAATATGTGTAATTTTTCTGCTTCCTTGTAATCTTTTAAAACCGGTCTTGGCGGTACTGGTGTTAAGAGACTTACAATATAAATTGCTATAGATGAGAAGATGAAACCAGGAATGATTTCATAGAGTCCGAAGAATTCAAATTGTTTCCAAATTAGAACGGTTAATCCCCCGATAACGATACCAGCAATACAGCCTTGGCGAGTCATTCGCTTCCAGAATAAGGAGAAGAGAATAGCTGGACCGAAAGCGGCACCGAAACCTGCCCACGCATAGGCAACCATAGTTAAAATTAGGCTATCTGGATCGAGAGCTAAGTAAATGGATATTAATGCTACAATTAATACAGTAATACGACTGACAAAGACTAGTTCTTTATCAGATGCTGCTTTGTGAATTAAGTTCGCATAGAAGTCGTTTGCAATAGCTGATGCGGTCACCAATAATTGTGCTGATGCGGTACTCATAATAGCGGCTAATACAGCAGACCAAATGAGGCCAGCAATGAATGGTGTAAACAAGCGTTCTGTTAAGACTAAGAAAACTGTTTCGGCATCGGGGCCAACGAGTTTTTCTGGTAATAAATAGACATGGCCGATGAGACCAACGAAAATAGCTGCTAATAAAGATATAATTACCCATACCATAGCGATATTGGTGGATTTTTTTAAATCCTTAGCATCGGAAATAGCCATAAATCTGACGAGAATATGAGGCTGTCCGAAGTAACCAAGACCCCAACCAAGAGCGGAAATAATACCGATCACAAGGGTGAAGAGGTCGCTTTCATTACCAAAGAGTTGTAATCCTTGAGGGAATTCTTGATTGATAAGCTGTATTGTCTCAATCGGGCCACCTAAGTACATAGAAGCCGTTACGGGTACAGCAAGGATGGCAAAGAACATCAAAGCCCCTTGAATGCAATCGGTCCACGACACGGCTAAGAAGCCACCAAGGAAGGTATAGAATACTACAATCCCGGCTGTAATAAATAAGGATAGGGTGTAATCTAAACCGAAAATAGTATAAAATAATTTGCCTCCTGCTACGAAACCGGAAGAGGTGTAGATGAGGAAGAAAATTAAAATAAATAAGGCCGAAATGACAGCTACAGAATGAGATGTGTCGTGAAAGCGGTTTTTTAAATAGTCTGGCAATGTAAGACTATCGCTAGCTACTTCTGTATGATTGCGCAGTCGTCTTGATACAAAACGCCAATTGGCCCAAGTGCCTAGCGTTAGGCCTACGGCAATCCATACACCAGAAATACCTGTTGTATACGCAAGGCCCGGTACACCCATTAACATCCAGCCGCTCATGTCTGATGCTTCTGCACTAAGTGCAGTGATCCAGGGGCCAAGTTGTCTACCGCCGAGAATGTAGTCGCCAATGCTATTTGATTTGCGATAGTAATAGACCCCGATATACATCATGAGTGCTAAATACAAGGCGAAGGCAATAATTATCATTATGTTGTCTTGCGTCATGCCCTTATAAGACCTCCTTAGAATAGTTAGTAAATATAGATACTCTATATTGTACCATACTATGGCGATTTAGGGGTGGGCAAATTATCCATGGAAGGGTAATTTATGATACAATATATAGATAATTATCGTATTTGAAAGGAGGTGCTACGGTTTTATGACTCATAACAATGGTGATAAAAATATGGCAGATATGCAAGAACGAGCTTTACATATGTTAGAGACATATTTTGGGTATACATCTTTTAGACCTGCTCAAGAAGCACCGATAGCATCCCTTTTGAAAGATGAAGACGTTGTCGGCATTATGCCTACGGGGGCTGGTAAATCTATTTGTTTCCAAATTCCTGCCCTTTGCAAGCCTGGATTGACCATCGTATTTTCACCGCTCATTTCCTTGATGAAGGATCAAGTGGATGGATTGGTAGATCAAAATATACCGGCAGCTCTCATCAATAGCACGTTGACACAAAGAGAATTTAACAAAACGATGTACGATGTAAGGAGTGGACGCATAAAGATTCTCTATATTGCGCCGGAGCGGTTGGGGTCAAATTTCTTTTGTAATGTGCTAAGGTCTTTGCCGATTGCACAAGTTATCATTGACGAAGCTCACTGTATTTCAGAATGGGGGCATGATTTTAGGCCTTCTTATCGATTGATTGGGGATTGGTTACAAGATTTACCTAAAAGACCCGTTGTAGGTGCTTTTACAGCTACTGCTACGAAGGCCGTAGAAAATGATATTAAGTCCCTTCTTGGCCTAGGCGCCGCTAATGTGTATGTAACGGGATTTGACAGACCTAATTTGTCCTTTTCTGTTATACGCACGCCAAAGCGTATGGATTACGTGGTGGATTATGTGCGCCGTCATAATCATGAAAATGGCATCATTTATTGTTCTACCAGAAAAGATGTGGAACGAGTTTATGAAAATTTGACGCGTGCAGGGATTCAAACGGGCTATTACCATGCCGGATTATCTGACGATATGCGAAAAGATATGCAAAATAAATATGCTTTCGATCAATTACAAGTGATGGTAGCTACCAATGCTTTCGGTATGGGTATCGATAAAAGTAATGTGCGCTATGTGTTGCATTATCAGATGCCGCGGAATATGGAATCCTATTATCAGGAAGCTGGTAGAGCTGGTCGTGATGGAGGCAAAGCAGAATGCATTTTGCTATACAGCGGCCAAGATGTGCAAGTTCATAAATATTTGATTGAACAAACGGTAGATCAATCTGGTGGAGATCCTCGTAGTGGAGAACAACGAAAACTAGTAGAACTGAGAAAATTGCAGGCTATGATTGATTATTGCTTCTCCAGTACTTGCTTGCGAAAATATATGCTCTCTTACTTCGGTGAAAGTGCTCTCTGGGACCATTGTGATAATTGCAGTTCTTGCCAGTCTCGCGGTAATGTAGTGAATGTAACGAAAGAAGCAAAAGCTATATTTAGAGCGATTATTGCCACAGAAGAACGGTATGGTGCATCTATGATTTCCGCTATTGTGCGAGGGGAGAGAACTGACCGAATTGTGAGGGCTGGTTTTGATGCTTTGCCTGTATTTGGCTATTTAAGCGATGTAGGGGAAACAGAAATAAAAGGCTTAATCCAGCAGTTTTTAGCTGCCGGCTATTTACGCAGTTCTATGGGGAAATATCCAGTCTTATCCATAACAGCGGGGGCCGAAGAGGTTTTAGCAGGCCATAAAGAAGTAGAAGAAGTGCGACAGGATATTGTCGTTTCGTCCAGAAAATCTAAAGGGGCTTCCTCTAGAAGTGATGGGCGTAGTTCTAAGGGAGGCGGACTATTTGAACATTTACGGCAACATAGAAAACAGTTGGCTATAGAAGCGGGTATACCACCTTATATTGTATTCCCTGATACGGTGCTCATTGATTTAGCCAATATAAGGCCTACTACATTAGGTGAATTTGGCAATATTAAAGGCGTTGGTGAAGCCAAATTAAAGAAATATGGTCTGTCCTTTTTAGGTGCCATTTCGACCTATAAAGATTAATTGCTATATAATGATATCAGTAGATATACTAATTGATTTGACATAACTATTACATATAAAAGGAAATAACTATGAGCTTAGCAGATACACAATATTTACATATTGTAGAAAATATATTGGATCATGGTATTTATGGTCAAAACCGGACAGGCGTAGCCACTTATAAATTACCGCAACAAATTATGCAATTTGATTTGCAACAAGAGTTCCCTATTTTGACAACAAAATTTGTAGCTTTCAAAACAGCCATTAAAGAATTGTTGTGGATTTGGCAAATGCAGTCTAACGATGTTCGTCAATTGCAGGACATGAATGTTCGCGTTTGGGATGAATGGATGCGTGAAGATGGTACCATTGGTAAAGCCTATGGATATCAAATTGCTAAATATAAACAACTTGATAATCTTATTAATACTATTAAAGAAGATCCTGACAGCCGTCGTATGATTGTGACGTTGTGGAATATTGATGATTTGCCGGATATGGCATTGCAACCATGTGCTTATGAAACATTATGGGACGTAGGTGATGGTTACCTCAATTGCATGCTCGTACAACGCAGTGGTGATATGGGATTAGGGATTCCTTTTAACACAGCCCAATATGCAGCATTAGTGCATATGATTGCTCATGTAACAGGATTAAAAGCGGGTAAATTTACACATGTTATCAATAATGCTCATATTTATGAAAATCATGTAGAATCTTTGCGGACACAATTGGCTCGTCGTGAAGAAGCCCTAGCGGCGCCTACTATTCATATCAATCCAGAGGTAAAAGACTTTTATGATTTTAAACCAGAAGACATTACCTTAGAAGGGTATGAGCATTTAGGAAAATTACCTATGACTGTAGCAGTATAATAGGAGGATTTATGTTAGCTTTAATCGTAGCGGTTGCTCAAAATGGCGTCATTGGCAAAGATAATTCGTTGATTTGGCACTTGCCTAATGATTTGCAATTTTTCAAAAAAACAACAAATGGTCATGTCATTATTATGGGTCGTCGTACTTTTGAAAGCTTACCTTTTTTGTTACCTAACAGGGAACATTGGGTCATAACCAAAAGCAAAGGTTTTAATGCTCCTGAAGGGGTTCGCATCTTTTCGTCACCTCAAGAGGCTTATGAGGCTGCACAATCTCTTGATATGGCTTTTGTTATTGGGGGGGCACAAATTTATAAAGAGTTTTTGCCTTATGTAGATCGCATGTATATTACAGAAGTGCTACAAGAATTTGATGGAGACGTATCTTTCCCGACCTTTCAGAAGGATGATTTTGAGGTCACCAATGTAGTAGATGGTGTGGTGGATGAGAAAAATACATATCCTCATCGCTTTGTAACATATGATAGAAAAGGACAAGTGTAATGGAAAGAATGTTTGCCATTATTGGTAAAGAATTAGGCGTAAAAGCAAGCCAAGTGGAAGCTGCTGTAGGTTTATTAGATGAAGGAAATACAGTTCCCTTTATTGCTCGCTATCGGAAAGAAGTAACAGGCGAATTATTAGATGAACAATTACGGACTATTGAAGAACGAATCGGATATTTGAGAAATCTAGAAAAGCGCCGTGAAGAGATCGTCAATTCGATTACTGAACAAGAAAAAATGAATGATGAGTTGATGAGTGCTTTACAGAAAGCAACTAAATTACAAGAATTAGAAGATTTATATTTGCCGTACAGACCTAAAAAACGGACTCGTGCTATGGTTGCTAGAGAACGAGGTTTGGAGCCGTTGGCAGAGATAATCATTAACGATACTGTATTACAAGGAAATCCTTTGGACATAGCGAAAGATTATGTGTCTGATGAAGTGCCAACGCCAGAGGACGCTATTCAGGGAGCTTCCGATATTGTAGCAGAAATCGTAAGTGATAGTGCTGATTTCCGCGCGACTTTGCGAAAACGCATGTGGAAAGAAGGTTTTATCCAAGCAGAGCTGGTTAATGAAGACGAGGAGGGGCAGCAGTTTTTACAATATAAAGAGTATGCTGAACCGGTTCGTCAAATGCCTTCCCATCGTATTTTAGCGGTGAATCGTGGTGAAAAATTAGGCGCCTTAAAATTGGCTCTTACCGTACCAGATGAATCCTACATTCAATATATGGTGAGAGGACTACACAAGCAAGATGGGTCTATCTTTACTGATGTAAAAGAAGCTGCAGTAGCAGATGCTTATAAGCGATTGATTTTCCCTGCTTTAGAACGAGATATTCGCAATGAATTAACGGAATTTGCAGATGAACAAGCCATCAAAGTATTTGGGGTCAATCTTAAAAACTTATTGTTACAACCACCTTTAGCAGGACGTGTTATTATGGGGCTGGATCCAGGCTATCGAACAGGTTGTAAAATGGCTATTATCGATGCTCAAGGGAATGTACTTGATTATGGCACGTATTATTTGACACAGAGTGAGAAATTAAGAAAAGAAGCACAGAAAGCTTTATCTGAAAAAATTAGAACTTTCAATGTGAGCTTATTATCTATTGGCAATGGTACTGCTTCGTATGAGACGGAACAGTTTGCATCCACCATGATTGAAGAGGAGAACCTAGATTGCCATTATATTATTACTAATGAAGCAGGGGCTTCGGTATACTCCGCCTCTAAATTGGCAAAAGAAGAATTACCTGATTTAGATGTTACGATTCGAGGTGCTGTATCCATTGCGCGTCGCGTGCAAGACCCATTAGCGGAGTCAGTAAAAATTGACCCTAAATCAATCGGTGTAGGCCAATACCAGCATGATGTAAATCAAAAGCAATTGACTCATACATTAGATCAAGTGGTAGAATCCGTTGTAAATCATGTAGGGGTAGAGTTAAATACAGCGTCTGCTGCTATTTTGCAACATATTGCAGGAATCAGTAGTACGGTAGCAAAAAATATAGTTGCTTTCCGTCAAGAAGAAGGTAAATTTACGAGTCGCAAGCAGTTGTTGAAAGTACCTCGTTTAGGACCAGCAGCTTTTACACAATGTGCCGGTTTCTTACGTCTCAATGGTGCAAAGAATCCATTAGATAATACGTCTGTTCACCCTGAGTCTTATGAATTGGCAGAGCGTATTGTAGGGGAATTAGGGTTTACCCTTGAGGATTTACAAGATAAGTCACAATTAGAAGCGTTACAGGTAAGATTACCGCTTGTAGATATAGAAAAATTGGCTACTAAGCTTGATGCGGGGGTACCAACTGTACGAGATATTGTGGTGGCTCTAGCAAAACCAGGTCGTGACCCTCGGGAAGATTTGCCAGCGCCATTAACTCGTAAACATGTTGTGAGTTTAGAAGATATCAAAGTAGGTACTATAGTGAAAGGTACAGTTCATAATGTAGTAGACTTTGGTGCTTTTGTAGATTTTGGATTGAAAACGAACGGATTGTTACATCGCAGTGAAATGTGCTCTTCCAAACAACACCCTTCTGATGTAGTAGCTGTGGGGGATATTATTGAAGCGGAAATTATTTCTGTTGATGTTAAACGAAATCGAATTGGTTTGTCTGTAAAATCGTTAAAAGCGAAGGAAAAGAAACAACAAAAAGCATAGATTAGTATATATATTACTGATGTGTTTTCTTGAAAATAATATGTTGTAGCTAATAATATAATTGAGAAAGAGGGCTTGGTGCCCTCTTTTTTATTTTATAAATACAAAAATTTAATATATGTGAATAAATTTTTCGAGGTTTAGATGATTAATATATATAAATAATTTATCATTGCATATGGTTAGTATTAAAATATTTGATAAATACAGCGAGTTGCCATAACTAAAAACTATTGAGAATGCATAAAAATAACTATACCGATAAATTATTATTAAATTGAAAAAAATTAAATATAACGTATATGATAAGTATATAAAAGAAATTAATATTTGTTATCCTTTACGGGAGGTAGTGCTATGAGCTTAAACCTTAAAGAAAGATATGGATTGTTAATTAATAATGAGTGGGTTCCTGCATCTGATGGGGCAGAATTTTCTGCTTATAATCCAGCTAATGGCGATTTATTAGCGGTTTGTGCGGAAGCCACTTATGATGATGTAGATAGAGCTGTAAAAGTAGCTAATGAAGCTTTCAAAACATGGAAGAAAACATCGCTCATTGAGCGAGCTGATTTGTTATTAAAAATTGCTGATGCTATTGATGCTAAAAAAGAGCATTTTGCTAAAGTAGAAACGTATGACAATGGTAAGCCAATTCGTGAAACAATGAATGTAGATGTGCCGTTAGCAGCAGATCACTTCCGTTACTTTGCTGGCGTATTGCGTTCTGAAGAAGGTTCTGCACAAGTATTTGATGAAGATACTGTGAGCCTTGTTGTGCGTGAACCAATTGGTGTGGTAGGGCAAGTCGTGCCTTGGAACTTCCCATTCCTGATGGCTGCTTGGAAATTAGCACCTGCTTTGGCGGCTGGTTGTACAGTGGTTATTAAACCATCTAGTCACACCTCCCTTAGCCTATTAGAATTAGGCGATGTGTTGAAAGATATTTTACCTCCTGGTGTTGTAAATATCATCACAGGTAAAGGTTCTAAATCTGGTCAATATATCCTTGATCATCCAGGATTTAGCAAACTTGCCTTTACTGGCTCCACTGAAGTTGGTTTAGATGTATATAAAGCTGCATCTGAGCGTTTGATTCCTGCTACACTTGAACTTGGTGGTAAATCAGCTAATATTTTCTTTGATGATGCTAATTGGAAACAAGCTCTTGATGGGGCTATGTTAGGTATCTTGTTTAACCAAGGTCAAGTGTGCTGTGCTGGTTCTCGTATTTTTGTACAAGATACAATTTACGATCAATTCGTAGAGGCATTGGCGAAATTATTTGATAAAGTAAAAGTTGGCTTACCTTGGAATGAAGATACGCAATTAGGGGCGGTTATTTACGAAGGTCAAGTGAATAAAGTTCTTGAATATGTAGACATTGCGAAACAAGAAGGGGCTACGATTGCTGCTGGTGGTGTTCGCGCTACAGATGGTGAACTTGCTAACGGTTGCTTCGTTCGTCCTACATTGATTACAAATGTAACAAATGATATGCGTGTAGCACAGGAAGAAATTTTTGGGCCTGTAGCAGTAGTGATTAAGTTCCATAGCGAAGAAGAAGCTATTGCGGCAGCTAATGATAGCATCTACGGCTTAGGCGGTGGTGTATGGACTCAAAATATTAATCGTGCACTTCGCGTAGCTCGTGGCATTGAAACTGGTCGTGTATGGGTGAATACATATAACTCTATCCCAGCAGGGGCTCCGTTTGGTGGTTATAAACAATCTGGTATTGGTCGAGAAACACATAAAGTAATTCTTGAGCATTACACACAAATGAAAAATATCATTATCAACTTAAAAGAAGAGCCAACAGGTTTCTATCCTGTGGAGTAAGCTATTTATTATTCGGCGGAATGATATTCTCGCTTATCTCTAGTAGAGTGAATGATTATAATTAAATGGTAAATATAAAAGACTGTTACCTCTATAGGTAGCAGTCTTTTCCTATTGAACTTTCACAGAGAAGTGTGGTATATTACTTAAATGTGCATAATCGGTGCACAATAGGAGGAAACACAATTAGATGTTAGAAAAATTTGAACAATTAATGATTAGCGAACCTGTTCTACGTGCGTTAAATGATATGGGCTTTGAAGAGCCAACGCCAATTCAACAGGAAGCTATCCCAGTAGCCTTGAGCGGTAAGGATATGATTGGCCAAGCTCAGACAGGTACTGGTAAGACAGCAGCATTTGGCTTGCCTGTATTGGAACGCGTAGATGGTAACGATCGTCACGTTCAAGTAGTGATTTTATCCCCTACACGAGAATTAGCCATTCAAGTAGCGGAAGAGCTTAACAAAATGGCTCAATATACGAAAATTACGGCTTTGCCAATTTATGGTGGCCAAGATATTAATCGTCAATTCCGTGCTTTGAAAAAGAATCCACAAATCATCGTAGCTACACCAGGCCGTTTGATGGACCATATGGATCGTGGTTCCATTACATTTGACCACGTGAAAGTTGTCGTTCTTGATGAAGCTGATGAAATGTTAAATATGGGATTTGTTGATGATATTAATAAAATTTTAGGTGCCATTCCTGAAGATCATCAAACATTATTGTTCTCTGCTACGATGCCAAAAGCGATTAAAGAATTAGCAGAAACGTATTTAACAGATCCCGCTTTTATTCGTATGAAACCGACACAAGTGACGATGGATTTGATTGAACAATACTATATTGAAGTGCAAGATCGTCAAAAATTTGATGTATTGTGCCGCTTGTTCGATATGCAAACGCCAGAGCTAGCTATCATCTTTACCCGTACCAAACGCCGTGTAGATGAAGTTACAGAAGCGCTTAAAAAGCGCGGTTATATGGCAGAAGGCATTCATGGTGATTTATCACAACAAAAACGTGATAGCGTAATTCGTCAATTCCGAGAAGGAACGATTGATATTCTCGTAGCTACTGATGTAGCTGCGCGCGGTCTCGATATTTCTGGTGTATCTCACGTATATAACTACGATTTACCGCAAGACCCTGAAAGCTATACGCACCGCGTAGGTCGTACCGGTCGTGCTGGTAAAGCCGGTCAAGCTTATACATTCGTAATTCCTCGTGAAATCGAGCATTTACATGCTATTGAACGTTTGACAAAACGTAAGATTGCAAAACGTCGCGCTCCATCTTTAGGTGAAGTTCTTGAAGGGCAACAACGGTTAGCTATTGAAAATATTTTAGAAATGGCAAGTAAACCTGAAGATATTGCACCATTCAAAATGAGTGCGGAAGAATTATTGAATGATACTGATTCTGTAACGTTGTTAGCAGCAGCTCTTAAGTTATTAACAAAAGAGCCTGATACAACACCTGTTAGTATTACAGAAGAAAAACCGTTGCGCGTTCGTCGTCGCCGAGACGGTGGTCGCAGTGGTGACCGTCGCCGCCGTGATGGTGACAGAAACCGCCGCCGGGATGGAGACCGTTCCCGTCGTAATCGCAGTGAGCGTCGTCGAGATGATCGCAAAGGAGATGGCCGTCGTGATGAGCGACGTAATGACCGTTCTAAAGGAGAACGTAAAGCTCGTTATGAAGGGGAAGGATTTAAACCTTATTTTAAAGATTAAATAAAGAAGCAATCATAATCTAGCTAGAAAACAGTGGATCTTTTGAAGTCCACTGTTTTATTGTTGTTGTGACTACAAATTGATGCGCCTTGTTTTGTGAAGGGAAATTTTATCTATATGTAGTAGTCTCGATATTGTATAATCTACTAGAACGTAGTATAATAAATAATAATTATTTGTTAAGATAACATGAAATAGATATAGCCTTCGGTAAGTCCAAGTGGAGAAAGGTAATAGATATGGATATTGCAAGAGTTTTAAGAAGCGAAGGATTCAAAGTAACTCCACAACGTATCGCTATTTATGATGCGTTGCGAAGTGCTCACAACCATCCAACAGCAGAAATGATTTATCATACATTGCGCCCCGCTCATCCAAGCATGAGCCTTGCTACAGTATATAAGACCATGGAAATTTTTGAAAAAATTGGTCTCGTGAAAGTCCTTGAAGTAGGCGATGAACGAGCTCATTATGATTGGGATACAGACACACATTCTCACGTACGTTGCATTCGTTGTAATAAAGTAGAAGATTTGATGGGTGTTGACTCCAAAGCTATTTCTGAAATTGCAGAACAAGGTAGCGATTATCATATAACAGGACAACAAATTACATTTGAAGGCATTTGCCCAGAATGTGCAAAAAAAGAAAGTCACTAATAGAATCCCCTAGGTATGGCAACATACTAGGGGATTTCTCCCTATCAGGCGGTGTAGAAAGGATTTTATATGTTTATCATAGGCAGTCATTTATCGATAGCAAAAGGCTATTTACATATGGGCAAGGAAGCAAGCTCCATTGGAGCTAATACATTTCAATATTTCACACGCAACCCTCGTGGGGGTAGTATGCGAGCCCTCGATATAGATGATATTAAAGCGTTGCAATCGTATATGGAGGAACATCATTTTGGTCCTATTTTAGCGCATGCTCCTTATACATATAATCCTTGTGCTGCCAAAGAAGATCTTAGAAATTTTGCTAAGCAAGCTATGACAGAAGATTTAGAACGCTTAGAATTAATACCGGGCCAGATGTATAACTTTCATCCTGGAAGCCATGTGAAACAAGGCGTTGATGAAGGTATTGTGCAAATTGTAGCTTGTTTAAATGATATTTTGTTCCCTGGTATGAAGACAAAAGTATTGTTAGAAGTCATGGCTGGTAAAGGGACAGAAGTGGGGTCTAAATTTGAAGAAATTGCTCGCATTATCGATGGTGTTAAACTAAAAGACCACATTGGAGTCTGTGTAGATACTTGTCACATCCATGAAGGTAATTACGATATTGTCAACGATTTGGATGGGGTATTAGATGAGTTTAATCGACTCGTAGGATTGGACCGATTACACGCTATTCACTTAAATGATTCTAAAAATCCACGCGGTGCTCATAAAGATAGACATGAAAAAATCGGCGAAGGCCATATTGGCATTGATGCTATTGCACGCATCGTGACACATCCAAAGTTAACACATTTGCCGTTTTACTTAGAAACACCTAATGAGCTTGATGGGTATGCCAAAGAGATTGCTATGCTTCGATCCATTGTAGATAATGCGTAAGTATGGGATTTTCTAAAAAGATAGTTTTATAAGTGAGCAATCCATAGATATTGTTCAGATACAGGTGATGTGTGATTACTAATGATGGGAGGTGGAGATTTGCGTTTATTACATACTGCTGATTGGCATTTAGGCAGGATTTTTTACGGTACTTATTTAACAGATGATCAAGCCTATGTACTGGAACATCAATTGATGAACATCATTAAAGAGGCTAACATAGATGGCCTTTTATTGGCTGGCGATATCTTTGATCGCTCTGTACCTCCTGTAGAAGCTGTTGAGTTATGGGATTCCATTATTACCCGTATCGCTATGGATTATAAAATCCCACTGTTCGTTATTGCTGGCAATCATGATGGTGCAGAACGATTAGAATTAGGACGTACTATGATGGCTCAATCGGGTGTATTTATTTGGGGAACTCCTGAACATTGCAAAGCACCGCTTATTTATGAATTTAATGATGGCCCTGCAGCTATCTGTGGGTTGCCCTTTGCAGAACCACGACGTATTGCAGGAGCTCTTACAGAAGATGGGAACGATGTTTTGTTAGCTCATTATGATTATGATTATATGTATCAACAGTGGAGTAATTACTTAAGTAGTCAAATTCCTGATGGAATGAGACGAATTGCCTTGAGCCACGCCTTTGTGAGTGGTGGCGAGTTGGGCGGATCGGAACGAGTCTTATCCGTTGGTGCTAGTGAAGTCGTGAAGCCAGCTGTATTTAAAAACTTTCACTATACAGCGTTAGGTCATTTACATAGGGCACAACGCATGGGGGCTGACTATATTCGCTATAGTGGATCCCCTTTGAAATACTCTTTTGATGAGCATACACATAATAAATCTTTTACCATTGTAGATATGGATCACTCTGGTAATGTACAGGTAGAAACCATACCTGTAGAGGCAAAGCGAGATGTAGTCGTATTAGACGGGTATTTTGAGGAGTTGCTAAATAATGAGAGTTTACGCAATGCTCACAAAGATGATTATATGATGGTTCGTTTATTAGATACGGCACCAATCCTAGATGGAATGGCAAAATTGCGAAAAGTATACCCTCATTGTATGACTATTGAACTAGTAGGCCGTATGGAAGAATACATGATGGACAATGTGGCACCAGTATATAGACATTTAGATGAGCGGCAATTGTTTAACCAATTTGCCGAAGCTGTATGGAAGGAGCCACTGTCTGCTGAGCAACAAGGGTATATTGATCAATTATGGAGTCGCATTATAAAGGAGGACTAATATGAAGCCCATAGCACTTACTATACAGGCCTTTGGTCCTTATCGCGGTACCATATCATTGGATTTTAATGATTTAGAACACCATTCTATGTTTCTCATTTCCGGGCCAACGGGAGCAGGCAAAACATCTATTTTAGATGCTATCGTATATGCATTATATGGAGAGCCCAGTGGAGAAGTGCGTAAAGCAGATTCTATTCGCAGTGATTTTGCAGAACCTCATACCTTGACGTTAGTGGATTTCACTTTTTCTGTGGGGGACAGTTTCTATCGTATAGAGCGATTGCCGAAACAAGAAGTGGCTAAAAAGCGAGGAACTGGAATGAAAGCCCAAGGGGCTCGTGCTACACTGAGTGCTTTGAAAGATGGAGAATGGGAAGTTATTGCTACCGCTGCAGCTGATGTGAGGGAGCGAATTCAAGACATCATTGGCTTTCGGAAGGATCAATTTATACAAGTTGTGTTACTACCGCAAGGGGAGTTTAGGAAATTATTAGTTGCTTCTACTAGCGAGAGAGAAGAATTGTTGCATACCTTGTTTAGTACTTATATGTATAGGAAATTACAAGAGCTGTTAAAAGAAGAATTGCAAGAAGTAACAAGCGCTGTGGAAGATAAAATACAGCGTATGGATGCGATTGTGGACTCTTTTCAGCAATATGGCGATGAACCCATTGTGACTATCGAACAAGTGAAAGAATTAGTGAACCAACGGGCGAAGGATAAGATTCGCTTGTTAGAGGCTAAAGAAAAAGCTCTTGCAGAGGTAGCTTCTTTTGAATTAATCCGGAAAGCTCTGGTAGATTATGAGCAGGCAGAACGGGATGTACAACATGCTGAAGAAGCCATGCATATATTAGCGGAGAGAGGTAAAGAATTAGCCTCTATTGAAAAGACCGTAGACAGTCTTCGTAATCTTAGTGAAACTTATGAACTGTATAAGGAGTTAGAAAAGTTAACTTCTACGGTAGATACTCTTAGCAAAGAATTGGAACAAGAAGAATTAGCTTTTGTAAAAGTTGCTGAAGAGCGTAATAGTCTACAACATAAGTATGATGAACATGATCGTAAAGCAGCTGATATAGGTGAGAAACAATCGATCTTAGAAGAATATGAAGCGCAACGAACTGTGCGCAGTCAATTAGCTACTTATCAAGAAGAATATGATAAAAAAGAGTTGCGTATACAGGCTTTAAAGGAAGAAGAGCTTTCTTGGCGCAATAAGATTGAAGATATAACTCGTTCTATAGAGGTGATCAAGACTAAGATTGAAGACGGACACCGTTTTATTAATGACCATAGAGCTGTGGAAGCGCGTGTATTAGAGGCACAGAAACGTCTTGATGTGTTGAAATCAATACAAAACTCTTTCCAATCGCTAGCAGCTGTTAAGGAAGAAAAAGAGCGAGATGAAGAAGCGATTAAGGACTTACAATCTACTATATCAGTACAGAGGAAAGCTTTAAAAGTGCTGGAATCAGCCTTCCATAGTGGGTATGCTTACGAATTGTCCCTTCAGTTAGAAGAGCATAAGCCATGTATGGTATGTGGCTCCTTAGAACATCCTCATAAAGCAGTAGAGCCTGATGAAATGCCTACAAAAGAGGAATTAGAGGGGTTGCAACTGATTTTGCAAAACTTAGAGCGAGACTTTCATAAAGGTCAGTCGAATGTGGAGCACAAAGAGAAAACCGTTTGCGATTTACAATGTCATATTAAAGGGTTAGTTAGTGAATTGCATTTAGATAGAGACATGGGAGAAGACTCAATTAAAGCCTATATAAGTGAAGCAGAAAATGTGCTAGCCAATTATAGACATATAGTTACAGTGGTAGAAGAGCGACAAGGTAAAATACATCACTGGCAAGACGAGTTGAAAAGATGGGAGGACTCATTTCACTATGGGGAGGCACAGCAGAAACGTGTTAAGGATGCATTAGTGTTGGCCATGGCAGAACAGGCAGAACTGGTAGGCACCATAAAGGTTTTAGAATCACAATGTACAGAGAACGGCATTGATGAGGAGGCTCTGAACCTATTGCGTCAGGAAATTCATGACTATGATCGGAAACGGAAGAAACTGGCCGATTCTTTAGAGGTTATTAAGACCCGATATATAGGGATTCAATCTAAAGTTGACATTCTGCGCGTACAACTAAATAAGCAAGAACGAGAGGCGGAGATGATGGGCCAATTATTTGCTGAAGCATTAGAGGGGCGCAATTTAACACAATCTGAATTTGAAGAGATTGTTAGCGCTTATGATCGGCTGGCTGACTATGAACAGACCTTACAAATCTATCGAGATGAACGAAATCGGGCAGAAGCAGTACTTCATGCTGCTACAGATAAGTTGAAGGCTCTCAATAAGCCTGAAACGATTGTTAGTGATGATGTGTATAATGCGGCCATTGTTGAACGGGATAGAACGATTGGTGCTGTAGCGACATGGGAAGCAGAGGAACGCATCATTGGTCAATCTCTTGAAACATTACTTTCTTTAGATGATACGATTAGGGATACAAGACAGCGTGTTGAGTTTGTTCGGAAGCTGAGTGATTTGGCGAACGGTGGCAATGAAGGTTTAAAAAATGTCACCTTTGAGCGCTATGTATTAGGTGCTATTTTAGATGAAGTTGTGCATGCTGCAAATGTTCGATTGCAGGCTATGAGCCGTCATCGCTATAGTCTAGAGCGGTCTGATTACACCAGTGGTGGTCGAGGCAAACAAGGTCTCGACTTGTCTGTTATGGATAGTTACACGGGGCAGTCGCGGCCGGCTAATACATTGTCCGGTGGTGAAACATTCCTTGCCTCTATGGCTTTAGCATTAGGTTTAGCAGATATTGTTCAAAGTTATGCTGGAGGTATTCATATGGATGCTATGTTTATCGATGAAGGTTTCGGCACATTAGATCCAGATACATTGGAATTGGCCATGGAAACATTGATTGAATTACAACATGGTGGTCGATTGATTGGTGTTATTTCTCATGTTCCAGAACTGAAAGCACGTATTCCGGCGCATTTAGAAATTGAACGCCGTGACGATGGTAGCCGAGCGCGCTTCGTCATAGCCTAGTACTTGCTAAATATGGTACTATAATAGGTAGAGTAATAAATGATTATTGTACAGAAAAGGAGACGATATGAAATTTTCTTTTGCTCACAATAATATTAATGTGAAAGATTTAGATAAAAGTTTGAACTTTTATAAAGAGGCGCTCCTTCTTGAAGAAGTAAAACGTTTGGAAGACCCAAGTGGAGCTTTTACCTTAGTGTATTTAAAAAGTCCGCACACACAACATGAGTTGGAATTGACGTGGCTTCGCGATTGGGATTGTCCTTATAACTTGGGGGACAATGAATTCCATATGGCATTTTATGTGGATGACTATGAAGCGGCGTTAGCAAAACATAAAGACATGGGTGTCGTAGCCTATGAAAATGAAGCTATGGGGATTTACTTCGTAGCTGATCCTGATGGTTATTGGACTGAAATTATTCCGGCAGGTGCCTATTAATGGAATATTTATTAACCCGTTTGGAATGGCTGGTAGGACCCGATAAAATTAATACTTTAAAACATACGTCTGTCGCGCTTTTTGGTGTAGGAGGCGTAGGAGGGGGTGCTTTGGAAGCTCTCGTTCGAGCTGGTGTAGGACGTATTGTTCTCATTGATGGAGACTCGGTGGCGCCGAGTAATTTAAATCGACAAATGATTACGACTAACACCAGTATTGGTCGTCGCAAAGTAGAGGTGGCCAAAGAGCGAGCTTTAGCCATTAATCCAGAAGTCATTATCGAAGCTCATGACATCATGTATACTGATGAGGCTTATCCTGGTTTTATTGAAAGTCTTAAGGTAGATTTTGTTATTGATGCTATTGATATGGTGACAGCGAAACTGGATGTTATTGAAATTTGTCAGGCTAAAGGCATTCCTGTTATTTCTTCTATGGGTGGAGGAAATCGTTTTTATCCAGAGAAATTAGAAATTGCAGATATTAATAAAACATTTAATGATCCATTGGCTCGGGTGATGCGCAAAGAGTTAAGAAAACGAGGGATTAAGAAACAGCTGGTGGTGTTTTCTAGAGAAGTACCAACAAAACCAGAGTTTCGCGATGAAGGTCGGAGTCCTGGAACATGTAGCTTTGTGCCGCCTGTGGCAGGTTTTTTATTAGCAGCCCATGTGTTGCGTACGATTTTGGAGGTACCGAAACAATGAAACAAGTAAAAATTCATATGGCGAAAGGCCAAGATATTATTATTGAATTATTTGATAAAGAAGCACCAGGGACTGTACAAAATTTTATTGATCTTATTAATAAAGGTTTTTACAATGGCTTGCGATTCCATCGTGTTATTCCTGGTTTCGTAGCTCAAGGTGGTTGCCCTAATGGCAATGGTACTGGTGGCCCAGGCTATACAATCAAAGATGAATTAATCGGGAATCCCCATAAACATGAGCGTGGTGCGTTGTCCATGGCTCATCGCGGTCCAAATACAGGTGGAAGTCAATTCTTTATCGTTTATGAACCACAACCTCATTTAGATGGTGTTCACACTGTGTTTGGTAAAGTAATTGAAGGTATGGATGTAGTCGATAAAATTGATCAAGGCGACATCATGGAAACACTAGAAGTAATCGAAGGTTAATACAATGACTGAAGTATCGATTAAACACCCAGAATGGTTGTATATTGATGTGAATGGTAATATTTCGCATGGTTATGATCAAGAGTGGTTTGGCGACGAGTGGCAACGCATTTCCGGTTGTGGTCCTACAACGGCGACTCAAGTGTTGAGTTACTCTCAGTTTCGCGATGGCATGTTGGAATTTTCGTCAGCATCAAATCAGGAAAAAGCCCTAGAAAGAATGAATATCATGTGGAACTATGTTAAACCTCGCTTTGGTGGCGGTGTTTATAAAACACAATGGATGGATGCGGGTTTGAAAAAGTTGATGGTGGATTTTAACTTGCCTTATGATGTGCATATGATCAATGTATCTCCGTTTTGTGCATCTCGCATTGACGTTGAGGCTGCAGCTACATTTATTGAAAGGGGGCTGGCGCAAGATGTTCCAGTAGCCTTTTTGAATCGACATAAAGGTAGGGAACGAGCTCTCTATACATGGCACTGGGTACCGATTTATAAAATATTCCGCGTCGGTGACGATGTACGGTGTGGTATTTTTGATGAAGGGGAGATTCGAGATTTCTCACTTTCTAATTGGTTGAAAGATACTATACTTGGCGGTGGTTTTTGTTATATTAGTAAAAAAGCGTAATTATAATTGGAGGGCATCATGAGCCAATGGATTACAGAGGAGCAAACACCTCATTTGAGACTCAGCGCAGAAGCAGAAGAAATTTTGTTTTCTGGAGAGTCTGAATTTCAAAAAATAAAAGTATTTAAATCTAAAGAATACGGTATGATGCTTGCTTTAGATGGTGTCTTTCAAACGTCTGAGCGAGAAGAGTTCATCTACCATGAGATGATGTCTCATGTGCCATTATTCTTGCATCCAAATCCAGAAAGGGTTTTGATCATCGGTGGCGGTGATGGTGGAGTAGCGCGGGAGTGCGTTCGTCATGATGCAGTAAAAGAAGTGACTATGGTAGAAATTGATGGCAAAGTAGTTGAGTTGGCGAAAGAATATTTCCCAACTATTGCAAAAGCTATGATTGAAAATCATCCAAAGTTGACTGTGAAAATTGGCGATGGTATTGGATTTATGGCGGAAAGCGAAAATTATTACGATGTAATTATCGTTGACTGCTCTGACCCAATTGGTCCAGGGGAAGGTTTGTTTACAGAAGAGTTCTATGTAAATACATTAAAGGCTTTGAAAGAAGACGGTCTTTTTGTGCAACAAACAGAATCTCCGATGTTACATCAACCATTAGTAGAAAAAGTATTTGGTTATGTTAACGATCATTTCCCGATTACTCGATTATATACTGCGTTTATTCCGTTGTATCCAGCAGGTATGCATTGTTTCACTTTGGGGTCTAAAAAATATGACCCATTAACATGGACTGCTAATAGGGTACAAAACTTTGAAACGAAGTATTATAATGATGAGATTCAGAAAGCAGCATTTGCTTTGCCGAATTTTGTAAAAAACTATTTGCCAACTAAATAGTTTATATGTATAATAGGGGAGCACCATTTAATTAGATGATTTCTAATAAGTGGGCATCCCTTTTTATTTGTCACGAGGGATACGGTTAGTGAATTTCAATGGCAATTATGACTAACATAAAAGTTTTATGAAAGTTGAAAAAGTTGTTGACACAAATCTTCCTAGCCAATATAATATTATTTGTTATGAAGACGCACAGTCTTTATGATGCCTACAGGTGGTGGGTATGGTGAAGCGGTTAACACGGCGGATTGTGGCTCCGTTATGCGTGGGTTCGATCCCCACTACTCACCCCACAACCTATATATTGCAATCAACACAGGGGTGTCGCCAAGTGGTAAGGCAACGGACTTTGACTCCGTTATGCGCTGGTTCGATCCCAGCCACCCCTGCCAACATGACTCACTAGCTCAGTTGGCAGAGCACCTGACTTTTAATCAGGGTGTCCCGCGTTCGAGTCGCGGGTGAGTCACCA